>JBEPVB010000017.1:0-29977 GCA_041691215.1 Chloroflexota bacterium
GAGGACCGCTACCTCCAGTCGAAGTCCGAGTTCGAGGACAAGATCGCCGGCCTGCTCGGTGGCAACGTCTCCGAGCGGATGGTCTTCGGCGACACGACGACCGGTTCCAGCAACGACATCGAGAAGGCCACCCAGCTGGCCCGCCGGATGGTCACCGAGTTCGGCATGAGCGATCGCCTCGGACCGTTGTCCTTCGGCAAGCGCGACGAGCTCGTCTTCCTGGGTCGCGAGATCGGCGAGCAGCGCAACTACTCGGACGAGATCGCCCGCCAGATCGACGAGGAGGTCCGGGCCATCATCGATCGCGCCTACGAGCGGGCGACGGAGGTCCTCGAGGCCAACCGCTCCCGGCTGGAGGCCCTCGCCCAGAAGCTCATCGCCGAGGAGACCGTCGACTCGAACGCCTTCGAGACCCTTTTCGCGGACCTGCCGCCCAAGGAGAACCTCCACGGCATCCCGCCCCGCCGCCGGGACACCGGCGACGCCGGGTCGCCGGGCGGGACGGCCCAGCCCGCCGATGTGCCCAAGGCTCGCGACGTGCCGCCGGCCAAGGCGCCGGCCCCCAACCCCGCCTGATCACGCGATCCAGCGCAACCTCCGGCCGGCGCCTCCCGTGGAGCGCCGGCCGAACCATGTGGAGGTCACCATGACGGCACTCGACCCGGCATTCGACCTGGCGCTCGCGGCGCACCTCGACGCGACCAAGGATGAGCGCCTGGAGTCCTACCTCGAGCTCCTCCGGATCCCGAGCATCTCGGCCCTTCCGGCCCACGCCGGCGACGTTCGCCGGGCCGCGGAGTGGATCGCCGCCGAGCTCGAGCGGATCGGCTTCAACAACGCCGAGGTCTGCGACACCCCCGGCCATCCGATCGTCTATGCCGACTGGCTCCATGCACCGGGAGCCCCGACCGTCCTCGTCTATTGCCACTACGACGTCCAGCCCGTCGATCCGATCGACCTGTGGGACACGGCGCCGTTCGAGCCGTTCGTGCGCGCCGGCCGGATGATCGGCCGGGGAGCCGCCGACGACAAGGGCCAGCTCCACATGCACCTTCGGGCGGCCGAGGCGATGTTCAAGGTCCGGGGCGGCCTGCCACTCAACCTCCGGGTCGCCTTCGAGGGCGAGGAGGAATCGACCTCGGCCAGCCTGCCCGGCTGGCTCGAGGCGAACCGCCATCGCCTTGGCGCCGACGCCGTCGTGATCAGCGACACGGGCTTCTTCATCGGCAACATCCCGGCCATCACCGAGACGCTGCGAGGCATGCTCTACGTCCAGATCGACGTCGTCGGGGCGCCGGGCGACCTGCATTCCGGTGGCTTCGGCGGGGCCGTCGAGAATCCAGCCAATGCCCTCGCCCGGATCATCGCCGAGCTCAAGGATCGCGACGGGCGGGTCAAGGTCCCCGGCTTCTATGACGCGGTGGTCGAGCTGGACGCCGATGCCCGGGCAAGGCTCGCCGGGCTGCCGTTCACGGAGCAGCAGGTGCTCGACATCACGGGCACGAAGTCCCTCCACGGCGAGGCCGGCTATACCGTCACGGAACGGGTCTGGAACCGGCCGACCCTCGACGTCAACGGGCTCTGGGCCGGCTTCCAGGGGGAGGGTTCGAAGACCATCATTCCCGCCCATGCCCACGCCAAGGTCAGCATGCGGCTGGTCGCGGACCAGGACCCGAACACCCTCTTCGAACGCTTCACGGCCTTCGTCGAGGAGGTCTGTCCGCCCGGCGTCACGGCCACGGTCCAGAATCTCGGGACCGGCCGCCCTGTTCGCACGCCGCTCGACCATCCCGTGACCAGGGCGGCGGCCGAGGCGCTCGAGGCGACGTTCGGCCGGCCGCCCCTCTTCGTCGGTTCGGGCGGTTCCATCCCGGTCGCCGAGATGTTCGACCACCAGCTCGGCCTGCCCGTCGTCCTGATGGGCTTCGCCAATCCCGACGACCACGCCCACGCTCCCAACGAGGCGATGCTGCTGGCGAACTACGAGACGGGCATCCGGACCATCTGCGTCCTGTGGGACATCCTCGGCGAGCGTGGCCTGGGCGCCTCGCCCGCTTGAGAGGGGTACCTTCGGCGGCTCGGGAGGGGCCGTCGGGGCGGGTGGAATCGATCTGCGCGGTGCTACGATGCGGCCTCGGGATCCACTCGGGGAGGACCTACCACACGTGACCACCGAAGCCAAGGCCGGCGCCGCCACCAAGGCCGCCGCCGAAACCGCGCCCAGCGCCTGGCGCCTCGACAGCGACACGGGCAGCATGGCGCCGCGTTCGGCGCTGGACGTCCTCGTCGACCTCAACGACAAGGTCGTGAGTGGACAGCTCGGCGAGTACCAGCCGGTCCCGCTGGGCATGACCCCGCTCGACAAGACGATCGGGGGTGGCCTCCGACCCGGTGAGCTGCTCCTCATCGGCGGCGCCCAAGGGACCGGCAAGACGACCATGGCCCTCCAGATGGCTCGCAACGTCGCCGCGTCGGGCCAGGCGAGCGTCCTGTACCTGTGCTTCGAGCACGACGAGCCCTACCTCCTCAACCGCCTCATCGCCCTCGAGTCGGCCCTCGCTCACATGCCCCAGAAGGCCGGTGCGATCAAGATCCAGGACGTCCGCAAGGAGATCCTCGGGACGTGGTCCGCTGAGGGGAGCGAGGCGCCGAACCTGGCCAACAACCCCCGCCTCCGCCCGTCCCTGGATCGGATCGCGCGCTACGGGCAGAACCTCTTCCTGCTCCGCGGCTCGGCCACGGCCAGCACCATCAACAACGTCCGTTCGCTGGTCCAGGACTTTCGCAAGCTGGCCGGCGACCGGCGGCTCCTTGTGATCGTCGACTACCTCCAGAAGGTGCCCCAGATCCCGGAGCCGGACACGGAGTCGGAGAAGGTCACCTACGTCGTCAACGGCCTGAAGGACATCGCCCTCTCCGAAGAGGTCCCGATGATCGCCATCGTGGCCGCCGACAAGGAGGGCCTCAAGGCCTCCCGCCTGCGCAACTTCCACCTGCGCGGCTCGTCGGCGATCAACTACGAGGCCGACATCATCCTGATCCTCAACGAGAAGTACCACATCGTCGCCAAGGTCAACATCGAGTTCAACCCGTACCAGGCCCAGCGCTTCCGGGACTGGGTGATCGTCTCGGTCGAGAAGAACCGCGGCGGCCAGGACAACGTCGATCTCGAGTTCGAGAAGCACTTCGAGTACTCCTGCTTCGACCCGAACGGGCGAACGGTGCAGGAGAAGCTGATCGAGGAACGCCTGTATAACGATTGACCCGCGGACCCATGCGGGTCCGCCGAGCAGGGCGTCAGCCGGCACCTGAAATGCCCGGCGGCGGATCGGCAGGTACAGTCGCGGGATGCAAGCGGCTGGCGAGTTCCCGGATGTCATCGAGGTCGTCGTCGAGATTCCGCGCGGCAGCCGGAACAAGTACGAGTTCGATGAGGAGGCCGGCGTCTTCCGCCTCGATCGGGTGCTCTCGTCGGCGGTCTTCTACAACTTCGACTACGGCTTCATCGAGGGCACCCGAGCCGACGACGGCGACCACACCGACGCCCTCCTGATCATCGACGAGCCGACGTTCACCGGCTGTCATGTCTGGGCCCGGCCGGTCGGCGTCCTCGAGATGCGCGACGAGAAGGGCGCCGACTTCAAGGTCCTGTGCGTCGCCGAGGGCGATCCCAACCAGGCCCACATCGAGCGCCTCGAGCAGATGCGACCGCACCGCCTCGTCGAGATCGAGCACTTCTTCGAGACCTACAAGATGCTGGAGGACAAGACCGTCGAGGTCCTCGGCTGGCGCGACCGCGATCGGGCCCACGAGATCCTCCGCCACGATCGGGAAACCTGGAGCGGGGAGCATCACGGGCCCGGCCAATGAGCGCGGCCCCCTCGACGCCCCCGTGACGGAACCCCAACCGCGGCGCCCCTCGGGTCGCCCGCCGGCCGGCCCGCCCGGGCATCCGCGACTCTTTGTGGCCGTCCCGATCCCGGAGATCGTGGCCACCCGGATCAGCGACGTCGTCGGCGACGTGCGCGACGGACTCGGGCCCGATGGCACGCGCGTCCGCTGGGTTCAGATGGAGGGTCTCCACGTCACCATTCGCTTCCTCGGACCGACCGCGCCCGAGCGGGTCGATGCCGTGGCGGCAGCCGTGACCGCGGCGGCGGCCGTGATCGAACGGCCGTTCGAGGTCCGGATCGGCGGCGCCGGGTCGTTTCCGGATCCGGCCCGGCCGAGGGCCCTGTGGCTGGGGATCCGGGCGGGCTCGGAAGCCCTGGGACGCCTCGGCACGGCCCTGACTGCCGAGCTGTCAGCCGAGGGCTGGGCCGTCGACGAGCGGCCCTTCCGGCCGCACCTCACGATTGCCCGGACGGACGGCGTGCAGGTGGGGGCGGAAGCCGGGCGGCGCCTCGTCGCGGCGGCCGCCGAGCTCGATCTTGCCTTTGACGCCGGCCGGGTCGTGCTCTATCGGAGCCATCTCGGCCGCGGGCCCGCTCGCTACGAGGCCCTTCGTAGCGTGCCCTTCGGCTGATCCGTCGGAAGGTGCCGGCGTCCGCGGAGACGCCGATCCTGCTAGCATCGGGACACCGGATCGTCCCCCTCGAGACATGCCTACAGGAGGAGAGATCGCCTCAGTGACAGCCTCCCAGCGCCTTCGCCTCGTGGTCGCCTTCGGCGCTGTGAACCTCGTCCTCGCGATCGTCGCCTTCGGCCTCGTCGGCACCCTCAACGTCGCTCCCCAGACCGCTGTCCGGACCCCGGCGCCGTCTGCGACCGCTGGTCCCGTCGCCCTCGGCTCCCCTGCACCTTCAGGGCCCGCCATCGGGCCGACAGCCGTGCCCGGGACGACGCCACCTTCGCCGTCCTCGAGCCCGGCTCCGGGGGCAAGCAGTGGCGCGAACAAGCCCCCGGCCACGACGCCGCCGATCGTGACGGCTACGACAGCCCCGACGCCGGCCATTCCAACGACAGGCCCGACACCGGCGACGCCCACGGTCGCCCCGACACCGGTGACGCCCACGGTCGCCCCGACACCGGTGACGCCGCTCCCGACGCCGGTCGCCCCGCGACCGACGCCGGTAACGCCGCACCCCACGTCCGCGCCGCCCACGCCCGCGCCGCCCACGCCCGCGCCGCCCACGCCCGCGCCACCCACGCAGGCGCCACCGGTCTCGAACGAGACCAAGCCAAAGCCGCCCTGTCCGGGCACTGTCGCGGGTGCTCCGGGGCATAACAAGTCGATCACGGGCGTGAGCCGGCCGTGCCGAGGCGGAGAGACGAAGCGGCCGGGCACGAGCGGCCGGGGCCATGCCGCGCCGGTGCACACGGCCACCAGCCACGTCGCGCTGGTCCGCCAGGACGCGCCCGTCGGTCGGGTCGAGAATCGGGCTCGCGCTCGGACGCGTCGCCGCATCCGCCTCCGTCGAGGATTCGCCCGGCGCTGACCGGCACCCTGGACCGAGCTCCGTACGCGCTCCCGGGGTCGGCCGGGTACGATCGCAGCGTCGAACGCAACGAGGGAAGCATGCCCCGGATCATCTGTCGAACGTGCGGCCGCGAGGTGTATGCCACCGCGCCGATCGAGCAGCTCTTCGCCGACGAGCGGCGCTGCCCCCGTTGCGGGGCACCGCTCCAGAACGATCGACGTGATGTCGAGCGGCGTCGGGTCAGCCGGCGGGTCAATCCGGCTGAGGAGCCCGGTCCGCCCGAACCTCCGGGCGAACAGCGGGTCGATGAGCGTCGCAAGGGCCGGCGCCGGCACGGCGAGGGTGGGTCGCGCCGCGACGGCGACTGGGTCGAGTGACCTCGGCGCGCCCCGACTCGATCGCGATCCTCGGCCTCGGGCTGATCGGCGGCTCGATCGCTCGGGCGCTCGCCTCGGGGGGCGATGGATCCCCGCGCGGGTCCGGGCCGAAGGTCACGGCCTGGAGCCCCGATGGCCGGGGTCCGAGGCTCGCGCTCGCGGACCGGGTCATCGATTCGGTCGCGGCTGGACCGGCCGTGGCCGTCGCCGGTGCCGACCTCGTGATCATCGCTGCGCCCCCGCTGGCGACGATCGAGCTCATCGAGCGCCTCGGCGGCGACCTTGGTGGCGCGCTCGCTTCGGGCGCCGTCGTGACGGACGTCGCCAGCGCCAAGGGCGCCGTGATGAGAGCGGCGGAGCGGGCCGCCATCCCCTTCGTCGGCGGCCATCCCATGGCCGGACGCGAGACCTCGGGCTATGCCGCGTCGAGCGGTGACCTGTTCTGCGATCGGCCCTGGGTCGTCGTCGTGCCGGCCGGTTCGGACCCCGACTTGGCCGGGCCGGTGCGCTGGCTCGCCGAGGCGTGCGGCGCGCGGACCCTTGATCTCGATGCGGCGAGCCATGATGCCGCGGTGGCGGCGATCAGCCACCTGCCGCTCCTGGCGTCCGTGGCCCTCGCCGAAGCGGTCGCCGGGCGGAGTTCGCGGGCGGCCACGTGGCCCCTGGCCAGAGCGCTCGCCGCGTCTGGCTGGGACGGGATGACCCGGCTGGCCCGGGGCGATCCCCGGATGGGGGCCGGGATCGCGGCCACCAACGCCGCGGCCATCGTCGAGGAGCTGCGGGCTTACCGGGCCGCGATCGACAGCTGGATCGAGGCCCTGGCCACGGACGGCGACGGGCTCCCGGATGTCGCCGCTCTGGAGCGTCGGATCGCCACCGCCCGGGCGACCCTCCAGGACCCCGACGGCGGTGCCCAGTGACCGGCGAGCAGGTCCTGGTCATCCCGCGGGCGGCGGTAATGGGGGATCCGGGCTGGTACGGCCTCGTGGACACGGATCTCGGGGACTTCGAGGCCGTTGTTCGCCGCGAGGGGCGCTTCGTGGATCGTGGCGCGGCCGAGGAGGATCGGCAGCTCAAGCAGGTCATCCCGTACCTCGTGCTGCGCGACGCCGACCGCTACTTCCTGATGCGGCGGACGCGGGCCGGGGCCGACGCCCGCCTTCACGACCGCTATTCGATCGGCGTGGGCGGCCATCTCAATCCCGGTGACGTCGACCTCGCCGGCGGCCTGGCGCGCGAGTGGGCCGAAGAGCTCGATGCCGCCTTCCTTCCCGACTTCCGCCTGGTCGGGCTCCTCAATGACGACACGACCGGCGTCGGCGTCGTCCACCTCGGCGCGGTCTTCACGGCCGACGCGGCCGGTCGACCGGTCAGGATCAGGGAGACAGAGAAGCTGTCGGGGGCCTTCGTCGGCATCGACGAGGTCGCCGCGGTCGTCGACCGGATGGAGACCTGGAGCGCCCTCGTGTTCGCCTGGCTGGAGGCTCGCCAACCAGCGCCCGCAGCGTAATTCCGGGCCGGTGCAATACTGGCCTCGAATCGAATGTCGACCGCGCTCCGTCGCCCGCTCTGGTTCGCCTGCATCGCGGCCGCGATCATGTCCTTCGGTGCCGCCGGGGGAGCCGGCGCCGCCGGGAGCCAGGTCGTGGTCCTGCGGGCCACCGGCGTCGTCGACAACGTCCTCGCCGGTTACATCTCCGAGGGCATCAAGGGTGCGGCGGACGAGGGCGCCAGCGCCGTCGTCATCGAGCTTGACACGCCCGGCGGAAGCCTCGAATCGACGCAGGCCATCGTGACCGCCCTCCTTGAGGCCAGGATGCCGACGATCGTCTGGGTCGCCCCGGCCGGGGCCCGCGCCGCGAGCGCCGGGACGTTCATCACCCTGGCGGCGAACCTCGCCTACATGGCGCCCGGGACGAACATCGGGGCCGCCTCACCGATCGACTCGTCGGGGGCCGACATCACCGGCACCCTCGGCGAAAAGGTCCGCAACGATGCGATCGCCAAGATGCGGGCCATCGCCCAGGAGCGCGGCCGGAACGAGGCCTGGGCCGTCTCGACCGTCAGCGAGGCGAAATCGTCGCCGGCCAGCGAGGCCGTCTCGGTCGGGGCGGTCAATGGGCTGGCCGGCTCGCTGGCCGAGGTCCTCAGCGCGGCCAACGGCAAGACGGTCTCCGTCGCCGGTGGCCAGACGCTGAGCCTCGACCTCACCGGAGCTACGATCCAGGACGCCGCGATGAACCCGTTCCAGGGCTTCCTCCACCTCCTGTCCGACCCGAACATCGCCTTCATCCTCTTCACGATCGGCTTCTACGGCCTGCTCTTCGAGCTCATCCATCCGAACTTCGTCACCGGCATCCTCGGGGCCCTGTCGATCATCCTGGCCCTCGTCGGCTTCGGCAGCCTGCCGCTCAACGTTGCGGGCCTGCTGCTCGTCGGCCTGGGCATCGTCCTCCTGGTCCTCGAGCTGACGGTCACCAGCCATGGCCTCCTGACCCTCGGCGGCGTCATCTGCTTCGTGCTGGGCGCTTCGGCGTTCTACACGAACACGGGCGATCCGCTCGAGCCGGCCGTGGCCGTCGCGATGCCGCTCCTGCTGGTCACCACGCTGACCACGGCTGGCTTCGGGGCGCTCATCGCCTGGGCCGCCGTCCGCTCGAGGCGGATCGGCAACGGCACGTCCGCCGTTGCGGTCCCTGTCGGGGCGTCGGGGATCGTCGGCTCGCGGGTTGCGCCGAGAGGCTCGGTCTACGTCAACAAGGAGCACTGGTCGGCCCGCTCGCAGGACGGCGCCGCCATCGATCGCGGGACGCACGTCCGGATCGTGGGCATGGAAGGGCTGACGCTTATCGTGGAGCCGGAACCGTCATCATCGACGGGTGCGTGATCCGGCCATGTCGTTGGATCGGCACCTCTGGAGGTCACCGTGGAATTGCCGCTAACCCTCGCGATCGGCGGATTTCTCGTCGTCGTCGCGCTGGTCTTCATCTACCTCTCGGTCCGCATCGTCCAGCAGTACGAGCGGCTCGTGGTCTTCCGCCTGGGGCGGACCGATGAGACGCTGACCCGCGGCCCCGGCATCCGGTTCCTGATCCCGATCGTGGACCGGCCCGTCCGGGTCGACCTCCGCGAGACGCTGACCGAGGTCCCGAGCCAGCGGACGATCACCGGCGACAACGCCCCGATCGACGTCGACTTCCTCATCTACTGGCGGATCCAGGATCCACTCAGCAGCGTCCTCAACGCCCAGCGCTTCGACGACATGCTTCTCGGCGTGGCCGCGACCACTCTGCGTGCGGTCATCGGCGACATCCCCCTCGACGAGGTCCTATCCAAGCGCGAGCAGATCAATGAGACGCTCCGGATCAAGCTCGACGAGGTCACCGAGCGCTGGGGCGGCAAGGTCACGACTGTCGAGATCCGGGAGATCGTGCCGCCTCGGGACGTCCAGGACGCGATGAACCGGCAGCTGTCCGCGGAACGAACGCGGCGCGCCGTGATCACCGAATCCGAGGGTGCCCGGCAGGCCTCGATCAATGTGGCCGAGGGCACCAAGCAAGCCGAGATCCTCAAGGCCGAGGGCGATCGTCAGGCGGCGATCCTCCGGGCCCAGGGCTTTTCCGAGGCCCTCCAGCAGATCTTCTCGGCGGCCAAGGGCATCGACCAGAAGACGATGGCCCTCCAGTACCTCGAGGCGCTCAAGGCGCTCGGGGCCAGCCCCTCGACGAAGTTCGTCATCCCGACGGAGTTCACCCGGATGATCGAACCCTTTGCCGGCTACCTGGCCAAGGGTATGGGCGGCATCGTCGAGGCCGAGAAGTAGGCGTGGCGTCTCGCCGCCCGGCCGGTGCCCTCCGGCGCGCTCGCTATACTCCGCTCGCGCGGCGGGGTCACGGACTCGGGGGGCTTACCGGCGCATCCGGTGGAGGCATCAGACCACACGCATGACCAAGATTCTCGTCGTCGATGACGACCCGAACGTCCAGCGCCTGCTTCGAGTCACCCTCAAGCAAGAAGGTTTCGAGGTCGTCGTCGCGGGCGACGGGACCGAGGCGCTGCGCCTCTGGGAGATCGAGGCACCGGCGCTGATCCTGCTCGATGTCACCCTGCCCAAGCAGGACGGCTACCAGGTCGCGGCCAAGATCCGGGAGACGGAGGGCAGCACGACCCACGTCCCGATCATCATGCTGACCGCCGAGAAGGAGGTCGAGCAGAAGGTCCGGGGCCTCCGCGCCGGCGCCGACGACTACCTCGTCAAGCCCTTCCACCAGGCCGAGCTCCTGGCCCGGATGAAGAGCCTCCTGACGCGCTTCACGGCCCGCGAAGGCGCCGGGGGCGTGCGTCCGCCGCTCGGCAAGCTCATCGCCTTCTTCGGGGCCAAGGGCGGCGTCGGGACGACGACGATCGCCATCAATACCGCGATCGCCCTCCACGTCGAGCAGAACCGGCGGGTGGCTCTCGTCGACGGCGTCCTCCAGTTCGGCGACCATCGGGTCTTCCTCGACCTCGGCAACGATCGCAAGAGCATCGCCGCCGTCGCCTCCGCCCCGTCGATCGACGCCGATCTCCTGAAGTCGGTCATGGTTCACCACGAATCCGGGATCGATCTGCTCCTGGCCCCGCCGACCCCCGAGGAGGGTGACCTGGTCCATGAGAGCCAGATGTCCCAGGCCCTCGAGGTCCTCCGGACGATGTACGACTACGTCATCGTCGATGTCGAGAAGCGCCTGGCGGACCTGACCCTCTCGGTCCTAGACCATGCCGACGTCATCTTCATCGTCATGACCGCCGACCTGTCGTGCCTCAAGAACGTCCGCCTCGTCCTCGAGGTCCTGAGCCGGGTCGGCTACGAGTCCTCGCGGGTAAAGCTGGTCCTCAACCGCTCGAACGCCTTCACCGGCATCAGCGTCCAGGCCGCCGAGGGCGCGCTCAAGCGCCAGTTCGAGCACAAGATAGGGAACGAGTACCGGGTGGCGATCAGCGCCCAGAACTCGGGCGCGCCGTTTGCCTACACGAAGCCGGATTCGCCGCTCGGCCGGGAGATCGCGGCCCTGGCCTCCTCGCTCGAGAAGACGACGGGCAGCCCAGCCAAGGTCGCCGTCCGCTAGGTCCCGGTCATGGGGCGGTCTTCGAGCGCGTCGACGCGACGGGCGCCTCCCACCCTCGCGACCGGGGTCGCGAGGGTGGATGACCGACGGATAAGCCGCCCGGGCTAGGGTCAGCGGCGTGCTCGCAACCCTCCTGTCGGCGACCCTCCTCGGTCTCGATGGCCGGCCCATCCGGGTCGAGGTCGACGTCGCCCCGGGCCTGCCCGGCTTCACCATCGTCGGCCTCGCCGATGCCGCCCTGCGCGAGGCGCGGGAGCGGGTCCGGGGCGCGATCCGGAACGCCGGCTTCACCTATCCACCGCGGCGGATCACGGTAAATCTCGCGCCGGCCGACCTGCCCAAGGCCGGGGCATCAGTCGACCTGGCGATCGCGGTCGGGATCCTTCTCGGCTCGGAGCAGTTCCGGCCCGCAGCCGGGCGGATCGCGCTCATCGGCGAGCTCGGCCTCGGCGGGGAGCTGCGGCCCGTGCCCGGCTTGCTGCCGATGCTCGCCGCGCTCGCCGGGCGCGGGGTGCGGCGGGCGATCGTCCCGATTGCGTCGGCCTCGGAGGCGGCCCTCGTCCAGGGGATCGAGTCGGCGGCCTGCGCCAGCCTCGCCGACGCGGTGACGATCCTGCGGGCACGCCGCCGGGCCAACCCCGGGATGCCCGCCCGCGTCGTCCTCGCCGATGCCTCGGAGGCCGGCGACCCGCTCGGCAGCCGGGCAGCGTCGGCGGCGGTGGCGGGGGCCGCTCCCGAGATCGCCGTCCCGGACCTCGCCGAGGTCCGTGGCCAGGCATCCGGCCGGCGAGCCCTTGAGGTTGCCCTGGCCGGCGGCCATGGCCTGCTGTTCATCGGACCGCCGGGCAGCGGCAAGACCCTCCTGGCCCGAACGATAGCCGGACTCCTGCCGCCCCTCGGCGACGCGGCCGCCCTCGAAGCGACCGTCATCGCCTCCGCTGCGGGAGACGGACCCGTGACCGGCCTCGTCCGTCAGCCGCCGGTCCGGGCGCCTCATCACACCAGCTCCTACGCGGCGATCGTCGGTGGCGGGCCGGCGCTCGTGCCCGGTGAGGTCACGAGGGCCGACAACGGCGTGCTGTTCCTCGACGAGCTGCCGGAGTTCGATCGAGATGTCCTCGAGGCCCTCCGCCAGCCGCTCGAGGACGGCCACGTGACGATAGCCCGGGCGACGCGTGCGGTCACCTTCCCGGCCCGCTTCCAGCTCGTCGCGGCCATGAACCCGTGCCGCTGCGGCTATGCCGGAACGTCCCGCTGCGAATGCAAGCCTGGGGAGCCGGAGCGCTATCTGCGGCGGATCTCAGGCCCTCTTCGTGACCGGATCGACATCTGGGCCTGGATGCCGCGCGTCCTGGCCGAGGCGATCGTCGCGACCGGGGAGCCGGAGGGGTCGGAGACCGTGGCCGCCCGGATCGCCGGCGCCCGCGCCGTCCAGCTGGCCCGCTCGCCAGGCACGCTCAATGGCCGTGTCGGGGGTCGGGCGCTGCGGGAAGCCTGCCGCCTGACACAGGCCGTTCGGAGTCGGGCTGTCCTCCTGGCCGAGGCGGAGCAGCTCTCGGGCCGCGGCACCGACCGCCTGCTCCGGGTAGCCCGGACCATCGCCGACCTGGGCGGATCGAACCGGGTCGAGGTCGAGCACGTGGAAGAAGCTGCCCGCTGGCGCGCCCCCGGCGCCAGGGCCGGCCTGGCCCTCGCGAGCTGATGATGGTCGGCATCGGCCAACACGGCCCGACCGGGCCGGCGGCGGGACACCGCGTCGGTGAGGACGCCACCACGGATCCACGCGACCTTGGCGCGTGGCCCAGCCCGGCCCCAACGTCGGGGGCCCGGGAGGCGATGGCTGTCATCGCCTCGGTCGAGGGGATCGGTCCGATCACGCTGGAGCGGCTGATCACCGCCTTCGGCGGCCCCGAGGAGGTCCTCGCGGTCGGTCGCGAGCCGGGTGGGGGAGGGCTGCTCCGGGATGCAACCCGCGGGCCCGACGAGCGTTGGCCCTCGATGCGCCTCACCGCGGCCAATGCGATCGCCGCCGCCGCCCGTGATCCGGGGCCGGTCCTCGCCGCGATGGCGGCGGCTGGCGTGCACGTCCTCCTCCTCGAGGATCCGGCGTATCCAGCCAGGCTGCGCCACATCGCCCTTCCGCCCCGGCTCCTCTTCGTCCGAGGCGACGATGCGGCCCTGGATGCCGCCCACGTGATCGCTGTCGTCGGCACGCGACGTCCCAGCGATGCAGGTCGGCGGACGGCCGGTCGGATGGGAGCCGCGCTGGCCCGGGCCGGCGCCCTCGTCGTGAGCGGCCTCGCCCTCGGCATCGACGGGGCCGCCCACGCCGCGGTCGTGGGCGAGGGTGGCCGGACCGTGGCCGTCATCGGTGGCGGTCATGATCGGCTGTTTCCGGCCGCCCACGACCGCCTCGGGGCGGCGATCGTCGATGGCGGCGGCGCGGTCATCTCCGAGCATGCACCCGGCGTGCGGCCCTCGACGGGCACGTTCCCTCGCCGCAACCGCGTCATCAGCGGGCTTGCCGACGCCGTCGTGGTCGTCGAGGCTGGTGCCCGCAGCGGGGCCCTGCTGACCGCCGCGTGGGCCCTCGAGCAGGGTCGGGAGTGCTTCCTGGTCCCGGGCTCGATCGAGGCACCGGCCTCGGCGGGCTGCCTGGCCTGGCTGCGCGACTACGCCGGGCTGACCCGGATCGTGGCCGGCGTGCCGCAGCTCCTCGAGGACCTCGGCCTCGACGGCCTGGCCGCGTTCCCGGCTCGGGCTGGCGAGCGGCCGACGGAACGGCCTGCTCCCGCCTTCGCGGGGCAGGCGGCCGCAGCCGGATCCGACGGCTCATCCGGGGGTGCCATGCGACCCGGTCTCAGCGCTCCGGCGGCACCGTCGGTCGCCGCCGTGGCGCTCGATGTGCCGGAGCGTGAGCGGCGCCTCCTCATCGCCCTCGACCGTGGCGCCTCGACCGTCGACGAGCTAGCGGCTGCCACGGCGCTGCCGGTCGCGGCGGTCCTCGGCGGGCTTACCGGGCTCGAGGACCGGGCGCTGGTGGAGGAGATCTACGGGCGCTACCACATCCCCCCGGGGGCGACCTCGCGTGCAGGCGCGATCGTCGACCCGGCCGGATGATTCGCTACCCGAATGGAGACGGGATCCGACGTCTGACGAGGCCGACGCAAGCCACGGCCGGCGCGTCCGCGGGTGCCTCGACGGGAGTGTCCAGAGCCGACCGTGGTATCCTTCCGCCGGCCGCACCGCGTTCGGCCGACAGTCCCACGATGCCGCCGTCCCAGCGAACGAGCCAGGAGCCTGTCCGTATTGCGGAAGTATCTCGCCGCCGCCCTTGCGGTCCCCGTCCTGCTACTGATCTACGCCGGTGCGATCGTCCGGCGCCCCAGTAGCCGCATACCCATCGCCCTCGTCGTCATCGGCATGGTCTCCCTGCTCGCCACGACGGCCGTTCGACCGAACCCGGCCTCCGGGATCCCTCCCAGCCATGGCTCGGCCGTCGCCCCGTCCGAGTTCTCGACCGCGATCGAGACAGGCGAGTCCGCCCACGCAGTGATCGCCGTGAGCTTCCCGAGCCCGATGAACGGGGCGTCGGTCGAGGCCAACCTGTCGGTCGACCCGGCCACCCCGATCGACCTCGCCTGGGACGCGACGAAGACCCACCTGACGGTGACCCCCCAGTCGGCTTGGGCAGTCGGGACGCTCCACACCATAACCGTCGACGCCGGCGCCCTCGACGCCAAGGGCAGCCCCCTCGAGCATCGAGTCAGGGCGGCGTTCCTGACCCGGGGGGCCACGACGGCCGCCCTGACCGCCGCGCCGCTGGCCGGCGGCGAGGCGACCGGGGCGACCCATTTCCGCATCGCCTTCAATGGCCCGATCGATGCCCGTTCGATAGCCCTGCAGTTCAGCCCGGCCCTGGCCGGCCGGCTCGCGCCGGTGGTCGGGAGCCCCGAGCTCGCCCCGGTCCTAGAGTTCGTCCCGTCGAACGGCCTGGCCGCCAACGTCACCTACCGTGTCAGCTTGTCCGCCACCGCCCGGGACGTCGATGGCTTCGCCATCGTCGCCGCCCCGGCCGTGGTGCGGACAGCCGCCGCGCCGGCCGTGATCCGCTTCCGGCCGCTGACTGGGGCGAAGGGTGTCGCCTGGACCCAGAACGTCTCGGTCCGCTTCAGCGAGCCGATGAACCACGTCACGACACAGGCCGCCTGGAGGGCGACCCAGGCCGGGCTGGCGATCGCCGGCGGATTCAGCTGGGCCGAGAACGACAAGGTCCTCGTCTTCAATCCTACGAGCAGCCTTGGCTACGCCCAGAAGGTCTCCCTGACCGTCGCCGCGAGCGCGACCTCGCGAGCCGGCCTCCACCTGGCCACGGCCGCGACCTCAACGTTCACGACCGCGGCCAAGCCGTCCACTCGAACCCACCGACCGACCGGCGGCGGCACGAGCGGCGGGTCCGGCGGCGGCACGAGCGGCGGGTCCGGCGGCAGCATCGGGGGCAGCACCTGGTCGGCGGTGGAGGCCTACTACCTCAAGCTCATGAACTGCACCCGGACCGGCGGCTGGGTGACCTCGGCCGGCGCCTGCTCGAGCCCGGGCGGACGAGCCGTCAGGGCCCTCTGGCAGGACGCCGGCATCACGGCCAAGGTCTCCCGGCCCTATGCCAGGAAGCTCGCGGTCTACAACATCTGTTCCCACTTCTCGGGCGGCACGCCTGCGACCCGCCTGCGGGCCGCCAGTTACTCGAGCTACATCTGGGCCGAGAACCTGGGCTGCCGGAGCGGGAACCCCTACTCGGCGGTCCTCGGCTCGCATCTCTTCTTCCAGAGCGAGAAGTCGTACAGTGGCGGCCACTACGTGAACCTCATGAACGCCAAGTACGACCGAGTCGGGATCGGGGTCTGGGTGGCAGGCGGCCGAGTTCGCCTGGTCGTCGACTTCTACCACCCCCGCTGAGACCCGCCGGGTGATCCGCGGCGTCATCGTCCATCTCCTCAACGAGCAGCCATTCCTGGTCGACCTCCTCGAGACGCCGACGCCGGGCGACGCCGGGCTCCTCTGCACCAACGTCCGGCAGCTCGATGGCCGCAAGCCGATCTTCATCGATCGGATGGATTCGACGTTCTTCTTTCCGTACCTGAACGTCCGCTTCCTCGAGATCCTGGGCGAGCGCCAGCCGGCCGCCCCCGGAGAGGGCGAGACCGCCGAGGCGGTCGGTGGGGCGCCCGCCGCCGAGGATGAGGACCTCGAGATCGACGCGGATTTCCTCCGCCGAATCCGGGACGCGTAAGCCGCCGCCAACGCCCGGGCGAGTCCCGGTGAACGGCCGGCCGAGCACCTGTGGCTATACTCCCGGCGATGCCGAAGCACCTGGTGATCGTCGAGTCGCCTGCCAAGGCGCGGACGATCGAGCGCTATCTCGGCGACGATTACCGCGTCCTGGCGTCGTACGGTCACGTCCGCGACCTGCCCGAGAATCCCGGCAAGGGCAAGTTCGGCGTGGACGTCGACCACGGCTTCACGCCCGAGTACGTCATCACCGACGACCGCCGCAAACAGGTCGACGCGATCGAGAAGGCAGCCAGGAGCGCCGACATCGTCTACCTGGCCACGGACCTCGATCGCGAGGGCGAGGCCATCGCCTGGCACGTGGCCGAGGCGGCCGGCGTGCCGGCGGCCAAGACCCGCCGGGTAACGTTCTCCGAGATCACCGAGGGAGCCATCCGCGAGGCCTTCCAGCATCCTCGCGCCATCGACACCGATCTCGTCGATGCCCAGCAGACCCGCCGGATCGTCGATCGTCTCGTGGGCTACACCCTGAGCCCGCTCATCTCCCGCAAGGTCCGCGGCGGCCTCTCGGCCGGGCGCGTCCAGTCGGTGGCCGTTCGCCTCGTGGTCGAGCGAGAGCGGGAGATTGCGGCTTTCACCGCCCGCGAGTACTGGACCCTCCGGGCGACGCTGGCGACGGCTGCCGGGGAGACCTTCGGGGCCGACGTCGTCCGCATCGATGGCGCCCCGATCGACGTCGTCGACGAGGCGACCGCGACCCGCCATGTCGAGGCCGTCAAGGGCCGGACGTTCACCGTCAACAGCGTCGCCACCCGGACCCAGCAGCGGAGCCCGGCTCCGCCGTTCACGACCTCGACCCTCCAGCAGGAGGCCAGCCGCAAGCTGGGCTTCAGCCCCAAGCGGACGATGTCGGTCGCACAGCGGCTGTATGAGGGCGCTGACACGCCCGATGGCCACGTGGGCCTGATCACCTACATGCGGACGGACTCGACTGCCATCGCCGGCGTCGCGATGGGCGAGGCCCGCGAGGTCATCACGGCCCGCTTCGGGCAGGCCTACGCGATGCCCAAGGGCCGCGTCTACAAGACGAAGTCGAAGGGCGCCCAGGAGGCTCACGAGTCGATCCGCCCGACGAGCTTCTCGCGCGACCCGGATTCCCTAGCCGGCTCCCTGAAGGCCGATGAGCTGCGCCTCTACCGGCTCATCTGGCAGCGCGCCCTTGCCTCGCAGATGGCGGCCAAGACCCTCGAGACGACCACGGCCGACCTGTCCGGTGGCCCGTACGAGCTCCGGGCCAGCGCGACGCGGACGCTCTTCGACGGCTTCGCCAGGGTCTATTTCGAAGGCCGCGACGACGGGACCGAGGACGAGGATGCCGAGAGCCGGCTGCCCGCCCTGGCCCAGGGCGACCGGCCGACGGCCAGCGACGTCGAGCCGACCCAGCATTTCACCGAGCCGCCCCCGCGCTTCACCGAGGCGTCCCTCGTCAAGGCCCTCGAGGAGCACGGCATCGGGCGACCTTCGACCTACGCCGCGACCCTGTCCACGATCGTCGACCGGGGCTATGTTCGGATCGAGGACCGCCGCCTCCGACCGGAGCTGATCGGCGAGATCGTGACGGACCTCCTGGTGGAGCATTTCGGCGACTACGTCGACGTCGCCTTCACGGCCCGGATGGAGGAGGAGCTCGACGAGGTCGCCCGTGGGGAACGGGCCTGGGTGCCGATGCTCGAGGCGTTCTACCCGCCGCTCCGCGACCGCGTCGCCGAGAAGCGCCGGGAGCTCAAGCGCCGCGACTTCACGACCGAGCCGAGCGACGAGGTCTGCTCGCTCGGCCACCCGATGGTGATCCGTCTCGGCCGCAACGGACGCTTCCTGGCCTGCTCGCTCTACCCCGAGCACAAGGAATCGCGACCGCTGCCCGGCGACGAGGCCCCCGCCCTGCCCGGGACAGGCGAGCCCTGCCCGAAGTGTGGCGAAGGGGTGCTCATGTCGCGGAGTGGCCGCTTCGGGCCGTTCGTGGGCTGCTCCCGCTACCCGGACTGCGACTTCATCCAGCGCGAGGGCCCGCCACCGCCGGACCAGCTGCCCTTCGAGGTGATCTGCCCCAAGAATGGCGACGGTCACCTCGTGGCCCGTCGCGCCCGGCGGACCGGCAACGTCTTCTGGGGGTGCTCTGCCTACCCGAAGTGCGACTTCACCACGAACCACGAGCCGCTCGGGATCACCCACGACGCCGACGGCGGGCCCGTTGCGCGGCGCGACGATGGCGCGATGTGCCTGAAGTGCGGGGCCGCGATCGAGCTTCCGGTCGACGGCGGCGACCTCGTCGGACGCGCCCTGCCGGGCGGTCCGCCGGACCCGTCGGCGCTCGTCTCGAAACGGCCTCGGCCCAAGGGCGGCCGGGGCGGATCGCGCGGCGGCCCACGGACGACGCGGACGGCTCGGACCGGGGACGCCGCGTCGACTCGGGGTGGCGCGGCGCGGACAGGCTCGGCCCGGGGCGGCAGGACCAGCGGCAGCAGCCCGGCGGCGTGAGCGTCCGGACCGCGTCCGCCGACGTCACCGCTGCCACCGTCAGACCGGCCGGGCTCGAGCGGTTCCTCGAGAGCCTCGCGGCACGGGATACCTCGATCCATACCCAGCGGGCGTACGCGACGGCCGTCGGCGTCTACCTCGCCTGGCTCGCCGAGCGTGGCGTCGACTGGCGGTCGCCGGGGCGGAGCGACCTCCGTGCCTACCTCGCCCGCCTGACCACCGTCAACGCCCGCAGCTCGGTCGCCCAGCGGCTGGCGGCCATCCGGGCCTTCCACCGCTACGCCGCCCGGAGCGGCCTGGCGTCGGGCGACCCGTGGGGGGCGATCGCGACACCGCGCCTGCCGCGCCGATTGCCCCGTGTCCTCGAGGTCGAGCAGGTCGAGCGACTCCTGGGCGTCATCGACGCTGAGCTCACCGCCGCCGACGTTCGAGGCTCTGCCCTTGCCACCGCCCTGGCGCTTCGGGATCGAGCCCTGGTCGAGGTGGCCTATGCCGCCGGACTCCGGATCAGCGAGCTGGCCGCCGCGGATCTTGGCGCCCTCGAGCTCCGGCGCGGTGAGCTGCGGGTCCTGGGCAAGGGCCGCAAGGAGCGGATCGGGTTGCTCGGCCGGCCGGCCCGGGCCGCCCTGTCCACGTATCTCGAGGACGGCCGTCCGGCGCTCCTGACGGTCCGCCGAAGCCCGGGACCCGACCCCGCGGCGATCTTCCTGAACCATCGGGGCGAGGCCCTCGGCGTGCGTGGCCTGCGCGGCCGGATCGACCGACTCTGCGAGGTTGCGGGCCTGCCGGCGGGCGTCTCGCCCCACACGCTCCGTCACTCGTTCGCGACCCATCTCCTGGATGGTGGTGCCGACCTCCGCGTCGTCCAGGAGCTCCTGGGCCACGAGAGCCTGGCCACGACCCAGGTCTACACCCACGTCTCGCCGGCTCGCCTCCAGTCCGCCTACCGGGCGGCCCATCCGCGGGCCACGACCGAGACCCGGAAGCTCGCGACCGCGCAGGGCAATGGCGGCGATTCCCGCCCGCCGGCCTGACGGATCCGACGGCGTGACGGCGTGACGGCGTGACGGCCGGCGAGGGGTCAAGCCGCGCCTCGGGCCTGGTTCGGGCCGGCATCCTCCTTTCGGCGGCGTTCCTGGTGTCGCGTGGGCTCGGCTACCTGCGGACCGTCGTCGTCGGCACGACCTTCGGCGCGGGGCCCGAGCTGGACGCGTTCTTCGCCGCCTTCCGGCTGCCCGATCTCATCTTCCAGGTCGTGGCCGCGGGCGCGATGGGCTCGGCCCTCATCCCGGTCCTGGCCGGCCTGTTTGCTTCGGGGGAGCGAGCCCATGCCTGGCGGGTCGTCGCGACCGTGGCCAACCTGCTCCTCGTGGCCCTGACGGCCCTGGCAGTCCTGGCCTTCATCGCGGCGCCACTGCTGGTCCACCTCCTGACCCCGGGCTTCGATGCGGCGGGCCTGGCCCGGACGACCGAGCTGACCCGGATCATGCTCGCGGCACCCATCCTGCTGGCCCTCGGGGCGGTCGCCACGAGCACCCTCAACGCCGAAGGCCGGTTCACCGCCGCCGCCCTCGCCCCGATCGTCTACAACGTCGCGATCATCGGTGGAGCCGTGCTCCTGGGGCCGACGATGGGCGTGACCGGGCTGGCCATCGGGGTCGTCGTCGGGGCGCTCGGGCACGTCGCGATCCAGGTCCCGACGATGCTCGGCCTTGGATTCCGGCCAATGCTCCGGATCGACCTCCAGGACCAGGCCGCCCGGCGCGTCCTCGCCCTGCTCGGGCCGCGGGCGCTTGGCCTCGGCGCGTCGCAGTTCACCTTCATCGTCATGACCGCCCTGGCCTCGTCGCTGGGTTCGGGTGCGGTCTCGGCCTACACGATCGCCTTCGCCCTGCTCCAGATCCCGATCGGCGTCGTCGGCGTCCCGCTCGGTGTGGTGATCTTCCCGTCGATCTCCCGAGAGCACGCCCTCGGCGCCATCGAGTCCTACGTCGCCCTCGTCACGCGGTCCGTCCGGCTCCTGGTCTTCGTCATGGTCCCGGTCGCGGCCCTCGGAATCGCCCTGCGGACGCCGGTCGTCGAGCTCCTCTTCGGCTACGGCAAGTTCGACGCCGCCGACATCGACCGGACCGCCGCGACCCTGGCCGCCTTCCTCCTCGGGCTGCCGGCCCACGCCGCGATCGCCATCCTGGCCCGCGCCTTCTACGCTCGCCAGAACACCCGGACGCCCGTCCTGGCCGCCATCGTTGCCGTGATCGTGAACACGGCCCTCGGCTTCCTGCTCGTCGGCCCGCTGGGACTCCCGGGGCTCGCCCTGGCCATCGCAATCGCCGCCTGGCTGGAAGCCGGGGTCCTGCTGGTGGCGTTGGGACGGCACGTGCCGACCTTCGAACCCGGCTCCATCGTGCGCATCCTGGCCGAGTCGATCGTCGCGGCCGCCATCGCCGCCGGCGTCGCGGTCCTCGTGGCCGGGGCCCTCGGTGAACTCGTCGCGCCCGGCTCGGCGAAGCTGGCGATCCTGGCCGGGACGGCCACTGCCACGGCTGCCGGTGGCGCGGCCTACCTGCTCGTCGCGGTCGTGTTGCGGATCCCCGAGCTGCCCTCTATCGTCGGGCTCGTGACCGACCAGATACGGGGCCGGCGCCGGTCGTGAGCGTCGCGCGCCTCGCGCCCGTCGCGGCCGTGACCGGGGATTCCGGGGCCTGGGACCGGTTCGTCCAGGGAGCGAACCCCGGCTCCTACCTCCAGCTCCGGGCCTGGGCCGAGGTCAAGCGTGTCAACGGCTGGTCGGCTGTCGACGTGGTGGCCGACGCCCCCGGCGGCCCGATTGGCGCCCAGGTCCTCCTCCGTCGCCCGCGACCGCTGCCCTGGGCCTTCGCCTACGCGCCCCGGGGGCCGGTGACGGCCACCTGGCGTCCGGAGACGATCCCGCCGTTCACGGACGCCGTCCGGGCCACCCTGCCGGCCAAGGGGCGGGTCTCTCACCTTCGCATCGACCCCGAAGTCGAGGCGGACGGCGAGCTCGATCCTGGCGGCGCCCTGCAGGCATCGTTGCGCGAAGCTGGATGGCGCCCCGGACCCTCCATCCAGCCTGCCTCGACGCGGATCATCGACCTGGAGGCCGACGAGGACGCCCTGTGGGGCGACCTGCGCAAGAAGTGGCGCCAGTACGTCAACCGGGCGAGGTCACTGGGGGTCGTCGTGGAGGACGGCGGCGAGGGGGACCTCGGGACGTTCTACGAGATCTACCGGGAGACGGCGGCCCGGGCGGGCTTCCTCATCCGGACCGAAGCGGCCTATCGTGACGTCTGGCGTGGCTACGACCGGCGCGGTCTGGCCCGGCTACTGCTCGCCAGGCTGCCCGACGGGACGCCGGTCGCGGCGCTCTTCCTGGTGCGCTGCGGGACGCGGGTCGTCGAGCCGTACGGCGGCATGACCGCGGCCGGGGCCGAATCGCGGGCCAACTACCTCCTCAAATGGGAGGCGATCCGGTCGTCGCGGGCGGCCGGCGCAAGGGCCTACGACCTGTGGGGCCTCGCCCACCCGGGAATCGCCCACTTCAAGGCCGGCTTCGGCGGCCGCGAGGTCCGCTACATCGGCGCCTGGGACCTCGTCCTCGACGGTTTCGGCCGGAACGTCTACGACCTCGCCCAGCGATCCCGGGTCTGGATGACCCGCCGCAGCCACGGGCTCGGGGCCGGCGCGGCGACCGCGCCCGGGACCGGCGGCGACGGCGCCGCGGCCGGCTGATGGAGGTGCGGCCCGCGACACCGGGGGAGCTCGAGGCATGGGACGACCTGACCGTCCATCCCGGTGGCGGGCACGTCCTTCAGTCCAGCGCGTGGGCCCGGCACCGTGCCGCCTCCGGCTGGCGGCCCCACCACCTGGTCCTGGGCGACGGCTCGGCCGTCCTGGCCCTCGCCCGGCCGTGGCCGCTCCTCGGCGGGTCGAGCGTGTACGTGCCCCGCGGCCCGATCCCGGCCGGCTCCTCGGAGGCGATGGTCGCTCGCGTCGTCGCGGTCACGGCCTGGCTCGGCGAGCACGGGGCCGACGTCGTGGCCACGGACGCGGAGGTCCCGGCCGCGACCGGGTACGGAGCCCTCCTATCGGGCCGCGGCTTTCGCGCCATCGAGGAGATCCAGCCGTCACGGCACAGGTACACGCTGCCATTGGGCCATGGTGCCGACGAGGACGCGGTCTTCAGCGGGATCGCGAAGTCGACACGCCAGCGGATCCGGGGCGCCGAGAAGGACGGGACGCGCGTCGTCCGCCGCGACCGTGCCGCAGGAGCCGGACCCGTCGCCGGGTCCAGCATGGAGCCCGGCCCAGGCTTCGAGGCGCCCGGCGAGCCCCTCGACGCGGCCCTCGACCGCTTCTATGACCTGCTGCTCCTCACCGGCGAGCGCCGGCAGTTCGCCTTCGGGCCGCGCGCCTCGTACCTGGCCTGGTGGCGCGCGGCGCATGCGGCGGGCCTCTTCGTCCTGCTCGAGGCGCGCGCCGCCGACGGGACGCCGCTCGCGGGCCTGGCCCTATACCGCCATGGCGGGCGGCTCTCGACGGTCCACTCCGCCGACGACGCGGCGTTGCGCCAGGCGCACCCGGGGACCCTCCACCTGCTCCGCTGGCGGGCCATCCAGCTCGCGATCCGGGAGGCGTGTGCCGAGATGGACCTCGGCGGGGTCGACCTGCCCGGGGCTCGCCGCGAGCCGGCGCCCGGCGACTTGATGTACGGCCTGGCCGAGCACAAGCGGGCCTTCGGGGCAACCTGGCTGGAGCTGACCGGCGCCTACGAGCTGGTCCTCCGGCCGATACGCTACGGAGCCGGCCGGGCGCTGGCCAGGTCGGCCCGGCTGGTGCGGCGATGACGGCGACCATCGCCGCCCTGCTCGCGGCCGCGGAGTCCGGTGAGCCCCGCGACATCGACACGCTCGTGGCGCGCCTCCAGGCGGTGGATCCCGGCGTCCGGGTGATCGAAGCCAACCGCGAGGACGTCGGGAGCCCCGAGGCGGCCACGGTTCGCGGCATCACCAACGATTCGCGGGCCGTGACCCCCGGAAGCCTGTTCGTGGCGGTTCCCGGGCTGCATGCCGACGGCCATGGCTTCGTCCGCCGGGCGGTCGAGGCCGGCGCGCGGGCGGTGATCGTCGAGCGGCCCCTGGATGCGCTCGGGGTGCCCCAGGTCGTGGTGGCATCCGCACGCCGCTCCCTCGCCGAGGCCGCGGCGTGGTGGTTCGGCGATCCATCACGCGAGATCGGGGTGATCGGGATCACGGGCACCGACGGCAAGACGACGACGAGCTTCCTGGCCGCGGCCGCCCTGGCAGCGGCGGGCGAGCGGCCCGGCCTCGTCGGCACCGTGGCGATCCAGATCGGCGGCGTCCGGGAGGCCAATCCCGAGCACAGCACCACGCCCGAGGCGGCCAACCTCCAGGCGGCCCTGCGGGCCATGGTGACGGCGGGCGACTCGGCGGCCATCATCGAGACCACCTCCCACGGGCTGGCCCTGGAGCGGGTCGCGGCAATCGGCTATGACGTCGCCCTGTTCACGAACCTCAGTCACGAGCACCTTGACCTTCACGGGACCTTCGAGGCTTACCGGGCGGCGAAGCGGTCCCTCTTCGATCGCTTGGCCACGGGCCCGGGCAATCCGGCCAAGACGGCGGTCGACTGGCCCCGGACCGGGATCGTGAACGCCGACGACGCCGCCGCCCCGATCTTCGATGCGGCCACCACGGCTGCCGGTGCGCGCCTCCTGACCTTCGGCCTGCGGCCGACGTCCGACGTCCGCCTCCTCGAAACGGTCGACGACGGGGCAGGGCTGGTGGTTCGGTACGCCATCGGTGGCGAGGCCGAGGCCCTCCGGCTCCGGCTGGCCGGCCGGTTTAACGCCTACAACGCCCTGGCCGTCGTGGCCCTCGGACTTGCCCTCGACCTCGACGCGGCGGCGGTTCGGGCAGGGCTCGAGGCCGCCGAGCCCGTCCCGGGGAGGATGGAGCGGATCGATCGCGGGCAGCCCTTCGGCGTGGTCGTCGACTATGCCCACAGCCCGGCCTCGCTGGCCCTTCTCCTCGACGAGCTCGCCCCGACGGCTGCCGCCGGCGGCGGCGGCCTGATCGCGGTCTTCGGCTCGGCGGGGGAGCGGGACCGCGCGAAGCGGCCGATGATGGGTCGCCTGGCGGCGCAGCACGCCCGGATCGTGATCGTCACCGACGAGGACCCCCGGGCCGAGGATCCCGTTGCGATCCTGGCCGAGATCGCGGCCGCTGCCCGGGAGGCCACCACGAGCGCCGGACCGGAGGCCGTCCTCGAAATCCCGGATCGTCGGCTGGCGATCCGGGAAGCCCTCGCCCTGGCCCGACCGGGCGACGTCGTCCTCCTGGCCGGCAAGGGCCACGAGAGCACGATCCTGTACGCCGACCGGGCCGAGCCGTGGAACGAGCGGTCCGAGGCGGAAGCGGCCCTCGGCGAGCTGGGCTGGGGCGGCTGACCTCGCGCTAGACTGAAAAGGCCATGGTCGCGCCGAGAACCCCAACCGAGACCCCGACCGACGGTCATGCCCCCGTCAGGACCCGGCGGCCGGGACCGCGTGCGCTGTCGCGCGGCAGCGGTGGCTCCAAAACCCCTTCGATCGAGACCCTGACCGCCCGACTCCTCGCGGCGACCCGGGTCCACTACCCCCAGGCGGACCTGTCGGGGATCGAACGGGCGGTGGCGATGGCAGTCGAGGCGCACGGCAGCCAGCTCCGGGCATCGGGCGAGCCGTACGTGACGCACCCCATCGCCGCGGCCGAGATCCTGGCCGAGCTGGGGCTCGATCCGATCGCCATCGAGGCCGCCGTCCTACACGACGTACCCGAGGACACCGGCTTCGAGAACGCCGACATCGAGGACCGCTTCGGCCAGGAGGTCGCCCACCTCGTCGACGGCGTCACCAAGCTCGGCAAGTTCAGCACGATGAGCCACGAGCAGCAGCAGGCCGAGAACATCCGGAAGATGTTCCTGGCCATGGCCCAGGACATCCGGGTCGTCCTCATCAAGCTCGCCGACCGCCTCCACAACATGCGGACGCTCCAGGCCCTGCCGATGGAGAAGCAGCTCCGGATCGCTCGCCAGACCCTCGAGATCTACGCCCCGCTTGCCGAGCGCCTCGGGATCTGGCAGGTCAAGTGGGAGCTCGAGGACCTGGCCTTCAAGGTCCTCGATCCGGAGCGCTTCCGGGAGCTGGCCAAGCTCCTCGACACCCGGCGCAAGGGTCGCGAGGGCTACATCGAGCGGGCGATCGCGGAGCTCGAGCCGAGGCTCCAGGCGGCCGGCATCGGGGCCGACCTCCAGGGCCGCCCCAAGCACATCTACTCGATCTGGAAAAAGATGCAGCGCAAGAGCGCCGAGTTCGGCGAGATCTACGACGTCTACGCCATCCGGATCCTCGTCGACGAGCTCAAGGACTGCTACGCCGCGCTGGGTGTCGTCCACGCTCTGTGGCGGCCCATCCCCGGCCAGTTCGACGACTACATCGCCGTTCCCAAGAACAACCTCTACCAGTCCCTCCACACGGCCGTCATCGCCCTGGACGGCAAGCCCCTCGAGATCCAGATCCGGACCCACGCCATGCACCAGGTCAGCGAGGTCGGGATCGCCGCCCACTGGCGCTACAAGGAGGGTTCGAAGTCCGATCGCGACTACGACGCCAAGCTGGCCTGGCTGCGCCAGCTCATGGACTGGCAGCGCGACGTCAGCGACGCGACCGAGTTCGTGGAGGGCATCAAGCTCGACATCTTTCAGGACCAGGTCTTCGTCTTCACCCCGAAGGGCGAGATCAAGGACCTGCCGGCCGGCGCGACGCCCCTCGACTTCGCCTACCGGATCCACACCGACGTCGGCCACCGGACCATCGGGGCCAAGGTCAACAACCGTCTCGTACCCCTCGACTACCGTCTCAAGAACGGCGACATCGTCGAGATCGTGACGACGAAGGCCGAGCACGGCCCCTCGCGTGACTGGCTCAACCTCGTCCGGACGAGCCACGCCCGGGAGAAGATCCGCCAATGGTTCAAGCGCCAGGAACGGGACGAGAACATCGTCCACGGCCGCGAATCGCTCGAGCGTGAGCTCCGCCGCCTGGCCCGCACGTCCACAGCGGCGCTGGGCCAGGACCGGCTCCTCGAGGTCGCCCGCGTCTTCAACCACGACAACCTCGACGACTTCCTGGCCGCGGTCGGCTACGGGGCGATCAGCGCCCAGTCGGTGGTCATGCGCCTCGGCGTCGTCGACGACACCCAGCTTCAGCTGCCGTCCGTCGCCCCATCCATCCAGCCGGCCAAGGCGGGCGGCGTCCGGGTCAAGGGGGTAGGGGACCTCCTGGTTCGCTTCGCCAAGTGCTGCCACCCCATCCCGGGCGACCCGATCCA
This sequence comes from Chloroflexota bacterium, assembly GCA_041691215.1. Lineage (GTDB taxonomy): Bacteria > Chloroflexota > Limnocylindria > Limnocylindrales > CSP1-4 > UBA5189. The sequence continues at coordinate 27,141 of JBEPVB010000017.1, forward strand.
GGGCTTCATCACCCGGGGCAAGGGCGTCACGGTCCACCTCCGATCGTGCCCCACGGTGATCAACGAGCGCGAGGTCAGCCGCCTGATCGAGGTCGAGTGGGAGGCGGCGCCGGCCCAGACGTACCCCATCGCCGTCCGCGTCGAGGCCTACGACCGGACGGGCCTCCTGTCCGACATCACCCAGGTCGTGGCCGAGGCCAAGGTCAACATCCTGGCCGCCAACGTGGCCATCGGGCCGGATCACGTGGCCATCGTCCGGGCCACCCTCCAGGTCGCCTCGGTCAGCCAGCTCGCCCGCGTCCTGAGCCGGCTCGAGCAGCTCAAGGACGTCATCAGCGCGTCGCGCGACCTCGGCTAGCTCCTGACCCGGGAGCGATGGCCCGTGCTGGACCTGGCCGGCCGACGGCAGCCCCCAACCCGCAGGGCGCCGAGCCACGCCGGGTAGACTGCCGGGCATGCCCACCTTTCGAGCCCCGCGCGGGACGCGGGACCTCTTGCCCGTCGAGGCGGCCCGCTTCCAGCACCTGACCGAGATCGCCCGCGATCTCACCGAGCGCTATGGCTACCGGCCGATCGAGACCCCGATCTTCGAGCAGGCTGCGGTCTTCGAGCGGGGCATCGGCGAGGTGACCGATGTCGTGGAGAAGGAGCTCTTCCGGATCGCCCCGAGGACCGAGGAGGCCGAGGCCTGGGCGCTTCGCCCGGAGCCGACGGCGGGCATCGTCCGAGCCTACATCCAGCACGGGATGCAGACCTGGCCCCAGCCGGTCCGGCTGACGATCACCGGCCCCATGTTCCGCTACGACCGGCCCCAGGCCGGCCGCTTCCGACAATTCTGGCAGTTCGATGTCGAGGCCCTCGGCGACCCCGGGCCGGCCATCGACGCCGAGATCATCGAGCTCGGGCAGCGCTTCTACGCCACGGCCGGCGTGGCGGACGTCGAGGTCCACCTCAACTCAATCGGGGATCAGGCCTGCCGGCCATCCTACCTGGCCGCGCTCGGCGACTACTACCGGGCCCATGGTCAGGCCGTGCCGGCCGCCGAGCGAGCCCGCCTCGAGCGCAACCCGCTGCGCCTGCTCGATTCAAAGGACCCAGCGCTGGTCGCCCTCAACGCCGCTGCGCCACGGATCGTCGACCACCTCTGCGAACCCTGCGCGACCCACTTCGCGGCCGTTCGGGCCCACCTCGACGCGCTCAAGGTCCCGTACCGCCTCGACCCGACGCTCGTGCGCGGCCTCGACTACTACACGCGGACGGCCTTCGAGTACTACGTCACGGCCCGCGAAGGGCAGCAGCAGGCGCTTGGTGGCGGGGGCCGCTACGACGGCCTGATCGAGCTCCTTGGCGGCCACGCCGCGCCCGGGATCGGCTTCGGCCTGGGCCTCGACCGGGTGGCCCTGGTGCTCGAGGAGCAGCACCCGACCCTGGCCCTCGAGACGGCCGCCGGGCCGGATGCCGTGGTCGTCTCGGCCGATCCCGCGGACACCGTCGGCCGGCTCGTGATCGCCACCCAGCTCCGCGAGGCCGGCCTTCGCGCCCATGCCGACCTCGGCCAACGGAAGCTCGGCCGGCAGATGGAATCGGCCGCTCGGGATGGCGCCCACTTCGCCGTGATCCTGGGGGGCGAGGCGACGGACGGCCAGGTCCAGGTCCGTGACCTGGCGGCCGGCACGCAGCGCCTCGTCGCCCTCGACGACCTCGTTCGCGAGCTGGTCCGGGCGGTCAAGCAGCACCACCACGGGAGCCAGCCGTAGCGGGTTGCTCGATGCACGCCCGGCGCGACTCCTACCGGCGCGGTTCCTAGTAGATGAGCACGCGGTCGGCGGCGAAGGTCAGGCGGACGAGGTCGTCGGGCTTCGCGAAGTCCACGCCCAGGTCGCCGACCTGGTCCGGATCGAGGGCTCGCGCCCGGCTCGACATCGCCGAGGCATGGAAGACGGCGCCGCCGGCGACGAGGGCGTCGACGTGCTCGCGCATCGAGCCCGTCCCGACACCCGACGCCGCGTCGAGCGTCGCCGGCCGGAGGTACGCAACCCCGTCGCCCGCCATGAAGACGTCAACATGGTGGCCGGTCGCCAGGGCCGCCCGGGCGACCAGCAGTCCCAGCGCCGCCCGGGTCGGGTTCTCCGGTCCGGTCACGATCTGAACGAGCAGCTTTCCCAAAGGTGGCTCCCTCCTGGTGCCGGCCATGATCGTCGTCGCTCGCCGGCGGACCTCGGCGGCTACGATACCCGACGCAATGACCCTCCCTCCGGCGAGCCTCGCCACGCCCTACCGGACGCACACCTGCGGCGCCCTCCGGCCGGCCGACGCCGGCACGTCGGCCAAGCTCGCCGGCTGGGTCCATCGCCGGCGCGACCACGGTCCCTTGATCTTCCTCGACCTGCGCGACCGCCACGGGATCACCCAGGTCGTCATTGACAAGGCCGACGCGCCGGTCGCCCACGAGATCGCCGCCGCGGCCCGGCCCGAGTTCGTGCTCGCGGTCGAGGGGACGGTCGCGCTGAGGCTTCCCGGCACCGAGAACGCGAAGCTGCCGACCGGCGGGATCGAGGTCCAGGCGACCCGCGTCACGATCCTCAACGAGGCGAAGACGCCGCCCTTCTATATCAACGAGCCGGACGCCATCGTCGACGAGGCGGTCCGCCTCAAGTACCGCTACCTGGACCTCCGGCGCGAGCCGATGCAGCAGCGGCTGCTCCTCCGCAGCCGCCTGGTCCAGGCGATCCGCGAGGTCCACCACGCGAGCGGCTTCGTGGAGATCGAGACGCCCAACCTCATCAAGTCGACGCCCGAGGGCGCTCGCGATTTCATCGTCCCGTCGCGCCTCCAGC
>JBEPVB010000018.1:0-29489 GCA_041691215.1 Chloroflexota bacterium
GGGTATGGTGGAGACGAGTGGGGTTGGTGGAGATGAGGGGACTCGAACCCCTGACCCCCGCGATGCGAACGCGGTGCTCTTCCAGCTGAGCTACATCCCCACCGGGGCGTCGCGGCACGCAGGGCAGCCGGACGGGGCGAGAGTGTAGCACGAGGTTCAGGGCGGTCCGGGAGGACGGATCGGGCGACGGTAGACGGCGAAATCGGTGGTTGATTCATTCGAACAGATGTTCGATACTGACCACCTGATGACGGCCCTTTCCCCTGACGTGACGGCAGCCCTCGCGACCCTTCGATCGCGCTGGGGAGCGGCCGCGCCGCGCGCCGCGGGCGAGGTAATGGGCTCGCTGGCAATGGCAAACCTGCCGCAGCTGGCCCCGGAGCCCGACGTGGCCGACCCGTCGCGGGTCTACTCCACTGGTTTTGCGGCGCTCGATGCCATCCTCGGGCCGGGCGGGCTGCCCCGGGGGATGGGCCTCTCGCTCCGCGGCGACCTCTCGAGCGGCCGGACCACGATCGCCCTCCGGCTCGCGGCGGAGGCCCAGGCGAGCGGCGCGATCGTTGCCTGGCTGGACCTCGCCGAGGCCTTCGATCCGGTGGAGGCCGTGACCCGCGGCGTCCAGCCCGCGTGGCTCGTGGTGCTGACGCCGAAGGACGCCGATGAGGGGCTGGCGATGGCCGGCTCGCTCCTGTCCGGCCGGACGGTGGACCTCCTCGTCATCGACCTGCCGCCCCGGCCGGAGGGAGCATCCCGGTTCGCCGATCGTCTCGGCCGGCTCGCTGCCCTCGCCCGCCGGGCGGGCATCTCCCTCCTCGTCCTCGAGCCGCCGGGGCTCACCAGCTCGGTGGCCGCCGCGGTCGGGGAGGGGACCGGAATCCGCCTCGAGCTCGCCCGGCAGGCGTGGATCCGGCTCGGGCGGGACGTCGTTGGGCAGGCCACCCACGTCGTCGTGGCGCGCAGCCGGGCCGGACCGCCGGGCCGGCGGGCGACCCTCCGGATCCTCTACGCCGACGGTGGGGATCGGGATGCCTGCCTCCGCCTCCAGTCCCTGCTGATCGAGGACCAGGCGGCCCCTCAGCGAGCCGTCATCCCCAGGGTCATCGGGCCGGCTGGCGCCGGCCTCCTCGCCGCCCCCGTCCATGCCCCCGTTCCAGTGCCCGGGACGTCACGTCATGCGACTCCTTCATCTCTATCGACCGCATCTCCTCCTCGACCTCACCCGCCAGCGCCGGCCCTCCGGCTCGTGGCCGGCGGGACCGATCGTCCTGGGCGGCCAGCCCTGGATCGCGGGGACCGTCCTGGACGCGGATCCCGCGGCCCGGGCCCTCGGCGTCCGGCGCGGGATGCCGCTCGGGTCGGCCCACCGGCTCGCGCCGGAGGCGACGTTCCTCGATCCGGATCCGGCGGCTGACCGGGCGGCCGTCGAGGCCGCCTTCGAGGGTCTCGCGGCCTTCAGCCCGGCGATCGCCGGGTCGTCGGATCCGGATGACCAGGCGTTCGGCCTGCTCGAGGCGCAGGCGGACGGCCTCGAGGGCCTGTGGGGGCCGGAGCCGGAGCTCGCGGCGCGGATCGCGGCCGCCTTGACCGCGCCGCTCGCCGGCCCGCCTCGAGCGGGGATCGCGGGCACCCGGTTCGGGGCCACGGTTGCCGCGGCGGCCGCGGCGCCGGGCGGGCTCGTGGCTGTCCCGGCGGGTGGCGAGGCCGCCTTCCTCGCGGACCTGCCCGCGTTGCTCCTGACCCCGGACGCGGACATCCGGGCCCGGCTGCGTCGCTTCGGGCTGCGGCGGATCGGCCAGGTCGGGGAGCTCGCGACGACCGCCCTGGTGGCTCGCTTCGGCGAGGAGGGAGCCCGGATCGGGGCCCGGGCTCGGGGTGAGGAGACGGATCCGTTCCGCCCGCGGCGGACGCCCGAACGCCTGCTGCTGGCCCTGCCCATCGACCCGCCGGTGGGGGAGCTGGAGGCGGTTCGCTTCGTCCTTCGCCGGCTGGCCACGGCCCTCGCCGCGAACCTGGTGGCGCGCGGGCTGGCGGCGGCCCACGGGCGCGTTCGGCTGGAGCTGGACCTGGCCTTCGCCCGCCCGGGCACTCCCGGCGAGGTGACCGCGGAGACACGCTTCCCCGAGCCGACCGCGGACGCCGAGGCCATCGAGCGGCTCCTGCTTGCCCGCCTCGAGCGGACCCCACCGCCGGCCTCGGTGGCGCGTCTGGAGCTGGAGCTGGCCGGAGCGGAGGCCGCCGCCGGCCAGCAGCTGCCCCTGTTCGTGCCCCAGGCCCTCCGCGGAGCGCGGCTCCAGTGGCAGCTCGCCCGGCTGGCCCTGACCTACGGCGAGGATCGGATCCGGAGGATCGAGATCGCGGATCCCGAGGCGGCGCTGTCCGAGCGCCGCTGGACCTGGCGATCCGTCAGCGGCTCGGCGACGACGCCGGTACGAAACAGCGGTGGATCGCTCCGGTGACCCGCCTCCTCCACGCCCATCCCGCCATCGAGGCGGAGCTCGACGCTGCCGGGTCCCTGGTGGCCATCCGCTGGTCCGGCCGGCGAGAGCCGGTCGAGGTCTGCAACCGCTGGCGCGTCGACGAGGCCTGGTGGCGCGAGCCGATCGCGCGGGATTACTTCAAGGTCGTCGGAACCCGCTGGCTGGCGCTCGTGTATTACGACCGCCTGGGCGGCACCTGGCACCTCGAGCGACTCTACGACTGACCGTTCCCCACTCGCCCGTCTTCGCCTGCCGACGGCCTCAACGGCTCAATGCGCCGGCACGAGCACCGTGATCAGGGTCAGGACGACGAAGAGCCCGACGACGAACACCAACGCCCCCACATCGCGAGGTCGAGCCGTCTGCACCGCGTATCCCCTCCAGGATTGGACCGGCCCCGGTCGGTCCGTTCGAGGCAGTGTAGCTGCGAATCGTTGCTTGCGCGCACCGATTTCGCTCGCATCCATCAGGCGATTTCGCACATACCGATCACCCGTTCGAAACGCCAGATCGATCGCCCGCATCGTGCCCGCCTCATGTGAACGGGCATTGAACGCCGTACATGATCATGATGATCGTTGACCCCCCGAGCGGCGCCGTCGTGATCCGGATGTGGCAGCTACCCTGGCCGCTGACGATGAGCTCGTAGCTACCGTCCTCGCGCGGGCCGTCCCTCGAGACCATGGTGAACCCGGCCGCGGCGAAGGCGCTCCGGTAGAACTCCGTGACCTGGGCGGGCTGGGCCGTCCCGGCATCGAGCACGGCACTGGCCGGGCCTTGACCGGTCTCCGTGGGACGGACGGCCGGATAGGCCGGGAAGCCGGCCGGGGTGTCGTCCCAGATCCGCTCCCAGTCGGTGTCGGTCTGGCCCGGCCTGGTGGGGCCCGGGCTCGGGCTCGGCGATTCGTTCTGGCCCGGGGTCGCCGTTGGTGGCGCGGGCGTCGCCGTCGGCAGGTTCGAGGTCGGGCTCGGAGTCGTGGTCGTCGTGCAGCCGGTCAGCACGGTGAGGGCGGCAGCGACGAGGAACATCGAGATCCGGCGCGTCGCCCCGGCGGCTGCTCGCTGCACGCCAGCATCGTAGCGCGGACGTGACAGGACCCCGTCGCCCCCAGAGCGACGGGGTCCTGCGCAACGTGTCGAACGCCCGCTCACCAGGCGTTCGACCCGGTCGCCGAGCCGGTCACCGGACCGGTTCGTCGCCAGTGCGTTCCAGGCGCGCTGCCCGGAACAGGCTTGGGGTGGAACTCAGCCGCTGTTCGCCTGGACCGCGAGGACTGCCGGGAGGAGGACGAGGATGAGGAGACTCGCGATGGCGATCATCGCGACGATCCGCGTCAGAACGACAGCGACGCTGCGGAGCTTGCGGGGGTTGGGTTCCACGGCTTTCAGACGCGACGGTCGGGGCCGATGTTGCGCGCTCCGCGGACTTTTCCTGATAGAACATCTGTTCTATCATTCCCTCCCCTCATTCACCCCCGGCACCGGATTGCAGCCATGGCCCCGACCGCCTACGCCGAGCTTCACTGCCACTCCAACTTCTCGTTCCTGGACGGAGCGTCGCCGGTCGAGGACCTCGTGGCCCGCGGCATCGAGCTGGGCCTGGCCGGGCTCGGGATCACCGACCACCTCGGGCTCTACGGTGTCGTCCGCTTCGCGGCCGCCGCCCAGGAGGCCGGCCTCCGGCCGGTCATCGGCCTCGAGATCGAGCTCGCCGATGCGGCGGCCGCCGATCGGGCGGGGATCGTGGTTCCCGGCCGCCGTCCGGTTCGACGCGACCGTGCCGGGCAGGCGGTCAACCCCGCGCCGATCGCCGCCGAGGGCAGCCCGGCGCGACCCCGCCCAGATCGAGCCCGCCTGCCGGGCCATCGGGCGATCGTGAAGGAGGACCTGCGCGGGATCGCCGAGCGGCAACGCGGGCCCCACCTCGTCCTGCTGGCCCGCGACGCGGCCGGCTATCGGAGCCTCTGCCGGCTCGTCTCGCGGGCGAACATGGCCGGCACCAAGCGGGTCCCCCGGTTCAGCCAGGCGCTCCTCGCCGAGCACGCCGAGGGCGTGATCGCGCTCTCGGGCTGTCGCGATGGAGAGATCGCCCGGCGTCTCGGGGTGGGCGATCGGGCCGGGGCGCGGGCCGCCGCCGAGCGGTACGCCGCGATCTACGGCCGGGGTGACGGACCCGCTACGAGCGGGCTGTTCCTGGAGCTCTCGCACCATCTCCTGGCCGACGACGACTGGCTCGTGGCGGAGACCGCGGCGCTCGCGGGAGAGCTCGGCTTGCCCGTCGTTACGACCAACGACGTCCACCATGCCCGGCCCGAGGATCGGGAGCTCGGCGACGTGATCACGGCGATCGCCAACGGCCGGACGCTCGATACGCTCGGCGACCTCCGGCGGGCCGACGTGGAGTCCCACCTGAAGTCCGGCGAGGAGCTGCTGGCCATGCCACCCGGTGATCCGAGCTTTGCCCGGGCCGATCCCCGGACGGCCGCCGCCTGGGCCGAGGGAATCGCGACGTCGGCGGAGATCGCCGCGTCCTGCACGGTGGACCTGGGCTTCGAGCAGTACCGCTTCCCGGGCTTCCCGGTACCCGCCGGGGAGACCGCCTTCAGCTACCTGGTGGACCTCTGCCAGGCGGGCGTCCGGCGGCGCTACCACCCCGTTTCGCCGGCCGTCGTCCGGCAGCTGGCCCACGAGCTCGATGTCGTCGAGCGGACCGGGCTGGCCGAGTTCTTCCTGATCTGCTGGGACCTCATGCGCTTCGCCAAGGACCGGGGCATCCCCGCCCAGGGCCGCGGCAGCGCGGCCGATTCGATCATCGCCTACGCCCTCGGGATCACCCGCGTCGACCCGATCCGCCACAACCTCCTCTTCGAGCGCTTCATCAACGAGGGTCGGACGACGTACCCGGACGTCGACATCGATTTCTCCTCCGAGCGGCGGGAGGAGGTCATCCAGTACGTCTACGAGCGCTACGGCCCCGAGCACACCGGGATGGTCTGCAACCTCGTCACCTATCGGGCCCGATCCGCCGTTCGAGAGGTCGGCTACGCGCTGGGGTTCCCGCGGCCACTCGTGGATCGGGTGGCCAAGGCACTCGAGACGTACGACAGCGTCATGGTCCGGCGGGACCTCGAAGCGGACGGCGGATTTGCCGAGTTCTTCCGCCGCCCGGGCGAGGAGCCGGCCGGGATCGGCGGTGGCCGCGGCGATCGCACCGTGGCCGAGGACGCCGTGCGCGCTGCTGCTGCCCGGACCGGTGAGCGCGGCCTGACCGATCGGATGGGCCAGCTCAACGTGCGGCGCGGAGCGTTGGGGCCGGGTTCGGGGACGCTGCCGGTGGCCGTTGGATCCAAGCCATCCATCCGGGCCGGCGGCTCGTCGGACGATGAGGGCGGGCCGGGCGACTCCCCGGCCAGCGTGGCCTGGCTCCGGGCAGGCAAGGGAACGGGCTACGGGGTCGGCGTGCCTTCCGCGACCGGGGTGTCGCCCGGGCTCGTCGATGGCCGGCCGATCGATCCCGAATCCGGCGCGGTCGCGCCGCCGGCCAGGAAGACCGATCGGCTGGGGCGGCCGAACCACTGGGATCCGCCTCCGCCACGGACGGCCCCGCTGGGTCGCGGTGGCAGCGCTCGACCCGGGCCGGGCGCCGGTACGGACCGTGGCGGCCACAGGTCGGTTGCCCGGCTCGAGCCCGAGCCACCACCCCAGCCGCGTGGGGGCAGTACGGTCGGGATGAGCGACTGGGAACGGTGGCTGGAGTTCTGTGCCCGGATCGACGGCTTCCCGCGCCATCTCTCGATCCATTCGGGCGGGATGCTCGTGACCGCAGCCCCGCTCATCGACATTGCCCCCCTCGAGCGAGCCACGATGAAGGACCGCGTCGTGGTCCAGTTCGACAAGCGCGACGTCGAGACGCTCAAGCTCATCAAGCTCGACCTGCTCGGCCTGGGGATGCTGGCCGCGATCGACGAGACCCTCCAGCTCATCGAGTCCGACTGCGCCACCTGCATCGACCTCGATGCCATCCCCGAGGAGATCCCCGAGGTCTTCGCCATGCTCCAGACGGCCGATACGGTGGGCGTCTTCCAGGTCGAGAGCCGGGCCCAGATGCAGACACTTCCGAAGTCCAGGCCCCAGAACCTCGACGACCTCGTGGTGGAGGTGGCGATCATCCGGCCCGGCCCGATCCAGGGCAACGCCGTCCACCCCTACCTGCGCCGCAAGCAGGGCCTCGAGCCGGTGACCTACCTCCACCCCAGCCTTGAGCCGATCCTGGCCGAGACGATGGGCGTGATCCTCTACCAGGAGCAGGTGATGAAGGTGGCCATCGAGGTCGCCGGCTTCACCCCCGCCGGCTCCGATGGCTTCCGCCGGGCGATGGGCACGTGGCGCTCGAATCGGGAGATGGAGAAGCTCCATCGCCAGTTCATCGACGGCTGCCTCCGCCAGCCGGGCATGACCGGGGAGACCGCCGAGGAGCTCTTCCGGCAGGTCTCGGCGTTCGCGAGCTTCGGTTTCGCCAAGAGCCACGCGGCGGCCTTCGCGCGGACGGCCTATGAGTCGAGCTTCCTCAAGCTCTTCTATCCGGCCCAGTTCCTGGTCGGGCTCATCAACGCCCAGCCGATGGGCTTCTACCCGGTCGAGGTCCTGGTCAATGACGCCAAGCGCCACGGGGTGGCGATCCTGCCGGTCGACATCAGCGCCTCGTCCTGGAAGACCGTCACGGAATGGGCCGGCCGTCCCGGCTGGGCCCTTGCCGGCGCGGCCGGTGACGACGGATCCCGGGACGGGGTCCTCGGCGAGCCCATCCCCGAGGGGGCCGGGATCGGTTCCCGGCCGCCGCCGGTCCGGACCTCGGCCTGCTTCAACCCCACCGCAGCCGCCCGGGATCGCTGGGCCGCCGGCGATGCGGTCGGCTGGGGGGTCCGCCTGGGGCTCCATCTCGTGAAGGGCATCGGGGAGCAGCACCAGGAGCTCCTGGATCGCGAGCTGGCCCGTGGGCCGTACGCCTCGCTGGCCGACGTGGTCGAGCGGACGGGGCTGCCCGAGGAGACGATCGAGCGGTTGATCCGGACGGGTGCCCTGGACTCCCTGGGACGGCCGCGCCGGGAGCTCCTCTGGCAGCTCCGCGAGGTCGCCGGTGCGTCACGTGGGCGGGTGGATGGCAAGACCGTCCGCGGCGGCGCACGGGCGGGGGGCAGGCGCTCCGCGGCGGCAGGCCGGCCGATGGACCTCCGCCTTCCCGCGACCGACGCCCCGGACCTGCCCGCGATCACCGAGCCGGAGCGGGTCGGCGATGCCTACGCCGTGGTGGGGCTCGATGCCCGCCGCCAGGTGGTCTCGCTCTTCCGGCCGGCCCTCGAGCGGCTTGGGGCGGTGACGAATGCCGCGCTCGCCGATCGTCGCCCGGGTCCGGTCCGCATCGGCGGGCTGGTCGTCACCCGCCAGCACCCGATGACGGCCAAGGGCACGGTCTTCCTGGCCCTCGAAGACGAGACGGGGATGGTCAACGTCACCCTCTGGCCGGATACCTGGGCCCGCCTCCGAGGCGTCGTCCGGCGCCACGCCCTGCTGCTGGTCGACGGGGACCTGCAGCGCGAATCGGCGGTCGTCAACGTGGTCGCCCGCGAGGTCCGGCCGCTGCCCGAGGTCGCGGATCGGGCCGGTGGCCCGGACCGTCCCGACGGCGTCCGGCAGCTCGGCCATGCCGGGATGCGGCGTCTAGGCTAGCCACCGGACTGGCGAACTTCGGCAACGGCGCCGTACCAGGAGGGGGCAGTAACCCCACCATCCAACCCTGAGGATCGTGGCCGGTGGGGCGCGCTGACGGCGCCACTGGAAAGCCGAGGATCAGCTTCGGGCCTTGCTCGCCTTGGGCCGCTGCTGGTTCGAACGAGACCGCGCTCGCTGTGCGCTCGAGAGCGACAGGAAGCGTCGGTACCAGGCCGCCCCGGCGGCGAAGAAGATGCCCGACAACGGACCCACCGCGAAGGCCGAGAGGACCAGCTGCTGGGCGGTCTGCGTCGGGGGCGCCCCTGGGGCCACCGTTGGCAGGACGATGTAGACGAAGGCGGTGTAGCCGATCACGTCGATCACCGCGATGATGAAGCCAAGGAGATAGCTTGCCCGCTTGGCGAAGAACCCGACGATGAAGACCGGGGCCATCGCCGGTGGCAGGACCATGAGCTGGAAGAGGAGTCCGGTCACGTAATTCGTCGGGAAGACCAGGACGCCGACGATGCCGACCAGGACCAGGGCGAGCGGGATCAGGAACCAGCGCGTCACGAGGAGCGACGGCAAAACGGCGATGTCGGCCCGGACGTCGGGGCGGTGCCAGGCGGCGCGCATCGCGTCGGTGAAGCCCAGCGGCCGTCCGGCGACTGGAGCCGCTCGACGGGAGGCAGGGCCGCTCGGAGCCGCGGCCGGCACATCCGAGTCATCGAGCTCGACGCTGTCCGGGTCCACGCCGGCGGTCTGTCGATAGCGGCGACGGGCGTCGGCGCGCTGGGTGCGCTTCGCGCGGGCCACGGGCTCTCCTCGGGTCGGGCTGGGAACGCGGCGAGCGCCGCGACCGGGTGGGCATCGTACGCGGATCGGTCGTTGCCTGTCGACGCTTCGATGGCCGCCGTCGGTGCTCCGGTGATCGACGCGTAAGCGGGCGATGACCATGCGCCAAGCGATCGCTGGTAGAACGAGCTCGCCGTCCCGCCCGGCGCCCGAAGGTCATGCCCGCCCGGAGGTCGCTCGGTGCAACGAGCCCGTGCCGCGGCGGTGGCCGCCCTGTTCGCCATTCTCGCCCTCAGCACGGTGGCCATCGCCGCTGTTGCGCCCCTGGTCGGGTCGGCGCCTGTGCCGGCCGCCGCGGTCGCCTGGCCGCCGTCGACACTGGTCATCTCCGAGCTCCAGACGGGCGGCGCGTCTGCGTCGGATGAGTTCACCGAGATCAGCAACGCCGGCGTCGCGAGCGTCGATCTGGCCGGGCTGGAGGTCGTCTACGTGACCTCGACGGGCGGGACGGTGACGCGCAAGGCGACCTGGGCTTCGAGCGCGATCCTGGGACCCGGCCGGCACCTCCTCATCGCCAACGGCTCGGGGGTCTTCGCCTCGATCGCCGACGTTACCTACAGCGGGGGCTTCGCGGCCACCGGCGGCTCGATCGTCCTGCGGGAGGTCGGGGGAGCGCCGGTCGATGCGATCGGTTGGGGCGATGCCACGAACACCTTCGTCGAGGGTGCGGCCGTCGCGGCGCCGGCTGCCGGCCAGAGCGTCGAACGGCGCCCCGGCGGCGTGGCGGGCAATACGACGGATACGAACAACAACCTGGCCGACTGGTTCGCCCAGGCCAGCCCGAACCCGCAGAATCTCGGGGCGCCCCCGCTTCCCGCCCCGGCGCCATCCCCGAGTCCGACGCCGACCCCGTCGCCCACGTCCGCCCCCCCGACACCGTCACCAAGCCTGACGCCGCCGCCGACGGCGACGGCGACGGCGAGCCCCAGCTCGACCCCGGAGCCAACGCCCAGCCCGTCGCGACTCCCATCGGCCAGCCCGACCGTGGAGCCCACGGCGGGTCCGAGCGACAGTCCCACCCCGACCGCGATGCCAACGGGCACACCCGAGCCTTCGCCATCCGCGGCGCCCACCGCATCCCCGACCGACAGCCCGATCCCGACCCTGCCGCCGACCCCGACGCCGACCGAACGACCGGCGCCGACGGCGGCCCCGACGCCCGTGCCAACTTCGACCCCAAGTCCGACGCCGAGCCCGGACGTGGTCGCGATCATCGATGCCCGAGGCCTGCCGACCGGCACGTCGGCGACCGTCGAAGGCATCCTCACCATGGACCTGCCGTCGCTCGAGTCCGGCCGGGCCGGAACCGTCCAGGACGGTACCGCCGGGATCGCCATCTACCTCGATGCGAGCCTGTCCCTGCCGATCCCCGCCGGCGAGGCCGTCCGCCTTGTCGGCACGATCGATGAGCGCTACGGCGCCCGGACGATCCGGGTCCGCATCGCCGACCTCGTCGACCTCGGCCAGTCGAGCGTGCCCGACCCGGCGGCAGCCACCACCGGCGCGATCGGCGAGGCCCTCGAGGGGGCGAGGGTCACGGTTGTCGGGCTGACTTCGGGATCGGCCACGGCCTACGCCGACGGTCTCGGCATCCTTCTCGACGACGGCTCAGGGCCGGTTCGCGTGATCGTCGGACCGAACGCCCTGGGCGGAGCCTCGATTCCCGCAGCAACGTCGATGGTCGTAACGGGCGTCGTCGGCCAACGCGACAGCACCGGCACCGGAGCTGGCGGCTACCGGATCAACGCCACCCTCGCCGGCGAGCTCCTGATCCGGCCCGGCCCGACGCCGTCTCCGACCCCGACCCAGACCCCGCTGCCCTCACCCTCTCCGACGCCGACGCCCACCCCTGCCCCTACGGCGGCAGCGACCCCGGCCCCCACGCCCGCGCCGACCGCGACGCCGTCGCCAACGCCCCACCCGACCGCGACGCCTGGGCTGACGGCGCCGCCCGGCCCCACCCCGACGCCATCGCCCGACCTGACGATCGCCGCGGCGCGGCTCCGCCAGGTCGGGACCAGCGTGACCGTGATCGGCGTCGTGATCGCCGAGGCCGGGCGCATCGGCGCCCCGCCGGTCATCGCCATCGGCGACGCCACGGCTGGCATCGCGGTCCGGCTCCCGGATGGTGCTGCGGCCCCGACTCGGGGCACCCTCGTCCGGGTGACCGGTGCGACGTCCGCGCCCTACGGCCAGCTCGAGATTCGCCCGTCCACCGGCGGCACGGTCGTCATCGGGACCGGGACCTTGCCCTCACCGGTCCCCCTCGCGGGCTCCCAGCTGGGCGAGGTGACCGAGGGACGCCTCGCCGTTCTCGCCGGGACCCAGGTCGGCGCGCCCCGCAAGAGCGCGACCGGCGACATCACCATCGACGTGCTCGACCCGGCCGGGACGACAGTCCGGCTGGTTGCCGACGCTTCGAGCCGGATCACGGTCGCGGACCTGCGAGCGGGCGCGGCTCATCGGTTCGTTGGGATCGTCGGGCAGCGTGCGTCGAAGAAGGGCGCCCTGGACGGCTATCGGATCTGGCTCCGCGATCGGGCCGACATCCTCGGCCCGAACCCGGGTGCGTCGCCGACCCCGACCCCGTCGCCAGCAGGGTCCAATGGGACCGGAGCCGGCCCGGGACCATCGAGCCCGCCACGCCTCGCCATCGCGGCCGCGCGGGCCATCGACGGCGGTCGGGCGACGGTCGAGGGCGTGGTCGTCGCCGGCTCCGGCCTGCTGGATACCGACGGCCGGCTCATCGTCGTCGAGGACGAGACCGGTGGCATCGAGGTCCTCCTGCCGCCGGATGCCCCGGCCGCCGTCGCCGGATCACGCGTCGTCGTTGCCGGTTCGGTCGGTCGCGCCTGGGGCGCTCCCCGTCTCCACGCCACTTCGATCGAGATCACGGCCGCCCATGTCGACCTGGCGCCGCTCATCCTTGCCGCCGCGCCGGGCGAGGCCCAGGAAGGCCAGCTCATCCGCATCGCCGGCACGGTCACCGGCGTGACCCGCCTCGGCGACCGCTGGCGCGCCGACGTGCGGGTCGGGACGGTCAGCGTCCTCGTGATCGGGCTGTCCGGCAGCGGCATCCCCTCGACGCTCCTCGACGAGGGCCGTGCGGCCACGATCGTGGGCGTCGTCCGGCGGCCGTACCCGACGGCCACGGACCGGCGCTGGGCGGTGGCGCCCCGCGGGACCTTCGATGTCGCGATCGGGCCGGCTTCCGGGAGCTCGAGCGGCGGCAACAGCGGCGCTGGGCGGGGTCCGTCGAGTGGCGGCGGCAACGGATCGGGCGCCGGCGGCACCGGCTCGAGCGGCACCGGCTCGGGGACGGCCTACACGGGCGCCGGAGCCTCGGGCGCCGTCCCGGATGCCGATCTGGCCACGCTCCAGGACCACGGCGGCTCCCTCGTCCGGGTCGGCGGCCTCGTAGCCGAGGTCACGACCGAGGGGTTCCTCCTCGACGACGGCACGGCGGTGGTGGCCGTCCGCCTCCAGGGCGCGGCAGCGGCGTTCCATGACCTCCTCGAGGTCGGCGACGCGCTCGGTCTCGTGGGCCGGGTGGCGCGGGACGGCGCTGGCTACCACCTGGTCGTGGTCGACCCCGCCGGCCTCGTTCGCCTCGGTGACCTTGGCGAGGTCGTGCCGCTGGGCGTATCTGCCACGTTCACCGCGACGGACGCTCCGCGCGGTGTTGCCGCCACGACGGCGGACCTCGGCCAATCGTTCGGCGGCCCCGCCGGACTGCCCGGCCTGCTTGGCCTGATGCTGGTCTCGGTGGGCTCGCTGGCGCTCACGATCGCCCGCCGGCGCCAGGCCCATCGGCGCCTCGTGGCCGTCGTCGCGGGGCGGGTGGCAAGCCTTCGAGCCGCCTCGACGGCCCGGAAGATCGCCGGATGAGTGCCCGCCGAGGACGTCACGTCCCGGGGCCTCGACTTGACGCTCGTTTGAGCACGCGTCTACGCTTGGCCGAGCCTTGCGTCGCGAGGCAGGTGTCAGGCACAGGGAGAGCAGGGTTTGCCGATCGCGGACAGCCGCGTCGCACTCCCCGTCGGGGAACGGCAGTACCACATCGATCTCGGTCCAGGCGAGCTGGCCGAGTACGTTCTCCTCCCCGGTGACCCCGATCGGACCGCCCGGATCGCCACCCGCCTCGAGTCGATCGAGCTCGAGCGCCGGAATCGTGAATTCGCGTCGGTCACGGGCATGTACAAAGGCCTCCGGGTGTCGATCGTCTCGACCGGCATCGGGGCCGACAACGTCGAGATCGCGATCGCCGAGATGCTCGCGATCAGCGATCGGCCGACCTTCATCCGCGTCGGCTCCAGCGGTGGCCTCCAGCCCGAGATCAAGCCTGGCGACCTGGTCATCACGTCGGGCGCTGTCCGCCTCGAGACGACCACGTCCTGGTTCGTTTCGGACGGCTACCCGGCCGTCGCCGACTACGAGGCGGTCATCGCCTTGATCGAGGCGGCCAATCGCCTCGGCCACCCTTTTCACGTGGGCATCACGGCCACCGCGCCCGGCTTTTTCGGTGCGCAGGGACGCCCGATCCCGCAGCTTCCCATCCGATACCCTGACCTCGCAGCAGACATGACGCGCCAGCGCGTCATGAACTTCGAGATGGAGGCATCGGCCGTACTGGTGCTCGCGGGGCTGGCTCATTGTCGAGCCGGGGTCGTGTGTGCCGTGTTCGCCCAGCGAATCACCGGTGAATTCGTCACCGGTGACGCCAAGCAGGCAGCGGAATCGGCCTGCGTGGAGACGGGGCTCGAAGCGCTCCGGATCCTCGCCGACATGGACCGCCGCAAGGTCGAGGCCGGGACGGATCGCTGGCGACCGTCGCTCGGCATGTAATCCAGTTCGCGACCCCGGGCGGACGCCCCGGGGAGCACCGAGCCCAAGGAGGAAACGGACCCATGGCGATGGCCTATTGCGTCAAGGACAAGATGAAAGTCGAAGTCCAGAACCCGGTTCAGATCACGATGAAGAACGGCAAGCCGGCGCTTTCTGGCACCTGCCCGAAGTGCGGCACCAAGGTCTTCCGAATCGGCGGCTGACGCCCTCGTTTCTGAGCCCTGAACCCCTCGTCGGTCATCCGGCGGGGGGTTCGACATCTCCGGTCCTCGCAGCGAGGCGGGGCGGTCCTGGCGACCTCGTCGCGGCGCTATCCTCGTGGCGTGGAAATCAGGCCTGAAACCGTCCTGGCGCTCGACCTCGGCGGGACCCGGATCCGGGCCGCCGTGGTGACCCCTGACGGACGCATCCTGTCGCGGGCGGAGCGCCGCACGCCACGGGCCGAGGGGCCCGAGGCCGTGATCAAGGCCTGCGTCGCCGAGCTTCGGGCCGCTGCCGATGCCGTGGAGCCCGGTGTTCGGCGCTCGATCGCCGGGCTCGGCCTGGCCTCGCCCGGGCCGCTCGATCCGCGCAGCGGCCGCCTCGTGGAGCCCCCGAACTTCGGCCCCGGCTTCATCGATGTCCCGTTCCGGGATCCGATCGCCGCCGCCCTCGGCCTCCCGGCGGCCCTCGAACGCGACACCAATGTCGCCGCCCTGGCCGAGATGTCCTTCGGGGCGGCCCAGGGCAAGCGCGACTTCCTCTACCTGACCATCTCGACGGGCATCGGCGGCTCCATCGTGATCGATGGCCGCATCTACGGCGGCCCCGACGGCGTTGCCGGGGAGCTCGGCCACATCCCGGTCGGGATCGAAGGGCCGGTCTGCGGCTGCGGCGGGGTCGCCCACGCTGAGGCGATCGCCTCGGGCGCCGGGATGGCCCGGATCGCGGCCGATGCCGTTGCCCGGGGAGACGCTCCGGCCCTCGCCCGCCGGGCGGCCGAGATCGCACCCCGCCCCCTCGAGGCCCTCGACGTTGCCGAGCTTGCCGATGAGGGCGACGAGGTTGCGGCCGCCATCATCGAGACCGGCCGCCGGGCCATCGGCCAGCTCCTCGTGGGCCTCGTCAACACCTTCAATCCCGAGGCGATCGTCATCGGCGGCGCCATCGCCCAGGCCCAGGGCGAGCGCCTCCTCGGACCCGTCCGAGAGCGGGTCGCGGCGATGGCCTTCCGCATCCCCCGGAGCCGGGTCCGGATCATTACGGCCGACCTCGGCGACGATGTCGGGCTGCTCGGCGCGGTGCCCCTCTTCGCCCTCCGCGCCTGACGCGTCGGCGGGGCGTCGGTCGGTTCACAGGGCGAGGACCTTCGGTCCGCCGAATACCCTCTGCTAGACTCAGGCTGTTCGAAATACGCACGTCAACAAGGGTCTGACCGACCGCTCGAAGGCGGGTCCAGGTCTGCCTTCGGAGGTTCCAGCATGACCGTTCGAGTCGGGATCAACGGCTTCGGCCGGATCGGCCGGCAATCCCTCAAGGCCATCCTCGAGCGAGCGCCGGGCGTCGAGGTCGTCGCCGTAAACGACCTGGTCGACACGAGCATGAACGCGCTCCTGTTCAAGCACGACTCGACGTACGGCGCCTATCCGGGAACCGTCGACCACACCGACGACGCGCTGATCATCGACGGCCACGAGATCAAGGTCCTGCAGGTCAAGGACCCGGCGGCCCTGCCCTGGGGAGATCTCGGGGTCGACCTCGTCCTCGAGTCGACCGGCCTGTTCACCGACGCCGAGAAGGCCCGCGCCCACCTCGACGCGGGAGCCAGGAAGGTCGTCATCAGCGCCCCGGCCAAGGGCGAGGACATCACCATCGTCCTCGGTGTCAACGACGACAAGTACGACCCGGCGACCCATCACGTCATCAGCAACGCCAGCTGCACCACGAACTGCCTGGCTCCCGCGGCCAAGGTCGTCCACGATCTGGTGGGCATCGAGCGCGGCCTGATGAACACGATCCACAGCTACACCAACGACCAGCGGATCCTGGACGTCGCCCACAAGGATCCCCGGCGGGCCCGGGCCGCCGGCCAGAACATCATCCCCACGAGCACCGGCGCGGCCAAGGCCCTGGCCCTCGTGATCCCGGACCTGAAGGGCCGCTTCGACGGCTTCAGCCTGCGCGTCCCGACGCCGACCGTGAGCGTCGTCGACTTCACCGCGACGGTGAAGCGCCAGACCTCGGTCGAGGAGCTCAACGATGCCTTCCGGGCGGCCGAGGCAGGCCCGATGAAGGGCATCCTCGGTGTGTCCGACGAGCCCCTCGTGTCGACCGACTTCCGGGGCGACACCCGGTCCTCGATCATCGACTCGGCCAGCACCATGGTCCTCGGCGGTGACTTCGTGAAGGTCATCGCCTGGTACGACAACGAGTGGGGCTACAGCTGCCGCTGCGCCGACCTCATCGCGATGATCGCGGCCAGGCTGCCCGCAGCGGCAGCCGCCTGAGGCAAGCCGCACCCCACGCCCTACGTCGAAACCCGCTCTGACAGGACAGCCATGGACAAGATGACGATCCGGGACGTCGACGTCGCCGGCAAGCGCGTGTTCGTGCGCGTCGATTTCAACGTCCCGCTCGAGGACGGCAAGGTCACCGATGACTCCCGGATCCGGGCGGCCATCCCGACCATCCGCTACCTCCTGGGCCACGGCGCCAAGGTCATCCTGGCCAGCCACCTCGGCCGGCCGGATGGCAAGGTCCAGGACGGCCTCCGCCTTCGGCCCGTGGCAGAGCGGCTGTCGGGGCTGATCGGCAAGAACGTGCCCGTGACCGGCGATGCGCTCGGGGTGGGGACCGTGGACACGGTCAAGCGGCTCCGTCCCGGCGAGCTGATCCTCCTCGAGAACCTCCGCTTCCACGCGGCCGAGGAAAGGAACGATCCGAAGTTCGCCGAGCAGCTCGCGGCCTACGCCGACATCTACGTCAATGACGCCTTCGGGACGGCCCATCGAGCCCATGCCTCGACGGTCGGGATCACGGCCTTCCTGCCGGCCTACGCCGGCTTCCTCATGGAGCAGGAGATCGCCCAGCTCTCGAACCTCCTCGAGTCGCCCGCTCATCCCTTCGCGGCCATCGTCGGCGGAGCCAAGATCTCGGGCAAGCTCAAGGTCCTCGAGGTCCTGATGTCGAAGGTCGACCTCCTCGTCCTCGGCGGAGGTATGGCCAACACCTTCCTCCTCGCCCAGGGCAAG
Organism: Chloroflexota bacterium; assembly: GCA_041691215.1. Classification (GTDB taxonomy): domain Bacteria; phylum Chloroflexota; class Limnocylindria; order Limnocylindrales; family CSP1-4; genus UBA5189. The sequence continues at coordinate 17,117 of JBEPVB010000018.1, forward strand.
GCGGTGGGCAAGAGCCTGGCCGAGCACGATATGGTCGACGAGGCCAGGCGCGTCCTCGCGACCGCCGAGGCCAAGGGCGTCAAGGTGATCCTGCCGGTCGACGTGATCGTGGCCAAGGAGGTCACCCGGGGCACGGAGTACAAGACCCTGTCGGCCGAGAAGATCCCCGCCTCGTGGCACATCGTCGACATCGGAGCCGCCACGCTCGAGATCATGGAGGCGGCCCTCGGCGAGGCCAACACCGTCTTCTGGAACGGTCCCCTCGGCGTCTTCGAGATCCCCTCGTTCGCCCACGGGACCAAGGACATCGCCCGCTTCCTGGCCGAGCGCTGCGATGCCGGGGCCACGGTCGTGGTCGGCGGCGGGGACTCGGTGGCGGCCATCCAGCAGCAGGGCCTGGCCGCGCGCTTCACCCATATCTCCACCGGCGGCGGGGCGAGCCTGGAGTTCCTCGAGGGCCGCGAGCTGCCCGGGGTGGCCGTCCTCCTCGATCGCACGCCGGCCGGAACCCCGGCGTGAGCATCGACACCTCGATCGCCCTCGTCGAGGCTCGCGAGATCCTCGATTCGCGGGGCAATCCCACGATCGAGGTCGACGTCGTCCTCGGCGACGGCTCGGTCGGCCGGGCGGCAGTCCCGTCGGGCGCCTCGACCGGCGCCCACGAGGCGGTCGAGCTCCGCGACGGCGACAGGAAGCGCTACGGCGGCAAGGGCGTCCGGAAGGCCGTCGAGCACGTCGTCAAGGACATCGGGCCGGCGGTCCTGGGCTTCGATGCCGCCGACCAGCCGGGCATCGATGCCGCCCTGATCGAGCTCGATGGGACGCCGAACAAGGGCCGCCTCGGGGCCAATGCCATCCTCGGCGTCTCGCTCGCCTGCGCCCACGCCAGCGCCGCGGCGTTGGACCTGCCGCTCTATCGCTACATCGGCGGCGTCGGCGCGCGGACGCTGCCGATCCCGATGTTCAACATCCTCAACGGTGGCAAGCACGCCCAGGGCTCCACCGATTTCCAGGAGTTCATGGTCATGCCCGTGGGGCTGCCGTCCTACGCCGAGGCGCTCCGGGCGGGGGCGGAGATCTTCGCCGCCCTCCGGACGCAGCTCCACGACGAGGGGCTGGCCACCGGCCAGGGTGACGAGGGCGGCTTCGCCCCTTCGCTGCCCTCGAACCAGGCGGCGGTCGAAGTCATCCTCCGGGCCATCGAGGCCGCCGGCTACCGGCCGGGCGAGGACGTCGCCATCGCCCTGGATCCGGCTACGACCGAGCTCCTCGAGGAGGGGAGCGGCGCCGACGGTACTCCGGCGCGCTACGTCCTGGCTCGCGAGGGCCGGACGCTCGAGACCGGCCAGCTCATCGACCTGTGGGCTGATTGGGTCGCCCGCTATCCCATTGTCTCGCTCGAGGATGGGCTGGCCGAGGACGACTGGGCGGGCTGGGCGGCGCTCACGGCGCGCCTCGGCGGGACGGTCCAGCTGGTGGGCGACGACCTCTTCGTGACGAACCCCGAGCGCATCCGCCGGGGTATCGGGGAGCGATCGGCGAACTCGGTGCTCATCAAGCTCAACCAGATCGGCACCCTGACCGAGACCGTCCAGGCCGTCGACGAAGCTCGGCGGGCGGGCTGGACGGCGGTCGTCTCGCATCGCTCCGGAGAGACCGAGGACACCACGATCGCGGATCTCGTGGTTGCCCTCGGGACCGGCCAGATCAAGACCGGCGCGCCGTCGCGGTCCGAGCGGGTCGCCAAGTACAACCGTCTCCTCCGGATCGAGGGGGAGCTCGGCGACGGCGCGATCTTCCTCGGTCGATCGGCCCTGGCCGGTAGCGGCCGAGAGGCGTGAGCCGCGTCCTGGGCCGCCTCGTCGATCGGGGGGCAATCACCGCCGCCTTCGTCGGGATCGGGATGGCGGTCACCATCGGGGTCAGCTTCCTCCTGGTCATCCCGATCGAGCCGATCTATTGGGCGCTCTCGGTGCCGGCGGGCCTCCTCATCGGCTACTACGCCGACGCCCGGTCCGGCCGCGAGCGGGGTGCCTGGGGGCGGATCCTCGCCAACTCGGTGTTCGCCGGCCTCGTGACGGGCCTGACCCTGGCCGCGCTCCTCATCGGCGTCAAGGCCCTCTTCTTCGCGGCCGATGACGGCTACCGCGATCCCGGCCTCGGCGGCCGGCTCTCCTGCCGGACCGGCGGCGACTGTGTCTACCAGCGCTACCTCCAGGATCAGCCGGCGGCGCTGGCGGCTGCCGGGGTGACGGACGCCCTAACCTTCGGGACGTTCTTCTGGGCCCAGCAGTGGTCGACGGCCGGCCTGCTGATCCTCCTGTCGACGGGCTTCGGCCTCGCCGGCGGCGCGATTTTCGGGGCGACGCGGCCGCGCTCAGGCGGCGGGGCTGCCCTGACCGGCGCCGCATCGGGCGCGGGCACACCCGGAGGCTGACCCGAGAATCCAGAACGCCCCGGTCGAACCGGGGCGCTCGGGTGTGGCGCGGGGCTTCGGGGCTCAGCCCTTCTTCGGCGCGGCCTTCTTGGCTGCAGGCTTGGCCGTGGCCTTCGCCGCTGCCGGCTTCGCCGCAGTCTTGGCGGCGGACCTGGCCGGCGGGGCCTTCTTCGCTGCCGGGGCCTTCTTCGCTGCCGGGGCCTTCTTCGCTGCCGGCTTCGTTCCCGCCTTGGCGGTCGTGGCGGCCTTGACCGGCTTCGACTCGGTCGTCGTGGCGGAGGCAGCCTTGGCCGCAGCTTCGGTTCGACTGGTCTTGCTGAGCGCGGCACGGGCCTTGCCGGCCGCCGTCTGGGCGCCCTTGGCCTTGTCGGCCTTGGATGCCGCGATGCGGGCCTTGGCAGCCTTCTGCGCTGCGGCCCGGCCGATGGTCTTGGCGACATGCGACGAGGCACTGCCCGCCCCTCCGATCGCGGCGTTGACCGTTCGGGCCAGGCGCGACTTGCGGCGCGCGGCAGCGTTCGGGTGGATGGCCCCGACCTTCGCCGCGCGGTCGAGCGCGCTGATGGCTTCGATGAGCACGGCCTGCGCGTCAACACCCTCGGTCGGCGCGGTCGCGGCGATCAGGGCGTTCTTGACGAGCGTCTTCGCGGCGGAGCGACGAGGTCCGAGGATCGCGTGGCGGCGCTCGGCGGTGCGGACGCGCTTCAGGCCCGACGGTGATCGGGCGCCCGTCCATTTCCGGGGAGTCCTGGCCAAGGTGCGAACCTCTCGATGCGATTTGCTAGGTCTGGGCAGGCGCGGGCCGCGAGGCACCGGGCGCGGACGCGGATGGTAGCAGAGCGGGCCGAACTCGACCACGGGGCGCCGCGTGGAGCAGGCCGGGAAGGAAGCCCGCCCGGACGCCGGCCCCTGTCAGAATTCGCCTGATGATCGCCATCCTGGGCGGCCTGGGGGCCGCCATCTCGTGGGCCATCGCGACGGTCTGCTCGTCTCGCTCCAGCCGGCTCATCGGGCCGTCGTCGGTCCTGGCCTGGGTGATGATCGTGGGGCTCCTCGTCAGCATCCCGCCGTCGATCGTCTCCCTCGCGGATGGAAGCTCCGTCTCGGTCGCCCAGGTCGCCGGGATGCTGGTCAACGGCACGGCCTTCACCGCCGGCCTGCTGCTCGCCTATCGAGCCCTGGTGATCGGGCGGGTCTCGGTCGTGACGCCCATCGTTTCGACCGAGGGTGGCGTCGCGGCGCTGGCCTCGGTCGTCCTCGGCGAGGCCCTCGGGATCCCGACGGCGATCGTCCTGGCGATCATGGCCCTCGGCGTCGTGCTGGCGTCGATCGACCGGCGAGCCGACGAAGCGGTTGCCGATCCGGCGCTCGACCCGGACGATCCCGAGGCCGCGGTCCCGGTCCCAACGGCGCCGGAACCTGCTGCGCGGCCACTCCACCGGCGCGAGGATCGATCGGCGACCCGCCGGAGCGTCCTTCTCGCAATTTGCGCATCGGCCGCCTTCTCGATCTCCCTCGTCAGCAGCGCCCGCTTCGGTGATACGCCGCTCAGCTGGATCGTGTTCAGCTCGCGGGCGGTCGGTGTCCTGCTCATCGCCGTGCCGCTCCTGGCTCGCGGTCGCCTTCGCCTGTCTCGCCGAGCCCTGCCGCTCGTGGCCGTATCGGGGGTCCTCGAAGCGGTCGGGACCGCGGCCTACGTCACCGGGGCCCATGCCAGCCCCGCGATGGCTGCCGTCCTCGGCTCACAGTTCGCTGCCATCGCCGCGGTCGCGGCCTTCATCGTGTTCAAGGAGCGGCTGGCGCGCATCCAGGTCGTCGGTGTCTCGGTGATCGTGGTCGGGGTCACCGCGCTGGCGATCATCCGGAGCAGCTGAGGCGGATCAGCCCGGTTCCTCGTTCGTCGCCCGCTCGTCGGGGCGCGCCTTCTGGCGGCTGTGGACTCCGGGATCCGCGATCTCCATGAAGCGCTCGGGGGCCGGGAGGGCGGAGAAGCCGAGCCGCGCGTAGAGGCCGCGGGCCGTCGTCGAGGCGAGCATCCAGCGCCGGAGCTCCTGGAGGTCGGGATGGGCCAGGACGCACTCCATCAGCCACCACCCGAGGCCAAGGCCGCGGTGCGATTCGAGGACGTAGACGTCGCCGACCCAGGCGAACGTCGCCCGGTCCGTGACGACCCTGGCGAAGCCGACCTGGTCGGCGCCTTCATACAGCCCGAAGGCGATCGACCCCTCGATCGAGCGTCGGACGACGGGCTCCGAGATGTCCCGCGCCCACGCCGTGAGGGCCAGGAACCGTGCCGTCGCCGGGATGTCGAGGCGACCGGGGTCCGTGCTGACCGCGTACGAACCACGCGTCCATTGCACGGGCGTGCCTGCCGCTGCCTGGGTCATCGCCGGAGCGTACCAAGCCCCGAATTGCGGTGACATGCCGATGACGTGCGCCCCCGTTGGCCTGCCACCGGAGGCGTCCCGGTACACTGCCGCCCCGTGACCATCCCCCAGGCTCGCCTCCGCAACTTCTCGATCATCGCCCATATCGACCACGGGAAGTCCACCCTCGCGGACCGGCTGCTCGAGACGACCCACACCATCGATCCCCGCCAGATGACGAGCCAGGTCCTCGATTCGATGGACCTCGAGCGCGAGAAGGGCATCACGATCAAGGCCCGCGCCGTCCGCCTCGAGTACACGGCGAACGACGGCCTGGTGTATGGCCTCAACCTCATCGACACCCCTGGCCACGTCGACTTCAGCTACGAGGTCAGCCGCAGCCTCCAGGCCTGCGAAGGCGCGATTCTCGTGGTCGACGCGGCCCAGGGCATCGAGGCCCAGACCCTCGCCAATGTCCACCTCGCCCTGCGCGAAAACCTTACGATCATCCCCGTCCTCAACAAGATCGACCTGCCCTCCGCCCAGCCGGAGGTCGTCATGGACGAGCTCGAAAGCGTCCTGGCAATCCCGCGTGAAGAGGTGATCCTGGCGTCGGCCAAGGAAGGCACCGGCATCGTCGAGATCCTCGAGGCGATCGTGAGCCGCATCCCGCCCCCGAAAGGCGATCCCTCCCGGCCGCTCCAGGCCCTGGTCTTCGACTCCCACTACGACCAGTACAAGGGTGTGATCGTCTATGTCCGCCTCGCGGCCGGGACCCTCCACGATCACGACCGTATCCGGCTGATGGCCTCGGGCGCCGAGGCCGACCTCCTGGAGCTGGGCTACTTTCGGCCGGCCCTGGTGCCGGTCGAGACGATGCGGGCGGGCGACGTCGGCTACGTCGCCACGGGGCTCAAGAACGTCCGCGAGGCCCAGGTCGGTGACACGATCACGGCTGTCGCGGTGCCGGCGGCGGAACCCCTGCCGGGCTACCAGGAGGCCAAGAGCCTCGTCTTTGCCGGCATCTATCCGGTCAGCGGCGAGGACTACCCGCTCCTCCGCGACGCCATCGAGAAGCTCCACCTCAACGATGCCTCGTTCACCTATGAGCCCGAGAGCTCGGTCGCCCTGGGCTTCGGCTTCCGCTGCGGCTTCCTGGGCCTCCTCCACATGGAGATCGTCCAGGAGCGCCTGGAGCGGGAGTTCGCCCTCGATCTCATCGCCTCGGCGCCGTCGGTCAACTACGAGGTCCTCCTGACCCACGACCGGGGGACGCTCAACGTCGACAACCCGGCCCACCTCCCGGCCGTGTCGGAGATCGAGGAGATCCGCGAGCCGTGGGTCCTCCTCAGCGTCGTCACGCCCTCGACCTACATCGGCCCCCTGATGGAGCTCTCGACGAACCGCCGGGGTACCTTCCTCGACCTCGAGTACATCGACCCGGTCCGGGTCTTGATGCGCTTCGAGCTGCCCCTGGCCGAGCTCATCGTCGACTACTTCGACCAGCTCAAGACGCGGACCGCCGGCTATGCCTCGATGGACTACGAGGAGATCGGCTATCGCGCCGCCCAGCTCGTCAAGCTCGAGGTCCTCGTCGCGGGCGAGCCCGTTGACGCCCTCTCGATGATCGTCCATCGCGACAAGTCGGTGGCCATCGGCCGGACGCTGGCTGAGCGGCTCAAGCAGCTGATCCCGCGCCAGATGTTCGAGATCCCGATCCAGGCTTCGATCGGTGCCAACGTCGTGGCCCGCGAAACGGTCCGGGCGATGCGCAAGAACGTCCTCGCCAAGTGCTACGGTGGCGACATCACGCGGAAGCGCAAGCTGCTCGAGAAGCAGAAGGAAGGAAAGCGCCGGATGAAGCGCGTGGGATCGGTCGAGATCCCCCAGGAGGCGTTCCTCGCCATGCTCCGCACGGATGCGTCCTGATCGTGGAGCACACCCTCCGCGCCCTCGTCGCGTTCGGGCTGACGCTCCTCCTCGTCATGCTCCGCGCCGAGGCCGAGCGCTTTGGCGCGGCGGAGTACGACGAGCCCATCAGCGGCCAGCCGCCATCGGTCCTGCGTCGCCTGGCCTGGTACGCGGTCGGCCTGGGTGGCGTCGTGGCCATCCTGCTCGTCCACCCGGCGCCCGGCCAGGAGCTGTATCTCACCGGCGGCGGGGGCGACAGCGTCCTGCTCGGTTTCATCCTCGCCGTTGGTGGCGGGGGGCTGGCCGTGCTGCTGGCCTGGCTCCGCTACCAGTACGTGCGCCTGCCGGACCTGTCGCAGTATCCGGGGGCCATCGTCAACGAGGTCGCGACGGCGGTCTTCGATGAGGCCGTCTTCCGGGGTGCCCTCCTGGGATTCCTCGTGGTCGGGGGTGTCAATCCGACCCTGGCCGTGCTGGCCCAGGCGGCGCTGTACTCCCTGGCGACCCGCCTCGGCGCGCCTGGCCGGAACCGCTCGATGTTCCTGCTGTCGCTGGGCATCGGGCTCGTAGGCGGCTGGGCGACGGTGCTGACCGGCGGGATCGCGGCCGCGGTCATCGGTCACGGCGTGACGCGGGTGGCGACCTTCCTGACGACGGGCCATGCCGGCCAGCCGGCACCGCGCGGCACCGAGATCGAGGAGGTCGAGCGACGTCGCCGCGCGCCGGAAGGCTGGCGGGTCGTCACCGGTCGTGACGCGCCCCGCGAGCGTTAAGCCGTCTTCCGGTGGGGGAGCGCTGAGCGCCCCACGCTCCCTCTACGTCCATATCCCCTTCTGCGTCTCGATCTGCCCGTACTGCGACTTCGTCGTGGTCGCCGGGGCCCAGGCACGCGGGCCGGGCAACCGGATCGAACCGTTCTTGACCGCGCTCCGACGGGAGATCGACCTTCGGGCCGACGCGCTGGACGCGGCTTGGGGCCGGCCGGGGGACCGGCTTCGCCCCCCGCTCGAGACCCTCTACTTCGGTGGGGGGACGCCGTCGTTGCTGGCGCCGGAGCAGCTCAGCGGGCTCATTGGCCTCGCTCGCGACCGCTTCGGGCTGGCTGCCGGGGCGGAGGTCACCCTCGAGGCGAATCCCGGGGCCGACGAGCGCGGCGACCCTGGGGCCCTGGTGGCCGCCGGCGTGAACCGGATCTCGTTCGGGGCCCAGGCCCTCGACGATGCCCAGCTCCGGAGGCTCGGGCGTCGTCACCGTGGCGGCGACGTGGCGACGGCCGTGGCTGGCGCCCGGGCGGCGGGCATCGGCTCGATCAACCTCGATCTCATCTACGACGCCCCGGGCCAGTCGGTCGCCGCCTTCGGGGCGACGCTCGAGGCCGCTCTCGAGCTCGAGCCCGACCACCTGTCGCTCTACGCCCTGGCCCTCGAGGATCCCGATGCCGAGGGCCTCACCGGAGCCCACGGCGATCACCTCCCGGTCAGCGCCGGGGCTCGCCGGTGGCGGGCGTGGGCACGTCCGGAGCAGGACGAGGACCGAGCCGCGGCCATGTACGAGCACGCCGTGGAGCGCCTGGCCGCGGGGGTCTTTGCCGGCTACGAGATCAGCAACTGGGCTCGCCCCGGCCATGCGAGCCGCCACAACCTGGCCTACTGGGAGCGGCGGTCGGTCGAGGCCGTCGGGCCCGGGGCCCACGCCTTCGACGGCCGGACCCGACGCTGGAACGCCGCCCGCCTCGATCGCTACATGGACGCGCTGACCGCGGCGCCCGGACGCCCGGCCACCCTCCCTCCCGGCGGCTCCGAGACGCTGGATCCCCGGGCGGCCGCCGCCGAGACGGTGATCCTCGCCCTCCGGACCGACCGCGGCCTTCCCCGAGCCGCCGCCACCGAGCCGCCCCTGCAGCGCGAGCTCGGCTGGGCCCTGTCGGCCGAGCTCGTCAGGTTCGATGCGGAGGACCGTGTTGTCCTGACGACGCGGGGCCGCCTCCTGTCGAACGAGCTCTTCGCCCGGCTGGTCTGAGCCCGTGGCCGCGCGACCGCGCGACGTCGCGCCGGATCGGCATGGACGACGACGGCCGCCCGATCCCGATCGGTGACGGCACGGCAGGCGGCGACCGACCAGGCGATGGCTTCGGGGAGACCCTCCACCGTGGCATCCTACCGCCGAACGAAGCCGGTCAAGGCTCGGACATGGACGCCGCCGCGGGCGAGGCGAACGAGCCCGGGCGGTCGAGGCGTTCGGTGGCGGGCCGGTGACGATCCGACTGCTCGATGTCGGTGGCGACAAGCCGATCCCGTACCTGCCCCTGCCCCACGAGGACAACCCGTTCCTCGGCGTTCGGGCCCTTCGGCTGGCGGTGACGCGGCCCGACCTGTTCGTGACCCAGCTCCGGGCCGCCTACCGTGCGGCGGCCTTCGGGCCGGTCAAGGTCATGGCTCCGATGATCGCCGACGGCGGCGATGCCGGCACCCTCCTGCGCCTCGCCGAGGAGGCTCGAGCAGCGCTCGACGCCGAGGGCCTGGAACGGGGCGAGGTCAGCCTCGGGGTGATGTTGGAGATCCCGTCGGCCGTCCTGACCGGGGCCCAGTGGTTCGACCGGGTCTCGTTCGCCAGCCTCGGCACCAACGACCTCCTCCAGTACACCCTGGCGGTCGATCGCGGCAACCCCGCCCTGGAGGCGTACCGGGACTCGCTCCACCCGGCCCTGCTGGGCTCGTGCGGATGTCCGTGGAGGCCGCCCGGTCGGCCGGCATCGAGCTCTCGGTGTGCGGCGAGATGGCCGGTGATCCCGCGGCGGCCCTGGCCCTCATCGGACTCGGTGTCCGGTCCCTCAGCATGGTCGCGCCGAGCATCGCGGCAGTTCGGCGGGCCATCCGGGCGAACGCCCTCGAGGCGCTGGCCCGGGCGGCCGAAGCGGCGCTTCTGGCGCCGTCCGCGGCCGAGGCGAGGACCGCCTTCAGCCGCCTCCTCTGAGAGGCCGAAGGGTCCGAGAGGGTCGCGAGACCGTTGACGGTCGGGTGACTCGCTGCTACCATCCGTCGCAGCGTTAGCACTCTGGCATGGAGAGTGCTAACGATCCAAACAGGATCTGGAGCACCGGCCTTGGCGCGTCGCATTCGTCGCTCAACCGGCCCCCTGGACCTTCGCGCGCAGGCGATCCTCCGGGCCGTCATCGAGGAATACGTCACCTCTGCAACACCCGTGGGCAGCCTCGCCCTCGTCGAGCGCCACGGGCTGGGCGTGTCGAGCGCCACGGTCAGGAACATCCTCGCCGAGCTGGAGCTGTCCGGGCTGCTTACCCATCCCCACACCTCGGCCGGTCGCATCCCGACCGACGAGGGCTACCGCTGGTACGTCGAGGCGATCACGGAATCCGCCCTCATGCCCGAGGTAGAGCAGCTCATGATCCGTCACCAGTTCGGTCAGGTGGAGTTCGCCAGCGAGCATTGGTTCCGCCTCGCCGCTTCCACGATTGCGTCGCTGACGAGCAACGCCGGCCTGGCCACCCCCGCCAAGGCTGCCGCGGCCCATGTCCGCCGGGTCGACCTCGTCGCGATCAACGACCGCCTCGCGAGCCTCGTCCTCGTGATGCGCGAGGGTGCCCTCAAGCAGGTCCTCGTCAACATCGACGAGGGCACCAGCCAGGAGACGCTCACCGCAGTCGCGGCAACCCTGAACCAGCTCGTCGACGGTCGTACCGCCACCGAGATCGCCCGGGCGATCGGCCGGCTCTCGGACGACCGTCCAGAGGTCGCGTTGGTCCGCCGGGTGGGTGATCGGATCGTCCGAACGCTCCGCGAGTACGACACGGCGGCGGTCGAGGAGGTCTTCAGCGACGGGCTCCTCAACGTCATGGGAGCCCCCGAGTTCGCCCACAGCGACAAGCTCCGGCGGGTCTTCTCGGCCCTCGAGAACCGGACCTATCTCGGCGCGCTGGTCGGCGATGTCGCCGCCTCGGGCGACGTCCGCGTCTATATCGGCCACGAGAACGCGCCCGCTGACATGCGCGAGGTCGCCCTCGTCCTCGCCCCGTACGGCCGGGCCGGTCGGGCGGTCGGCGTGGTCGGCGTCCTGGGGCCCACGCGCCTGGCCTACCCGCTCGCCATCGGCACGGTCCGCTTCGTGTCCGGGCTGATGAACGAGCTCGTCGATCACCTCTACGCCTGACATCGAGCACCGAGCAGAGAGCCTGAGGACCATGGACCGCAGAACCCGCGCCCAGCAGCGCGCCGACGAGATCGACATCACGCCGACCAAGCTCCTCGCCGACATCGAGCACCTGTCGGCCGAGCGTGACAGCGCGACCGTCGAGCGCGATGAGTACCTTGCGGCGCTCCAGCGCGAGCGCGCCGAGTTCACCAACTTCAAGCGCCGGACCGCCGAGGAGCGCCAGGCCATGATCGGCCTCGCTGGCGAGGGCCTGATCAGCAAGGTCATCGCCCTCGCTGACGATTTCGACCGCGCCATCGAGGCCCGGCCGGCGGCCATCGCCGACGATCCATGGGTCGAGGGCATCGCGGCCATCGATCGCAAGCTCCGCCAGCTCCTTGAGAGCGAGGGCGTCTCGCCGATCGAGGCCGTGCCGGGCACGCCCTTCGATCCCCGCCAGCACGAAGCCGTGGCCAGCATCCCCGGGACCGGCCATCCCGACGGCTCGATCGCCGGGGAGCTTCGACGCGGCTACCGGCTCCGGGACCGCGTCCTCCGGCCGGCCCTCGTGGCCGTCGCCGCGGGCGGCACCTCAACCCCACCATCCGGCGGCGACGCCGGTTCCACCGATCACCCCATCCACTGAACCAGCAGTCCAACAGGAGCCATCACGTGGGAAAGATCATCGGCATCGACCTCGGCACGACGAACTCGGTCGTGGCTGTCATGGAGGGCGGCGAGCCCACCGTCATCGCGTCGGCGGAGGGCGGGCGGACCGTTCCCTCGGTCGTCGCCTTCACCAAGACCGGCGAGCGGCTCGTCGGCCAGCTGGCCAAGCGCCAGTCGGTCACCAACCCCGCCAACACCGTCTACTCGATCAAGCGCTTCATGGGCCGCCGCTGGGACGACCCCGAGGTGAAGCGCAGCAAGGGCCTCGTGCCCTACACCATCCAGAAGGACACCAAGACGGACGGCGTCATGGTCAAGGTCGGCGACGACAAGACGTACTCGCCGCCCGAGATCTCGGCGATGATCCTGCAGAAGCTCAAGGCCGACGCCGAGGCCTATCTCAACGAGAAGGTCACCGAGGCGGTCATCACCGTCCCGGCCTACTTCGACGACACCCAGCGCCAGGCGACCAAGGACGCCGGCCGGATTGCCGGCCTGGATGTCAAGCGGATCATCAACGAGCCGACCGCGTCGGCGCTCGCCTACGGCCTCGACAAGAAGACGGACGAGAAGATCGCCGTCTACGACCTCGGCGGCGGCACCTTCGACATCTCCATCCTCGAGCTCGGTGACGGCGTCTTCGAGGTCAAGGCGACCAACGGCGACACCCACCTCGGCGGTGACGACTTCGACCAGCGGGTCATTGACTGGCTCCTGGCCGAGTTCAAGAAGGACCAGGGCATCGACCTGTCGAAGGATCCCCAGGCCCTCCAGCGCCTGAAGGAAGCGGCCGAGAAGGCGAAGATCGAGCTCAGCTCGACGATGTCGACCGAGATCAACC
>JBEPVB010000019.1:0-28255 GCA_041691215.1 Chloroflexota bacterium
GAGTGCGAGATCTTCTTCCCGTATGGCGCCTGTACCACGTCGTCGAAGGTCGGCCAGCTGGCGGCCAACCATTTCGCCTCGATCGTCCCCGACGACGGCTGGCAGGACCGCCTCCGCGAGGTCGGCCGTCGGGCCCTCTGGGAGGGGGCCCAGCGGGTCCGCATCGCCGAGATCGAGTGACCGGCCTCGTGGCTCGCGCCTGAGCCGGCCCGTGACCGACCTCCTCGTCCATGGTGGAACCGTGGTCACGGCGGCCGGTTCGACGAGCGCGGATGTCGCGGTTGCCGGCGGGCGGATCATCGACGTCGGCAATCTCGGCCAGCTCGCCGGTTCGGCGCGCGAGGTCGTCGATGCGACGGGGCTGCTGGTCCTGCCGGGGATGGTGGACGTCCACACCCACACCCGGGTCGCGAGCGATGCGGAGCCGGATCGGTTCTTCCGGGACTCGGTGGCGGCGGCATTCGGCGGTACGACGACCTTCCTCGCCTTCAACAACCCAGGGACGGGTTCATCAGCCGCGGCCGAGCGCTCCCTCCTGGCAGGGCTGCGCGAGTGGCGTGCGGCGACGAGCGAGGATTCGGCCGTCGACTATGCCCTGAGCGTGGCCCTCTCGGGGCGCATGGATGACCCGATCGCCGAGCTGCCGGGCATGGTCGAGGCCGGGGTTTCGACGGCCAAGGCCTTCATGGTCTTCGACTTCCGGCTCGACGACGTCCGCCTCTTCGAGGCGATGGGCGTCCTCGGCCGGCGCGGCGGGATGCTCCAGGTCCATTGCGAGGATCCCGTCGTCATCGATGCCTCGGTCGCCGCGGCGTTGCACCGTGGTAATACGACAGCGCGCTACCACGCTACTTCGCGACCGGCGTATGCCGAGGGTGTCGCGACGGCGCGGGCGATGGCCTTTGCCCGGGCGGCGGACGCTCCGGTCCACGTGGTCCACCTCTCGTCGGCGGATGCGCTCCGTCATGTCCGGGAGGCGCGCTCGATCGGCCTCCGGGTGTCGGCCGAGACATGCCCGCACTACCTGGCGCTCACCGAAGCGCGCTACGACGCGGCCGACGAGCTGGAAGTCGCCAAGGTCGTCATCTCGCCACCGCTCCGGTCTGTGGCGGATCGCGACGCGCTGTGGGCCGGCCTCGCCGCCGGCGATCTCGACCTCGTGGCCACGGATCACGTCCCGGACCGGGCGGCGATCGAGAAGGGCGACGCCCTCCGGGGCGTCCCGTTCGATCGGATAAGCAACGGCGCGCCGGGGATAGAGACGCTCCTCGCGATCACCTACGGCGAGGGCGTCGCCCGCGGCCGGCTGACCATCGAGCGGCTGGTCGACGTCCTGGCCACGACGCCGGCGCGCCGGTTCGGGCTCGCCCGGAAGGGGGCCATCGAGATCGGCAAGGACGCCGATCTCGTGCTCTTCGACCCGGCGGCGCGGCGGACGATCCGCAGCGAGGACCTCCACCACACGAGCGACTACACCCCATACGAGGGCCTCGAAGTCGATGGGACCGTCCGGTCCGTGTTCGTGCGCGGCCGGCCAGTCGTCCGTGACGGCGCGTTCGTGGGCGATCGCGGGTATGGTCGGTTCATCGAGCGCGAGGGCGCCGGCGCGTGACGGAGGCTTCGATGAGCGACGGAGGCGGCCCGGTGACGATCGCCTACTACTACCGGACGCGCTGGGGCGCACACGACGAGTTCGTCGGGCTGTTCGAGCGGAACCACTGGCCGATCCTTCGCGAGCAGCTCGCCGAGGGCCGCTTCCTCGATGTCACGGCGTCCAAGCCGCGCTTTCACGGCGACGGCCGGGCCGACTGGGACTTCCTGGTGACGATCACCTACCGCGACTGGGCCGCCGTCGAGACGCACTCCGAGGCCGAGATCGCACGCCGGCTGTACCCCGACCAGGCGACCTTCAAGGCCGAGGAGGCCCACCGCTTCGCACTCCTCGAGGCCCACTGGGATGTCGTCCTCGAAGGGCACCGCCTGCCGTCCGCCTAGGTCACGGCCATCCCCCGTCAGGCGGAGTGACGGACGAGGACCCGCGTCTCGCCGACGTCGCGGAAGCCGAGGCGTTCGTAGACGGGCCGTCCCATCGGGCTCGCTTCCAGGACGGCCATCGTCGCGCCCCGCGCCCGACCATCGATCAGGGCCGCCAGGGTGACGGCCCGGCCGATGCCGCGACCGCGCGCCTCGGGGACCGTGGCGACGTTGTAGATGCCGACCGCGTCGCCGTCGACGACGCCGATTGCCGCGGCCACGGGCCGTCCGTCGAGACGGGCCACGAAGTAGCGGCCGGGACCGTCCGGCCGCTCGCCCATCCGGCGGAAGATGCCGGCCATCTGGTCGGTGACGGCGGAAGGCATCTCGAAGCCCGCGCCGCTCGTGCGGGCGGCCTCGGTCGCGGCCTCCCCGGTTGCCGCGCGCTCGATCTCGACGCCCGGGATCGGCTCCGCCGCCGGGAGCGCGGCGAGGTCCATGTGCATGCCCGGTGCCACCGGATCGGCGGGGTTCACGGCCAGGCCGCGCGTCCCGAGGCGCGATTCGAGCTCTGCCTGAAAGGGACCTGGCGGGATCCACCAGGCGATGGCCGGATAGCCACGTAACCGGGCCAGCACCGCGTCGATGAGATTCCGCGAGGGCAGGCGGTCCGAGCCCGAGGCCATGATCCGGTTCAGGTCCGGGATGTCGGTCCCGAGGGCACCGTAGACCAGGTCCTCGAGCGACCCGACCGTGACGCCGGGGCCTTCGACATGCGACGAGGCGGCGACATAGCAGCGGGCGAGGGCGACAAAGGCGCGGCGAGCCAGCGGCGACAGCTGGCCCCCGTCGGCGTCCGGTCCGGTCACCGTTCAGTCGAGGAGGGCGTAGGCGCGCGGCGTCAGGAACGCCTCGAAGTCGTCGGCGAGGACGAGCCCATCGAGAATGTCCGCGGCATCGCCCAGCCTGCGTGTCGGCCGCCCCCCGAGGATCGCGAGCTCCTCGTCGCGGATGGCCCGATAGCGCTCGGCGGTCAGTGGCAGGCCATCGTCGAGGGCCACCTTCGTGACCCGCCATTGCCAGAGCTGGGAGCGGGAGATCTCGGCCGTGGCCGCGTCCTCCATGAGGTTGTTGATCGCCGCGGCCCCGTTCCCGCCCAGCCAGGCGTCGAGGTACTGGAGGGCCACGGAGACGTTGACGCGTGCCCCGGCCTCCGTCACGTGACCGCCCTCCACCCGGATGTCGGCAAGGTCGGCGGCCGTGATGGCGATGTCGTCGTGGAGCCGGTCCTTCTGGTTCGGTTCGGAACCGAGGACGCCGTCGAAGATCTCCGTCGCCAGGGGCACGAGGTCGGGATGGGCAACCCATGTCCCATCGAAGCCGTCGCCCGATTCCCGCTCCTTGTCATCGCGAACGCGGGCCATCGCCGCGGCGTTGACCTCGGGGTCCCGACGCGACGGGATGAAGGCGGCCATGCCGCCGATCGCGTGGGCGCCCCGTCGATGGCAGGTCCGGACGAGGAGCTCGGTGTAGGCCCGCATGAACGGCACGGTCATCGTCAGCTGCGACCGGTCCGGCAGGACCCGATCGGGCCTGGCCCCGAAGGTCTTGATGCATGAGAAGAGGTAGTCCCAGCGCCCCGCGTTCAGGCCCGCCGCGTGCTCGCGCAGCTCCCAGAGGATCTCGTCCATCTCGAAGGCCGCGTGAATGGTCTCGATCAGGACGGTTGCCCGGACGCTCCCCCGCGGGATCCCGAGCGCGTCCTGGGCCCACAGGAAGACGTCGTTCCAGAGCCGGGCCTCGAGGTGCGACTGGAGCTTGGGCAGGTAGAAATACGGCCCCGTGCCCCGGGCCAGCCGTTCGGCGGCGTTGTGGAACAGGTACAGCCCGGCATCGAGAAGGGAGGCCGACATGGGCGCGCCGTCCACGAGGAGATGCCGTTCGTCCAGATGCCAGCCTCGCGGCCGGACCAGCAGCACCGCCGGCCGTTCCCCGACCCGATAGGCCCGACCGTCGGGCGAGGTGAAGGCCAGCTCGGCCCGCACGGCATCGCGCAGCGCGGCCTGGCCGCTGACGATGTTCGACCACGTCGGCGAGAGCGCGTCCTCGAGATCGGCCATGAACACGCGGGCGCCCGAGTTGAGGGCGTTGATCATCATCTTCGGCTCGGCCGGACCGGTGATCTCGACGCGACGGTCCTCGAGATCGGGCGGCGTCTCGGCGACCCGCCAGCTGCGATCCCCGCGAACCGAAGCCGTCTCGGGCAGGAAGCCGAGCGGCGCGCCGGCCCGGATCGCCGCCGCCCGGGCCTCGCGCCGGGCGAGGAGCTCGGCACGGGTTGCCCGGAACCGTCGCTCGAGCCGGCCGAGAAACTGGAGGGCCGGTGCGCCCAGGATCTCCTCGGCCGCCGGGGCGGCCGGCCCGCGGATCTCCACGCCCGCCATGCTCAGGGGGTCCGCCTGATGGTGGCGTCGATGAGCCCGTGGGGCTCGATCGTCGGCGTGAACACGATGCCCGGGTTGTCCAGCCCAAACGGCTCGAGGTTGACGGTCCAGTGATGGAGGTTGGGGAGGATCATCCGGACCCAGTCGATCGCGGGCTCGGCCTCCAGCATCGCCGTGGCCATGATCCAGATCGAGGTCTGAACCGAGGGGCTGAAGTGCTCGGCCAGGACCGTCATGAGCGTCGTCCGGGCTCGCTCGAACGCGCCGTCGAAGTCGAAGCCCGGCTCGGCGGCGGTCTCCGCGTAGCCCCACAGGGCGGTGACCTTCGTGGCCATGAGTCGATCCTCGGTCTCGGCCAGGGTCGTGTAGCGGTCCCGTACGAAGCCCGTGAACGCCGACTTCGTCGTCTTCATGACGGTCAGGTCCTCGATGCCGGCCTCGACCGACGCGCCGGTCTTCGATGCGGCGACCACGGCCAGCCGGGTCATGTCGCCGCTCCGGGAGAAGGCGTCCGGTGCAGGACCCCCGGCCAGCGGGATGCGGGCCCAGGCATGCTCGCGGAGGCTGACCAGTGCCCGGTCCACCTGCGGGCCTTGAGCGAAGTGACGGGCGAGCTCGAGCCCGAAGGCCTCGGCCGAGCTGGTCAGGCGGTCCTGGGCAAAGGCATAGACCGTGTTCTTCATCGTGTCGGTGGCCACGATGTTGGTGTTGTCGCCGTCGACGTGGGCGGCCGTGAAATCGCCTTCGAGGGCCACATCTACGGTCAGGTCGCGGAGATCGTGGCGATCGGCCGTGCGGCGGACCGTGACGACCCGGATGCGTGACTTGCCATAGTGGTTGGCGCCGAGCTCGAACAACGAACCCTCCTGGCTCATCCGTCGCTTCGGCTCACGCGGAGCCCCCTCATCGGCCGCCGCCGGCGAGGACGGCCAGCCGTGCCTGGGCGATGTCGACGACCGCATCCAGCGCCCGTTCGAGCTCCGCCCGTCGATCGGCCGCCAGCGCGGCGCGCAGCCCGGGCAGGAGCTCCTCGCGGGATCGACCGGCGACGAAGACACAGTAGCGGAACCCGAAGCGGGCCTCGTAGGCATCGTTGAGGCGGGCCAGGTCGGCCGCGACGTCGTCGGAGAAGGACGCCTCGGCCCCGGCCTCGGTCGCGGTCGCGCTGGGCGCCACCGGCGCTGCACGGTCGTAGCCCTGCTCTCGGAACGAGAGGGCCGAGACGGAGCGCGGTGGCGCGCCGAGGCGCGGGTGAGCGTCGACGAGCTCGACCTTTTCGTCGTCCGGCATGGCGTGGGCGATCGACCTTGCGGTCAGGAGCAGCGACGCCCAGTCCGGGAACGGGCGACCTGCTTCCAGCCGGGCGAGGAAGGCCGGCGCCGCCTCGAAGAGCGGCCCGACGGCCGATCTGAAGGCAGCCGGCTCGGCCGTGTTCAGATCATCGAGACGGAGCGACAGGCTCACCAGCCGCCCGCGTCGCGCAGGATCCGATGCAGGATCCGGGCGGCCACGGTGCGGCGATACCCGGCCGTGGAACGGACGTCGTCGATGGGGCTGAGCTCACCGGCGAGCGTTTCCGCGGCCCGGTCGGCCACCTCCGTCGAGGGCCGGCTGCCTTCGAGGACCGCCTCGGTGGCCGCGGCCCGGATCGGCGTGGCGGCCACCGACCCGAGCGCCACCCGGACGTCCGACCAGCCGCCGCTGGGGCCATGATCGCGCCAGGAGATGGCCATCACGACCTTGGAGATCGCCTGCGCCCGGCGCGTCCCGACCTTCCGGAAACGGGTCTCCCGGCCGGGCGGCAGGGGGATCCTGACGCGAAGGATCAGCTCGTCGGGAGCGAGGGCGGTGTTGCGGTAGGCGAGGAAGAACCCGGTCGCGGGGATGGGTCGCTCCCCGCGGGCGCTGCCGACCACGATGACGGCGTCGGTGGCGAGGAGGATCGGCAGAATGTCCCCCGCCGGCGAGGCATTGCCGATGTTGCCCCCGAGCGTGCCCCGGTTCTGGATCTGTGCTGCGCCGATCGTCGCGGCCGCTTCCACGAGGGCGGGCAGGTGCTCGCGGCAGAGCGCGCTCCGGCGAATGTCGGTGTAGGTGGCCCGGGCGCCGATGACCAGCCCGCCGCTCTCGAGGCCGATGCCTTCGAGCTCCCGCAGCCGCGAGACGTCGAGGAGCTGCGTGGGCGGCTCGCCGATCTCACCGGTGATCCGGACCATGAGGTCGGTGCCGCCCGCGATCGGCACGTGGGGCGCGGCCGCCAGGAGGGCGTAGGCCTCGACGAGCCGTGAGGGCACGGCGACGGGCGGCTCGAGGGGCACGCTCAGTCCTTCGAGCGCCGGCGGCGAAGCAGGAGGATCAGCCCGGCCAGGAGCGCGAAGCCGCCGAGGATCTGGCGCGGCGACATGGCCAGGACGAGCTCGCCGGGCTCCCGTCCGGCGCGATTCTCGACGTGATCCGGCCGCGGCGCTGCGCGCTCGCCCACCCCGACGGCATTCCCCGCCCCGATCCCGTTGACCTCCGGAAGGTCGGGCGCCTGGTCCATCCCGACGGGTCTGCCTGGCTCGAGGGTCATGCCAAATCTCCTGCGGCGACGGCCGCGATCGCTTCGACGATCTTCTGGTAGCCCGTGCACCGGCAGAGGTTGCCGGCGATTGCTTCGCGGATCGTGTCACTCCCCGGCCCGCCGCCCGCGTCGAGGTAGGCCCGTGCGGCCATCAGCATGCCCGGAGTGCAGATCCCGCACTGGGCGGCGCCGAAGGTCAGGAACGCGTCCTGGAGCGTGTCCAGCATCCCCCGTTCCCGGGCGGCGAGGGCGAGACCTTCGACGGTCCGCACGATCCGGCCGTCGACCTGCGACATCGGCACCAGGCAGGAGTCGACGACCTGGCCGTCGAGGAGGACCGAGCAGGCCCCGCACTCACCCTCCCCACAGCCCTCTTTCGTGCCGGTCAGGCCGAGGTCCTCCCGCAGGACGTCGAGGAGGCGGCGCATGCCGGGCACGTCGAGCTCGGCCGGGGCGCCGTTGACGAGGAAGCGAACCCGGCTCACGCGACGGCCTTGCCGGGTCCATGGAGGGCCGCCAGGATCCGCTCGGGGGTCGCCGGCAGCTCCGTGATCCAGACCCCCACGGCATCGTGGATGGCGGCAATGACTGCCGGCGCGCCGACGTCCATGGGCAGCTCGCCAACGCCCTTCGCACCGTGGGGCGCGCCGCTGAATGGAGACTCGACAAGGATCGTGGTCATCGCCGGGGCATCGAGGGCGGTCGGGATGAGGTAGGTCGCCAGCCGGTCGTTGAGGTAGCGGCCGTCCTCGAGCTTGATCTCCTCGATCGTGGCGTAGCCGACGGCCTGGAGGGTGCCACCCTCCACCTGGCCCTCGCACAGGATCGGGTGGATGACCTTGCCCACGTCGTCGACCGCGACCACGTCGCGAACCGCCACCTCGGCCGTGTCGAGATCGACCTCGACCCGGGCCACGCAGGCGGCCCAGCCAAAGGCCGGATAGGCGTCGCCGCGATACGTCGCGTCATCGAAGGAGATGCCCGGGTAGGGCTCGAACTGCTGCTCGATCCGAGTGGCACCGTGGGCGGCCGCATCAGCGAGATACACCTCCCTGAATGGGCGGCCGGCGTTGCGGATCTCGACCTCCGCCCGCAGCCGCCGCGCGGCCTCGATGCACAGGCCGCCGACGACCATCGCCGTCCGACTCGCCACGGTCGGCCCGCTGTCGGGCACGATGGCTGTGTCCACGGCCGCCATCTCGACCGCGTCGGCCGGGATCCCGAGCTCGCCCGAGACCATGATCGGGAAGATCGTCGAGGTCCCCTGCCCCATCTCGGTCGCGGCGACGAGCACCCGGACGAGGCCCTCGGCGGTGAGCTCGACCGCGGCCACCGATCCGATGTGGACCTCGCCGGAGCCCGTGAACCCGGCCCCATGCCAGGCCAGCGCCAGGCCGACGCCGGTGGCGGTCCGGGCGGCCCCGGACCGAAAGGCCGAGGTGGGGACCGTGCCCGATCCGCTGCGTTCCGCGGCCGCCCGGGCCGTGGCCGCCCGCAGCCGCTCGAACTCGCTCGCCTCGACCGCCAGTTCGAGGACCTCCGTCGCGGCGACGCTCTCGCGGAGCACCTGGCCGGTGGGCGTGACGTCGCCGAGGACATAGGCATTCCGACGCCGGATCTCGGCCGGGCTCAGCCCCAGGCGCTCGGCCAGGCGGTTGAGATGGGTCTCCATGGCGAACTCGGTCTGGGGTGCCCCGAAGCCCCGAAAGGCCCCGTTCGGCGGGGTGTTGGTCCGGGTCGCCCGGGCTCGGATCCGGACGCTCGGGCAGCGGTACGGCCCACCGGCATGGAGGGCGCCGCGTGACAGCACGACGGGCGTCAGCGTGCAGTAGGCACCGCCGTCCATGACGACGTCGATGTCCATCGCCAGGAGCGTCCCGTCGGCCCGAGCCGCGGTCCGGTGCCGGACGATCGCCGGGTGGCGCTTCGTCGTTGCGGCGATGTCCTCGTGGCGGTCGTAGATCATCCGCACCGGCCGGCCGCACTTGCCGGCGAGGAGGGCCGCGTGGAGCGCGATGATCGAGGGATATTCCTCCTTGCCTCCGAAGCCACCGCCCGTTTCGGCCTGGACGACGCGGGCCTGGGTTGCGGTCAGGCCGAGGGTCTTCTTCATCGCCCGATGGACGTAATAGGGGCACTGAAGGGAGCCGTGAACAGCCATCTCGCCGTCCTCGCCGGGCACGGCGATCATGGCGTTGTTCTCGATGTAGAGCTGCTCCTGGTGCCCGACCCGGTACTCCCCTTCCAGGACGACATCGGCGCCGTCGAAGGCGGCCTCGACGTCCGTGCTGCCGATCTCGTAGGCCGCGAAGACGTGGTCGGAGGCCTCGGGATCGAAGACCGGTGGCAGGGCCTCCGTTACGAGCTTGATCCGGGACTTGAGGCGGCGGACGGTCGCCTGATTGGGCCCAGCCAGGAGCGCGACCGGCTCACTGTGATGACGGATCTCGCCGCCGATCGGGACCAGGACCGGCTGGTCCTCCTTGATCGAGGCGACGAGGTTCTCGCCCGGGATGTCGGCCGCCGTCACGACGACGACGCCCGACCAGTCGACGTCGGGGTCCAGCTCGACCGCGAGGAGTCGGGCCCGGGCCTCGGTCGACCGGATCGTGGCCCCGTACCAAGCGCCGGGGAAGACGAGGTCGTCGGTGTACTTGGCCGCACCTGTCAGCTTGGCCGGGCCTTCCCGCCGCCGCGGAAAGCCGGCCGCCCTGCCTCGGGTGGCGGCGCCCGGGTTGAGCACGAGGGCATCCGCTGCGGACCGTTCGGGCGCCACCGCAGGGCGCGGCATCGTGCGGGTCGTCACGGACGACGGATCCTCCGGAGTGGGCTGCTCCTCGTGGCTCCGGAGCGTATCACCGCGCAGGCGTCGTCTTCAGTCGCGACCACGGCGGAGCGCCCGGCCGGGGGTCGCGCCGGTGTGGATTCCGCCCTCGACCACCGGGACGCCGCCGACGAAGACGTGGTCGATGCCCTCCGAGAACTGGCGCGGCTGGTCGTAGGTGGCGAGGGCCTTGACCCGCTTCGGGTCGAACACCACGACGTCGGCAATGAAGCCGTCGGCAAGCCGGCCGCGAGTCCGGAGGCCGAGCCTCGCCGCCGGCATCGAGGTCATCTTGGCCACCGCCTCCTCGAGCCCGAGGAGGCGCTCCTCGCGGACGAACTGGCCGAGGATCCGGGGAAACGAGCCGTAGGTTCGGGGGCTCGGCTTCGCTCCGACGAACGTCGAGTCCGTGCCGACCATCGCGACCGGGTGGCGGTAGAACTGGCGGATGCCGTCGATGTGCGGCCCGGGCGTCACCTGGTTCAGCCGGAGGCCCTCGGACACGAGGAGGTCGCAGAGCAGCTCGACCATGTCCTCGCCGGTCTCCTGGGCGACCTCGCCCAGGGTTCGCCCTTCCCAGCGGGCATGCGCCGCCCGGCCGAAGTAGCCGAGCCTGATGTCGGCGAGGCCCCTGGCCCCGGCGGCCAGGATCCCGCGGGCTTCCATCTCCCGGCGGATCCGAGCTCGCACGGCGCCGTCCGCGAGACGGGCCCGGGTCGGCCCCGGGCCACCCTCCTGGACCCACGTCGGGATGCTGATGAGGAGGCGCGTCGAGGCCCATTCGTAGGGGTAGGCGTCGAAGGTGACGTCAAGGCCTTCGGTCCGGGCATCGTCGATCAGCTCCAGCATCTGCTCGGGGCGGCCGGGGAAGCTCGTCCGGTGATAGAAATGAGTGATGTGGACGGGTGCCTCGCCCCGCCGCCCGATCTCGATCGCCTCGCGGAACGGATCGAGGAACTTGTCGCCGAGCGGGTAGCGGACGTGGGTGTGGTAGATGCCGCCGAGCCGAGCCGCCTCGTTGGCGAGCGCCGCCAGCTCGTCGGTCGAGGCATACGAACCGGGCGGGTAGTCGAGGCCCGATGAGACGCCCCAGGCGCCCGCCTCGAGGCCCTCTCGGAGCATCGCCATCATCTTGCCGGTGGCCCGGGCATCGGCCGGATCGTCGTCCCAGCCGAGGGCGGCGATCCTGAGCGGCGCGTTGCCGACGAAGAAAGCGATGTTGACGCTGACCTGGCCGTCGAAGCGCTCGAGATAGCTGGCCACGGTGTCCCAGTTGATGACGACACCCCGGGGCACGCCGTCAAGCCCGGCGTTCATCTCGACGAAGGCGGCGAGGTCGGCCGGGTTCGGGAACGGGGCGTAGGCGTTGCCGTCGACCCCGATGACCTCGGTCGTGACCCCCTGCCGTACCTTCGGCTCGTGGTGGGGCTCGGCCAGGATCATCAGCCCGGAGTGGCTGTGGAGGTCGATGAAGCCGGGCGCGACGATCTTGCCCCGGGCATCGATGACCCGGCCGGCCCCAGCCGTCGCCGCGGCGATCTCGGCCGGGTCGAAGAGGACCCCCAGCCGGTCCTCCGCGATCGCGAGAGCCCCCGGGCGCCCAGGGGCACCGGTCCCGTCGACGATCGTGCCGCCCGAGATGAGAACGTCGAAGCCGGTCATCTGGGGCATCTTGGCAGGTTGGCGGCGCGGGCACGGGAGGCCTTCGAGGGCGTGCTAGCATCGCCGACCGTGACCGCTCCCCAGCCCTCGGTGGCCTTCCCGGCGCTGCCCGAGGGCCCGCCATTCGCCCTCCGCGGGCGTCTCCTCAGTCCCCTGGATGATGGCGGAACGAGCTTCCAAGCGGATGGGATCGTGGCCGTCGACGCGACCGGGCGGATCGCCTTCGCCGGCGCGACCGCGAACCTGGATCCGGCCGCCAGCGGGCCGGTCATTGACCTGCGGCCGCTCGTGTTGATGCCGGGCATGGTCGACCTCCACGCCCACCTGCCGCAGCTGCCGAACGCGGGTCTGGGAGCCGGGCTTGACCTGCTGACCTGGCTGCGCCGCTACATCTTCCCGCTGGAGCAGCAGTTCGCGACCTCGGGCGAGGCGGCGGCCCTCGCGCCGGCGGCCTTCCGGGCGTTTGCGGCGGCGGGGACGACGACCGTCCTCGCCTATGGGGCCGTTTACGCGGCCTCGATGACCGCCGCCTTCGAGGCGGCCGAGGCCCACGGGATCCGGGCCATCCTGGGCAAGGTGATGATGGATCGCATCACCTACGACGAGCGGATCGACCCAGCCACGATCCTCGACCGATCGCTCCGCGAATCAGCGGACCTCTGCGCTCGCTGGCATGGCGCCGCCGACGGTCGCCTTGGCTACGCGGTCACGCCGCGCTTCGCGATCTCCTGCACGGCCGAGATGCTGCGCGACTCGGCTGCCCTCGCCGCCCAGACCGGCGCATGGTGGCAGACCCATGTCTCCGAAGACCCGGGTGAGATCGCCGAGGTTGCCCAGCTCTTTCCCGAGGCCCTCGACTACGTCGACGTCTATGAGCGAGCCGGCGGGCTGGGGCCGCGAACGGTGCTGGCCCACGCGGTCCACCTCTCGGAGCGCGAGCTGGCGCGCCTGGTCGAAACCGATACCCGGGTCGCCCATTGCCCCGCTTCGAACCTCTTCCTCGCCTCGGGGATCATGCCCCTCAGCCGCTACCTCGAGGCGGGCCTCGGGATGGGGCTCGGGTCGGACGTCGCCGGCGGACCGGATCCTTCGATGTTCTCCGTCATGCGCGTTGGGGCGTATGCCCAGAATGCCCGGCGGACGCTCCTCGGCGAGTCCGCGCCGGCACTGGGACCCCTGGACTGGCTGCGGATGGGCTCGCTGTCGGGTGCCCGGGCCCTCGGCTTGGACGATCGGATCGGATCCCTGGAGGTCGGCAAGGAGGCGGACCTGATTGCCGTCGACGCGGGGCTGACGGCGCCAGTCCGGCACGTGGACCTGGGCTCCGCGCCGCACGAGCAGATCGACGTCGATCCGGCGGATATCGCAAGCCGCCTCATCTTCCGGCCACACCCGGACATGGTCCGAGGGGCGTGGGTCAGGGGGCGTCGCCTCGACGGCCCGGGGATGGATGCGGGTACCTGAGGGGCAGCCGGGAGCGAGGGCGAACGATCAGCAAGGTCGCCGCGGGGGACCGGGGCGCCTCAACGGCGCCGGGCCTACTTCCGCTTGGTCCGGAACTGGTTCAGGTGGACGGTCCAGTCGGAGCCGCCGGTCGCGTTCGTCGCGCAGCTTCCGTGCCAGCCACAGACGCAGGTGATGGTCTGGTCCTTGTGGCGATAAACCTCGATCACGTGACGGAGCGGCTCGGGCTCGCCATTGCGGAGGGCGGGGCGCGTCAGGGAAAGAGGGCGACCGTTCACGGGAGCTCCTGGGGACGGAGATGGCCGCACGTTGCGGGCCCCACAGTATGGCCGATTTTGCGGTTCAACGCATCCTTGGCGCGCCCGCTCAGGGCATCGCCGAACCGCTGACCGCCGCCAGAACGTCGCTCGCGTTTGAACGCTCCAATGGATCGAGGGCCGGCCCGAGGGCGATCGCCCGATCGAGAAGCTTCCGTGCCGTTGCGAGGTCGCCGCGACCCGCGGCGATGACACCGGCGTGGTAAAGCGTCCGCGCATCCGCGGCACCCGCGGCCATCGCGGCCTGGCTCTCGGTCCAGCCTTCATCGTCCCGGCCACTGGCATGGAGGGCCCAGGCAAGGAGGTCGTGGGCGCCCGCGTCGCTTCGGTCGGCAAGTCCCCCCCGGGCCTGGTCGACGAGGACGGATGAGGTCGGCCCATGATCGAGGTCGAACTTCACGAGCGTCCGGTCGTAGACGCTGCCCGCCACGGCGGAGAGCGTCCGGGTCAGGCGGACCGTGCCGTAGGCCGTGGCCGAGGCGGCCGCGTCGGCGGGCCCGGCGCGCATTGCGAGGAGGTCGCCGAGGAGTCCTTCGGCCTCGGGGGTAGGTGCGATCGCCGTGGCAGTTTCCAGGGACGTGATGGCATCGCCGATCCGGCCGCCGAAGGCCTGGATGCGGGCCAGCCCGAGGAGTGCGCCAAGGTCCGTTGAACGCACCGCGAGGGCGGCCCGATAGCCGGCCTCCGCGGTTGTGGCGTCGCCGGCGTTGCGCTCGTACTCGGCCAGCGCATATTCGTAGAAGCCTGGGTCGCTGCCCTCGACGGCGGCGGCATCGCGTGCCTTGCGGGCAAGGCTGACGGCGCCCTGCAGGTCGCCGGTCACAGCCGCAAGGCGGGCCAGGCGGATGTCGACGGCGGGGCCTGGGGCGGCGGCCGCGAGCGTCTTGAGGTCGGAGCGGGCGCTCGCGAGGTTGCCCAGCTCGATCGACGCATCGGCCCGCGTGGCAAGCGCTCCGAGCTCGGCCGGGTCCGCCCGGACGAGGGCGTCGGCCGCCTTGAACGCGGCGTGAAAATCGTGGAGCGAGTACAGGATCGCCGCCTCGAGGCCGGCGGCCGTTGTCTGGGTCGGGGCGATCTTCATCGCCGTCCGGGCGGCCTCGAGGGCTCGCTGGTGGTCGGCCAGATCGGCCGTCAGCCGGGCCCGAGCGTGATAGAGGATCGCCAGGTTCGTGGCCGATAGGAAGTCGTTGGGATTCTTCTTGAGGGTCGTCGTCCAGAGGCCGATGTTGTGATCGATGATGGCCAGAGAGCCGGACGGCGAAAGCGCTCCGGCTCCCGGGATGCCGACCGTCGCCGACGCTGCGCCGTCGCCCGAGACGGGCGCCCCGCTCGCCAGCCAGGCGGCGTTGCCGGGCGCCGTCGGGAAGTGGAACCCGAGCCCGAAATGGCTCACGACCGCGCTGGCCGCGACGACGACAACCGCCGCCGCCAGGATCCCGAGCGGCCGGGGCCGGATGGGAAGGCGACGGGGCCGGAGTGTCGGTGAGGTTGCCATCGCGGTCATGAGCTCCTGGGTTCCTGGATCGTTCGTGGTTCAGAGAGAGATCGGAGCGGAGCGCGGCCCCCCACGAGCGCGCTCCGCTCCGATGGTCAATGCGGGACGCCGAGGTACGGGAACGTCGCGAGGTAGTCGGTGTGGGGACCCACGCCGTCACCGTTGACGCCGCCATTGGCGTCGCGATTCGGCCCCAGGCCGGTCGCGCCGTCGGCGCCGAAGAGGTTCAGCGGATCGCCGCCCGAGGTGACCCGGAGCTCGACGTCGATGACGTCGTCGGCCAGGGCTCGCCCGTTGAGCGGTGCCGGGAGGGTCGACGTCCGGTCGTAGACGAGGACGTCGGGGATCAGGACGCTGGCCAGGAACGCGGCCTGGGCATCCGTGTAGGAGCCCTCGGTATCGAGGCTCGAGAAGAACTGGAGGCCGTGCTCGACGTTGGTCACGAACTTCCCGCCGAAGGCGGTCGTCTGCCGCGACGGCGCAGTCCGGTTGAAGTCGTTCTTGTCGGCCGTCGGATTGAAGACCGTATTGATGGCCGGTCGGCCGATCTGGTCGGCCTTGTGCCAGCCGGACTCGTTGTGGTAGCTGGTCGTTGCCCACACGCCGATCTTGTTGGGGAGCTGGCTGTTGGGAACCGAGAGGACGATCGCGTTGGTGTTCCGCTCGGCAAAGAAGTCACTCGGGTTGACACCGAGCCGATCCGTACCGACCGCGGTACCGGTCTTCAGGAGGGTCGTGGTCCCGATGAAGCCAAGGAGGTCGAAGAAGAAGGGATCCGACCGGACGCCGGTCCAAGCCCACAGGTTGTTGCTGCCAACCGTCTTCGATCGGGCGTTGGTGTCGCCGTGGGCGACGGTCACACCGCCGGTGTAGCTGACGGCGCCGCGACCGGCGTAGCGCGTGATCTTGAAGTCGAGGTTGGAGGCTGCGTCGCCGTCGCCGTCCTCGTCCTCTCGGGAGAAGCGGGCGACGTAGGCGATGTCCTGGACGTTGTCGCCGTTGGTGTCGATGTTGATGGCGTAGCGGACGTTCGTCCCGAAGTCGCCGCCGAAGAGGTCGATCGCGGGGTTGGTCGTCAAGGCAATCGCCGTCCGACCGGGATCGTGCGGTGCCGGAAAGACGTACAGGTCGTTGATGTCACGGTTGCCGTGCGTCGAGACGAGGTCGATGGCCCCGTTCGCCACCGTATGGCCGAGGGCCGGGGCATCGAGATGGTCGGCGGCGCTCGTCAAGAGCGGCGCCGCGCCAACCGCGAGGACCGTCATGGCGGCCCCCAGGGTGGCGAGCTTGCTGGCATTGCGCATGGTTCTGGTCCGTTTCCCTTTCGTCTGATCTTCCGGGGAGAGGGCCGGTCCGCGGTGTCGCGACTCCCCGCGGCTCGGGTTCGCTGGTCCATGCGCGAGCGCGGGTGGTTTGGATCACTGCGGTGCGGTGGGGAGCGGCGGCCGCGGAGACCCCGCTCGGGCCTCCCGGTGGGTCACTCCCGGTGGGACGCCAGGGCTCGAGACTCCGGCGTCTGGAGGACGCGCCCGGGGTTCAGGATCCCGAGCGGATCGAGGGCCGCCTTGATGGACCGCATGACGGCCACCGCGCCCTCGCCACGCTGGATGGGAAGCCACTCGAGCCGGGCGGAACCGATGCCGTGCTCGGCAGTCACCGTCCCCCCGAGATCCAGGGCGGCGCGGAAGATCTCGTCCCGGACCCGGTGGGTGAGCTCGGCGGCGTGGGGATCGTCGCGATCGAAGATCAGATTGGGGTGGAGGTTGCCGTCGCCGGCGTGGCCGAAGGTCGCGCAGCGGACGCCGTTGGCGGCGGCGATCCGCTCGATCGCCCGGAGCAGCTCCGGTACCCGCGAACGGGGCACCCCGACGTCCTCCATCCGGACGGTCCCCTGGAGCTCCAGGGCCCGCAGCGCGAGCCGGCGGGCCTGGCGGAGCCAGTCCGCCTCCTGGGCATCCGCAGCCCGGACGATCGAGCGCCCGCCGTTCGAGACGCAGGCCGCCTCCGCCCGGTCGAGCTCGTCGACGCCGCCCGGCCCGGCCGCGTCGGATTCGACCATGAGCATGGCCGCAGCGCTGACATCGAGGCCCAGGTGGTTCCAGTCCTCGACGGCCATGATCGTCTCGCGATCCATGAGCTCGAGGGTCACCGGCTGGATGCCGGCCGCGGTGATCGCGGCCACCGCCTCGCCGGCAGCGTCGAGGGTGTCGAAGAAGGCCAGCAGGGTCGTCCGAGGGGCCGGCGCGGGCCGCAGCCGGAGCGTCGCCTCGGTGATGATCCCGAGGGTCCCCTGGCTGCCCACGAAGAGATGGGTGAGGCTGTAGCCCGCGACATCCTTCACGTTGCGACCGCCCGTCCGGATAACCGTCCCGTCGGCGAGCACGACCTCCAGGCTGAGGACGGCATCGCGCGTCTGGCCGTACTTCACGCAGCACAGGCCGCCGGCGTTCGTGCCGAGGTTGCCCCCGATCGAGCAGGTCTCGTAGCTCGCCGGGTCCGGGGCGTAGAAGAGGCCCTCCGCGGCCACCGCGGCCTTGAGACGGGCGTTGATGACGCCGGGTTGGGTCACGACACAGAGGTTGGCCGGGTCGATCTCGATGATCCGGTCCATGCGGGTCAGGGCAATCGTGAGGGCGCCCTCGATCCCCGCCGCGCCGCCACTCAGGCCCGTTCCGGCGCCCCGGGGGACCACCGGGACCCGGTGCCGGGACGCCAGCCGGAGAAGTCCCGCGACCTCGACCGTCGTCGACGGCAGGGCGACGGCCCCGGGCAGGCCGGCCTCGAGATAGGCCGTTTCGTCGCGGCGATACGACTCGCGATCGACCTCTTCGGTCAGGAGGCGGACGCCGGGCAGCTCGACGGCGGCAGCGGCGAGGAGGGCTTCCAGGGCCGCTGCTTTGATCCGTTCGGTCACGGGCCGATGGTAGCCGCGAGGCAGTGGCGATGGCGACGCTTTCACGGGCCGGTCACGGGACCGCCTCCGGGGGCGTCCTACGATCAACCTGATGGCCCGCCGATTCGCCTTCGCCGTGCTGCTGAGCGTTGCCGTGGCCGCCTGCACGACTCCGCCGAGCCCGAGCGTCTCGTCGCCGACGTCGCCCGCGTCCTCTCGGGACCTCGCCTCTCCGGCCGCGACGACCCCTACCGCGCGGCCGAGCCCCGGACCGACACCATCGCGCACGCCCGCACCCACGCCACGATCGGCCATCATCCCCGGCCGTGTGGATCGCTCAAGCCTCGCCCTGAGCGGGACCTACGACGTCGACCTCCAGGTGGCGGTGGGGGCCGGCGAGATCTCGGTCGCGACCACGCTCGTCGCCCGCAACGACTCGGGGCAGCCCATCGATCGCCTGGACCTGAACACGATCGCCGCCCG
The DNA here is from genome assembly GCA_041691215.1 of Chloroflexota bacterium. GTDB lineage: Bacteria > Chloroflexota > Limnocylindria > Limnocylindrales > CSP1-4 > UBA5189. The sequence goes on from JBEPVB010000019.1 coordinate 18,120, forward strand.
GATCGGGGGCATCAGGCTCGGTGAGGTCAGCGTCGACGGCACGCCGACGGCGACGGTCATCGAGGGCCAGACGCTGCGCGTCGAGCTGGGCGGCCTCCTCCCGTCGGGCGCATCGACCAGCCTTCGCATCGCCTACACGGCCCGCCTCCAACCCGACGTGGCCGGCTCCGACTGGCTCTTCTCGCGGGTCAACGGAACCCTCGCCCTGTACCGCTGGATCCCCTGGATCAGCCGGGCCGTGCCGTTCGACCGGCCCAACCACGGCGATCCCTTCGTGACCCCGACCAGCCCCGCGGTCCATGTCCGGCTGACGACCGACGTGCCGATGATCCTCGCCTCGCCCGGATCCATGCCGGTTGCCGATGGCCTGACCTGGAGCTTCGACGCGACCGACGTCCGCGACGTCGCGATCGTCCTGGCCCCCGATTTCGCGGTTACGAGCAAAACGGTCGGCGGCGTGGCCTACCGGGTCTACGCCCGGCCCGGCGGGTTGGCGGCAGCCCGGGTCCTTGCCCAGGCAGAGCGAGCCATCGAGGGGATCGGCGGCCTGGTGGCGGTCCCGTATCCGTGGCCGGCCTTCACGGTCGTCCAGACAGAGGGCGGTTTCGGCATGGAATCGCCGGGCCTCATCTGGATCCCGAAGGCGACGCCGGCTGCCAACCTGGCCTATCTCATCCACCACGAAGCCGCCCACCAGTGGTTCTACGGCCTCGTCGGCAACGACCAGCAGGCGGAGCCCTTCGCCGACGAAGCGGCCGCCGACATGGCGGCCCGGACGGCCCTCGATCTCTCCCGCGCCAGCCGCTGCCCGCGAGCGGCGCTCGATCGCGCCATCACGGCCTATTCGAGGGCCTGCTACTACGAGGACATCTACATCCAGGGCGGGCTCGTCCTCAACCGGATCCGGCGGGTCATGGGCACGGCCCGCTTCTGGGCCGCCATCCACGACTACCTGGCAGCGAACCGCCTTGGGCTGGCGGGATCCAGGCAGCTCCTCGAGACGCTCCGGGCCGCGAGCCCGGTAAGCATCCTGCCGATCCTCAGGGCGCGCTTTCCGTCCCTCTACCCCTGAGCCGCCGGTCCGCCGCCCGGGCCTGGGGCATGTGCCGGATCGCTCTGGGCAGGACCGCGTTCCAGCCTCGCCAGGAGGCAACCAGCCAGGCGGCGACGCTGCGTTCGATGGGCCCCCAGGGCAGGTCGTAGGCCACTCGGAGCCGGGCCGGCAGGAGGCCGATCGAAGGCCAAAGGACCCACGCCACGGCGACCGCCGGAAGTCGATCCCCGGCGGCGGTGATCGCCCCGAGGGCCGGTGCCGGCAGTAGACCTCCCGCCGCCGCGGTCATCGTCCGGATCGCGGGACCGGGTCGGGGATGGAGGATCACCGCGGCCAGCTCCCGAGCGACCGGCGACGGCTGGACCGGCCCGCCGGGGTCGAGCATCGAGGCGACATAGGCATCGAAGGCGGCGATATCGGGCGGCAGGAGCCGGGCCGGAATGCCGAACGCCCGGCCGACCGGGATCGATTCCTCGTAGTAGCGAGCCCGCTCGGCCGGCCCGAGTGGACCAAGCCACGTCTCCGCCGCTACCAGGCCCGAATCGACGAGCGTGGCGTGGACCCAGAGGCGGAGCTCCGGGTCGGCGGCATCGTATGGCACGCCGTCCTCGCGGCGTCCGCGAACGGTCCGGTGCAGGACATTCAGGCGACGGACCTCGGACCGTGCCTCGGACATGCTGCCGTAGACGATCCGGAGGTACGACCGGAGGGTGCCCGCCAGGCGGGCCCACGGATCGTCCCGGAACGTCGAGTGATCGGCGACGCCGGCGGCCACGGCCGGGTGGGCGATCTGGAGCAGGAGGGCCCGCGGCCCGACGCCGAGGAGGAGGAAGGCCTCGCGGTCGAGGCGCCAGGTCAGGCTGCCCGGCCCGAACAGGCCGGCGCCGGGATCGGTCAGCGGTCTCCCGGTCGTCGTCCGACGATCCACCAGGCCACCGGGAACGCGCCCGCGGCGAGGGCCACCTTCAGCGCGTCGCCGGGCAGGAACGGCGTCAGGCCCTTGTCGACCGCCCATTGGACCGGTTGCCCGGCCACCACGGCCAGCCACGGCACGCCGAAGGCGTAGATGGCCAGGCTGCCGAAGACCATCGCCGCCACCGACCCGAGGATGTTCCGGTCCCAGCCGAGCTCGGCCAGGCGGCCGACGATCGCGGCGGCGAGGATGAACCCGACGAGGTAGCCGCCGCTCGTCCCCAGGACGATCTCGACACCGTGCTTGCCCCCGGCAAAGACGGGCAGGCCGACCAGGCCCAAGAGCAGGTACAGGGTCGTCGACGCCGTCCCCCGCCGGAAGCCGAGGGCGCCGCCGACGAGCAGGACGGCGAACGTCTGGCCGGTGATCGGGATCGGGTTGTTGGGCAGGTAGAGCTTGAGCTGGGCGGCGAGGGCAATGAGGAGGGTCCCGGCCAGGATCAGGGCGACGTGGCGGACCCTGACCCCGATCCCCTCGGCGACGCGAATCGGGACGAGGAAGTCGGCGATCGTGATGCCGCGCTCACCGGCGGGCGAGCGGTCCAGCCGGGGCACCGAGATCGTCATCCACGTCCTCCTGGGGCGCGCATGCCGCGCAGCGCCGCGAGTCTAGCAGACGATCAGGCCGATTCCGGGGCCGTTCGGCCGCCCTCGAACGGCCCGGCCCGAGCGCGGCTCGGGCTCCTCGAGGGCCTATTCGAACGTCAGGGCCTGGACGATCGAGACGCCCGAGGCGAGCCTCGAGGGGTAGTAGGCGGCAATCACCGAGCCGGTGATGCCGATGACCGCGGCGACGCCGATCGAGGCCCAGGGAAGCCCGATGCCCGCCGTCAGCCCGCCGGTCAGGGCGAGCAGGATCGCCCCGACGGCGATCCCCGTCAGGGCCCCGAGGACGATGCCGACCAGGCCCAGGACTGCGGCCTCCACGACGACCATCCGCGAGGCTTGGCCGCGGGTCATCCCGATCGCCCGAAGGACGCCGATCTCGCGGACGCGCTCGACGACGCCCATGGCCAGGGCGTTGACAACGCCGAGGGCGGCGACGAGGACGGCCACGATGGCCAGCGCGTCGAAGAGGCCGAAGACGCGGCCCAGGGCGTCGCTGACCGCGCCCTGGATGCGGCTCAGCGGATTGGCCTCCAGGGCGAAGCCCTCGGCCGCGGTCACGAGGGCAGCTCGGGCCGCGTTGCCGGCGCCCGGCGCGAACCGGACGGCAAAGACGCCCGCGCCCTTGACGCCGAGCGGGCCGCTGGCATCCGTCCAGCCGACGAGGACGGCCTCCCCGCCGCCGCTCGGGAGGGAGCGGGCAACGATCCCCGCGACCCGCAGGTCGAGGGTGCTGCCGCCGCCGAGGGCGACGCTCAGCGCGTCGCCGACGTGGACGCCGAGGCGCGTGGCGGCGGCTTCGGGGAGGATCACCGCGCCACCGCGATCGAGGTCGGTCAAGGCCGTCGTCCGATCGCCGGCGACGAACGTCAGCAGCCCGCCGCGCAGGAAATCCGCCCCGACCACCGCCGCGGCATCAAGGCGCTGGCCGTGGACGGCGAGGTCGAACGTCGCGATCGGGCTCACCGCGGCGACGCCCTTCACGGCCGCCAGCGCCTCGCTGACGCCCTCATCGGCGGCAATCGGGCGAATGCTCGACACGACCTCGTCGCCCGGAACGACGTCGGCCAGCCAGGCGGTGGCGCGCTCGCGGGCGGCCTGGGCGGTCCAGCCAAGGGCCACCACCATGGCCAGCCCGATGACGAGCGCCCCGAGCGTAAGGGCGGTCCGGCTCCGGTCGCGCCCGAGGGAGCCGCGGGCCAGCCGCTCCTCGAGACGAAACAAGCCCCGGAGCGGGGCGCCCAGGAGACGGGCCAGCGGTGGCAGCAGGAACGGGCTGACAAGGGTCGCGGCCAGCAGCGCACCGTAGACGGCGAGGGCGCGGCCGGCGCCGACGGTCCCGGCCGCCGGCGGCCAGACCGCGAGGCCGAGGACCGCGACGGCCACGAAGACAGCGGCCAGCCAGCCAAGCCGGGCGCGCCGGGCGGTGGGCAGGTCGAGTCGGGCCCGGAGGGCCTCCACCGGCGAGATCCGGGCCGCCCGGATGGCCGGCTCGGTGGCGGCGGCCACCGTCACGCCGAGCCCGACCAGGAAGGCCAGGAGCAGGCTCGACGGGCTGAGGCTGTCGACCGCGGCGGGGAATCCGGTCAGGGCCTGGACCGAGCCGGCCATCAACGCACCGAGCCCGGCCCCGAGGATGAGCCCGAGCCCCGAGCCGATCACCCCCAGGGTGGCCGCCCCGGCCAGGATGAAGCGGACGACCTGCGCGCGGGTGGCCCCAGCCGCCCGAAGCAGGCCGACCTCGCGCGCCCGCTCGCCGACCGTCATCGAGAGGGTGTTGACGATAAGGAAGGAGCCGACGAAGAGGACGATCACGGCCAGGAGGGCGGTGGTCGCCTGGAAGTCAGCCGTCGAGGCCCGCATCCCGGCGGCGAGGTCGGCGGGCGAGGCAAGGACGTAGGGGTCGACGGTCAGGCGCTTGACGAAGGCCTGGCCGACGTCGGCCGCCGACGCTCCCGGCACCAGGCCGATGTCGACGCGGGTGACGCCATCGAGGCCGAAGACCTTGCGGGCCGTGCCGATCGGGATGATCACCGTCCGGCCCCCCGATGCCGCCGCAGGGCCCGGCCCCGCGACGACGCCGATGACCCGCAGGTGGGCCGGCTCGCCGGTGCCCTGGACGGTCAGCTCGCTGCCGATCCGGAAGCCGTCCGATCTGGCCAGCGACTCGGTGATGATGGCCGAGGTCTCATCGGTCCGGGCCAGGGGTTCGCCGATCACCAGCTCCAGCGGGTGGAGCTTGCCGTACGGAACCGGATCGATGCCGATGACCGTGACCGCCCCGGGCACCGGCTGGCCGAGGACGGGCTCGAGGTACGTCCGGTGCTCGATCGTCGGTGCCACGACCGCGACGCCCGGCGTGCTCGAGATCACGTCGACCGTCCCGTCGGTCAGGGCGTGGTCCTGGAAGGCCGACACCCGCAGGTCGGCCGAGCCGACGACATCGCGGACGGTCCGGTTGATGGCCGCATCAAGGCCGGCGCCCATGGTCAGCGAAGCCGACAGGACGGCCACGCCCATGGCGACGCCGAGGATGGTCAGGACCGTTCGGAGGGGCCGCGCCGCGAGCGTGCGCCAGGCGAGCCGGTTGAGGCCCACGGCCTAGAGCCCGAGCTGGGCGAGCCGGGCGATGAGCGGGGCCGCGGAGTGGTCGGCGCGCCGGCCCAGCCGGATCTCGTCCTTGATCCGGCCATCTCCGATCACGAGGATCCGGTCCGCGTAGGCCGCGGCACGGGCGTCATGGGTGACGAGGACGATCGTCTGGGCCGCGGCCTCGCTGGACAGCCAGAGCGCGTCGAGGAGCTCTCCGCCGGTGGTGTAGTCGAGGTTGCCCGTCGGCTCGTCCGCCAGGAGGACCGACGGACGGGTCACGAGGGCCCGGGCGACGGCGACCCGCTGCTGCTCACCCTGGGAGAGCTGGTCGGGCCGGTGCTGCTCCTTGCCGGCCAGCTCGACGAGGGCGATCACCTCCCGGATTCGGTCCGCCGTCTCGCCACGGCTCGAATCCTGGCCGGCGATCGTGAAGGGCAGGGCGATGTTCTCGCGGACGCTCAGGAGCGGGATGAGGTTGAAGGCCTGGAAGACGAAGCCCGTTCGCTCCCGGCGGAGGCGTGTCGCCTCGTCATCGGACAGGCGGCTGATGTCACGGCCTTCGAAGACCACAGAGCCGGAGGTCGGCCGGTCGAGGCCGCCGAGGAGCTGGAGGAGGGTGCTCTTGCCCGATCCCGACGGTCCCATGAGGGCCACGAACTCGCCGGGCTCAACGCCCAGGGAAACGCCGCGGAGGGCCTCGACGGTCTCGGCACCGAGGGCGAAGCGCTTGGTGAGGTCGTGCGCCTCGAGGATCGGGGGCATCGGGACTCCGGGTTCCAGGGGCGTGCCGGGGGAGCTGCGCCCAGTGTAGTCGCCGGCAGGTGCCGGCTCGGCTCAATTCCCGAAGTAGGCCCCGGCGACGTCACCCACGATCGTATCGACCAGGTTGCGGGCGATCGGGCGGTCGATGATCTGGAGGCCTGGTGGTCCGCCGGCTGGGGCGGCCGTGGGATCGGCGGCTCTGAGATCCGGTGGGCCGAGCGTCGGCCCCGCAGGCGCGGGAACCGGCGAGGGCGTCAGGGCAGGTAACCCGGGCGAGGACGAAGGCGCGATGGTCGCGTCCGACGACGTCCCGGGCGTGGTCACTGGCGCGGCCGTCACGGTCGCGTGCGCGGTCGGGCGGGGCGTGGGCCTGGACGTGGGGCGCGGGGTGGGCCGAGGCGTCGGCTTGGGGGTGGGCCTGGGGGTCGGGGCGGGCGCCGTCGAGCACTTGTCGGCGAACAGGACCGTCCAGTAGTGGGTCCCGTCGGCGCGCTTGAAGGCCCCGATCCCGATGCTGTCCCAGCCCGTCCCCAGGATGTTGGCCCGGTGGCTCGGCGAGTCCATGAAGCCCTGCTGGATCGCCTGCGTGGCGCTGTCATCGGGGAAGTTGTTGGTCCCGATGTTCTCGCCGGCCACGGCGTAGCAGTAGCCCGAGCTTTTGAGGTAGTCGAAGACCTTTGGCCACGAGGTCGGGAAGGTCGCGCAGTCGGCCGGGATCGCGGCGCCCTTGGGCGGGATGCGGTGGCAGAAATAGGCGCGGTCACTCATGTCCTTCGAGCGCCAGCGGGCCATCGACGTCAGGGCCGAATCGACCTTGAGGGCCCTGAGGCCAGCGGAGGCGCGAGCGTTGTTCGTCAGCTGGACGAGCTGCGCCTCGTCCGTGGACGAGAAGCTGTTGGCGCTCCAGGCGAAGACGAGGCCGGGCGTCGCGATCGTGACGACGAGGGCGAGGAGGGCGGCGAAGGCCTTGAGCGACCGACGGCGAGGCCGAGGTTCGGTGGCGCGCTCGGGGTTCGAGGTGGTCATGGCGGTTCGGGTCCTGCTGCACGGGCTTCGGACCGTCGGCCTCCACCGACCGGTCATGCCTGACGCTAGGCGGCATGCCCGGGGACGTCCGGGGTACCTTGGTCCGGGTGACTCGTGGGCATGGGTACCGATCGGCTAGACCGGACCCGACCGGACCCCAATCGAACCGCATGGGAAGCCCTGGGAACGGAATCGTTTCCGATGCGCCATGCCCGCCGGCGGGGATCGGCGCCGGCGGGGATCCTCGCCGGCGGGCGAGCAGGGCTACTTCTTGGCGTTCGGATCCGCGGGGTGGCCCTCCGTCCAGATGTTCGGCCCGCCGGGAACGTCCTGAACTCCACGCCAGGCCCAGCGATACAGCACCTCGACATCCGGGCTCGTCCCCGTCGCGCTGAGGAGCACGAAGGGCGGCTCCGTTGCGATGTACCGCGCGTGGCCCAAGTCGTCAAGCCAGTGAGCGTGGCGCGTATCGGCCATCGGACCAGCCGGATCGTCGCCCGGCTGATACGAGCCCTCGCTGATCGCAAGGCTGTCGAGGTTCGTTCGCAGGGTGATGCCCTGGGCGCTGACGATCGCGAGGTAGGCCGTCAAGAGCTCGGCGTCACGATTGAACAGGAACACCTGGAGGCCGGCCACCGATGGATCGCGGGGCCGGCACTCGAGGCCGGCGATGGCGTTGGCCGGCAGGCCGGAACGAAGCGGTTGGCAGGCCGCTTTGAGATCGAGCCGGATGCCGTCGAGCAAGGTCGCGTCGCCGGGCGCCAGGCTCGGGGCGCCTGTGGAGGCCGAGGGCGTCGACGACCCGGCCGGCGTCGAAGCGGCGGCCGACGTCGAAGAGGACGGTCGGGAGCCGGAACACCCCGCGAGCGCCATCGAGACGGCAAGAGCGACGAGCGGTGCCTTGGCCGCGACTGATCGACGGACGGAAGAATCGTGCATCGGGTGGCTCCTTCGGCGTCGGCGGTGAGACGCGCCGATCGCAACGAAGTGATGCACCGACCCGACCGGCGAGCGTCCGGGAACGTTCCGGGCGAATCCGACGCCATACCATCCGAGCGCGACCAGAAGGGCCGCGCCGCAGGTGAGGCGACCGTGAACCAGCGAGGTCTCGTCGAGCGAGCGCGGGAGGGCGATCATGACGCCTTCTCGGTGCTGGCCGGCGCGGCCATCGCGCGGCTGGACGCTGCCGCACGCCTGATCCTCCGGGACCGCGAGCTCGCGCGAGATGCAGTCCAGGATGCCCTCATCAGAGCCTGGCGAGACCTGCCCGGGTTGCGCGACCCGGACCGGTTCGACGCCTGGCTCCACCGTCTGACCGTGAACGCGTGCCTCGACGCGACCCGACGACGCCGTCGCCGGGTCATCGAGGTCGAGCTGACGCCGCTGGCCCATCCGTCCGTCGGAGACGCCACGGCCGAGCTCGCCGATCGTGACGTCCTCGACGAGGCTCTCCGCCGGCTGACCCCGGATTGGCGGGCCGTCGTCGTCCTCCACTACTACCTGGGCATGCCGGTGCCCGACGTCGCCGTCGCGCTCCGGATCCCTGAGGGAACGGTGAAGTCGCGGCTCCACCGGTCGATCGGGGCGATGCGAACGACGCTCGCCGAGGTCGATGGGATGGACCGCTCACCGCTCCCCGGAGGGCAGTTCGCATGACCTCGTTCGACCGCTTCGAGCGAAGCCTGCCCGCGCTCCTCGACGAGCTCGCGGCAGCGCGAACGCCCGACTACTTCGACGACATCCTGGCCCGGACCGCAGCCACGACGCAGCGACCCGGGTGGACCTTCCCCGAAAGGTGGCTTCCCATGTCTGCTCTCACCTCGCGGCTCGCTGCCGCACCCCGGATCCCGTGGCGACTGGCCGGCGCCGTCGCCCTCCTGCTCCTCGCCGCCCTCATCGGCCTGCTCGTCGCGGGCAGCAAGGCGACCCGTCTCCCGGCCCCGTTCGGCCCGGCCGCCAATGGCCGCATCGTCTTCACGGATGACCAGGGCCATATCGTCCTCGGCGACCCGGCGACGAGCCAGACCACCATTGCTGCGGCCGGCGTCGGAAACCAGCGACCGCAGTTCTCTCCGGACGGGGCGCACCTCGCGTTCCTCCGGGGCACCACGGGCGGCCATGCGCTCGTCGTGACCGGGCCAGACGGAGCAGGAGAGATCGTCATCTCCCCGGCGCCGCTCCCGCAGGTATCGTTCCTGACGTGGTCGCCGGACAGCGAGCAGGTTGCGGTGCTCCTCCAGAACGGCCACCTCCGCCTGTATGACGCGATGAAGGCCGCCACCCCGATCGATCTCACCGACAAGCTCGGCCAGCTGATCACGACGGTCGGGGGCGGAGACTTCAACGAAGCGGCCGGGGCGCTCTTTCGGCCACCCGCTGGCGCCCAGATCCTCGTCGTCGGGGCCGGCTTGAACCCGACGATCGTGGTGGCCGACCGAAACGGGTCGAATCCCCACGTCGTCCTCGACCCCCAGGCGGCCGGGCTGAACCTGTCAGCCCAGGGCGGGCAGACGCGGTGGTCGCCCGATGGCTCGAAGATCTCCTTCGCAGCAGCCGAGACCGGCAACGCCTGGTCGTCCACGTATGTCATGAATGCCGATGGCTCCGGCCTCCATCGGGCGTGGACTGCACCGGCCGGGACGATGTTCGACGAGCACAACGCTCAATGGTCCCCGGATGGCACCAAGCTCGCGACCCAGCGATGGGAGCTGGCTGGCAACAGCCTCGACAACGAGATGTTTCACCCCATCGGGATCGTCGACCTTGCGACCGGCAGCATCCGTGACGTAGGTCCGTCAATCCCGAACGGCTACAGCAGCTTTGCCTGGTCGCCCGATGGCAAGTACATCCTCGAGGTCCCGGGCGACGATACGGGCAAGATGCTTCTGGTCAACGTCGCGACGGGCACCTCGACGGCCCCGAGCTGGACGACGTCGACACCGGCCGCCTGGCAGCGCGTCACTCCGAGGTAGGCGGGCCGAGCCAACCGCCGTTCCCTGTACACTGCGCGGGCCCCATTCCGGAGCGCCGGGATTCGGGCCCGCGTGGTGGCCTTAGCTCAATCGGCAGAGCACTGGATTGTGGCTCCAGAGGTTACGGGTTCGACCCCCGTAGGCCACCCCAC
>JBEPVB010000020.1:0-28131 GCA_041691215.1 Chloroflexota bacterium
GCGCCCGCGCCATTTTTTAAACACCCCCCGCCCCCGGGGGGGGGGCGCGGGGGGGGGCCCCCCCCGGCCCCCGCCCGGGGGGCGGGGGGGGCCGGGGGGGGGGGGGGGGGCCCCCCGCCCCCGCCCGGCAACCGGCGGAGCCGGTCTGATCGGTCCTACTTCCAGTCAGCGGGGAAGCCGGGCATCTTCTGGCAGCCACAGAGGGCGTAGAAGAGGGGCGGCATGTCCGGGCTGAGGTACTGGTCGAGGTTGGCGCTGGTGATGTTCGGCTCGGGCAGGACCCACTCCTTCGGGATCTGCGTGCCGTTCAAGACGTCGAGGGCCGCGATGATCGGCGTCCGCCACTGGTAGGTGGGGTAGGTCGGTGCATCGGCGGTCCAGTTGTTGGTCTTCCAGGCCTGCAGGAAGTCGTTCTGATCTTCGCCGGTGATCGGCGGGACCGGCAGGCCCTTGTCCTGGAAGGCTTCGGCGGCGGCCACGGAGGTCGCTCCCGCGTCCATCCAGACGCCGTCGATCGTGCCGTTCTGATCGATCGCGTCGGTCACGATCTGCTTGGTCGCGGCGGCGTCGCCACCGGTCTGCTTGCTGCTCACCACGGTGATGCCGTGCTGCTTGAAGATCGCCTCGGCGGCGAGCCAGCGGGTCTCAAGGACGTCGACGCCCGGCAGGATTCGCAGGGCAACGACCTTGGCGCCCGACTTCAGGTGCGCGGCGAGGAACTCGGCCGCGTCGGCGCCGTAGGCGTAGCCCCCGATGGGATGGATGAAGGTGACCGGGCAGGTCGTGGTGACGCCGCGGTCAAAGTCGATGATCGGCACGCCGGAGGCACAGGCTGCCTCGACAGCCGGAGTCAGGGCGGCGGTCGAGTTCGGCGCGACGATGATCGCGCTGCAGTTGCCGCTCTTGACCATGTCGTTGAGGTCGGAGATCTGCTTGTTGTCGTCACCGCCGGCATCGACGTGGACGAAGTTCGTGATCTCCGGGTGGAGCTTCACTTCGTGCTGCATGGTGTTGTAGCCGACCACCCGCCAGGGGTTGTTCACGCCGGCGTTGGTGAAGCAGATCTTGTACGGACCCGCCTTCTTGTACTTGGTGGTGTCGACCATGGTCGGGTCGATCGCCTGGATCCACGGCTGGTCCGCGGGGCCGGTGGGGGTGACGCTGCGCTGGGCGAGCTGCTTCTCGCAGGTCGCCTTGTCGAAGAACGCGTTCGGGGTCGCCCCCTCACACGACGCGGCTGCGGCCGCCGTTGCCGTCGGGGCCGCCGTGCCAGCCGTGGTCGGCGCCGGCGTGACCGCCGTCGTGACGACGGGGCTTGGCGACGCGCCAGTGCCGCAGGCGCTCAGGACGAGCGCCCCGATCGCCAGCAACGACGTCAGGCGGACGGGAGTGGTTCTACCGTGCATTCAGCTTGTCTCCTTCAAGGGTGCTGCCTGGATCCGGTCTGTCCGGGGTCATCGAAGTCGTTCGGGTCCTCCTCTCTGCTGTCGGGCTGGCGCGGGGATACGGGGATGGGGGGAGTTGGATGGGCTGCTCAGCGCGCGCCGCGCAGGCGGAACGAGGCGAACGCGACAGCGCCGATGATGATCACGCCCTGGACGACTTCTCGAAGCGGGCCCGGAAAGCCGTACAGGTTCAGGAGGGTGAAGAGGGCCTGCAGGGTCAGCGCGCCGGCGATGGTCGTCGGGATCGATCCCCGTCCGCCGCCGAGAACGGCGCCGCCGAGGACGACGGCCGAGATCGCCTGGAACTCGAAGCCCTGGCCGACCTGGGCCGAGACGCCGGCGAAGCCGCCGAGGAGAATGCCGGCTATCACGCCGGAGATTGCGGACAGGACAAAGGCCATCGTCCGGACGAACTTGACATCGATGCCGGCGAGCTCGGTCGCTCGCGCGTTGCCGCCGGTGGCGATCAGGGCCTGGCCGAAGTTCGTCCGGTGGAGCAGCCACCAGGCTACGATCCCGACGACGAGCAGGATCACGACGCTGATCGGGAGCTGGCCGATCAGCGGCACGTGGTCGATGTTGCCCCGCCCGAACATCCGGAACTCGGGCGTGAGCGATCCCCGCGGGGCGCCGCCGGTCAGGTAGAAGATGCCGCCGCTCAGGACCAGGAGCATGCCGAGGGTGGCGATGAACGACGGGACGCCCAGCCGAGTCGTCACCACGCCGTTCACCAGGCCGACGACGATGCCGATCACGAAGACGACCCCGATCACGGGCAGGGTCATGCCCGCCTTGCCCGCGATCATCAAGGCCGAGGAGGTCACGACGACGGTGATCAGCGAGCCAACGGAGAGGTCGATCTCACCGGCGACGATCACGAAGAGCTGGCCCGCGGCGAGGATGGCGAGCGGGGCGGCGGCCTTGAAGAAGCCGAGAAAGACCGTCGGCTTGGCGAAGTTCGGGTTCTTCAGGACGATCAGAACGAGGAGCACGGCGAGGACGATGAAGATGGGCCCCGCACCGCGAAGGCCGCGCCACAATCGACCACCAAGCGTGCCTTCGCTGTCCTCGCTGAAGGCGGCCGACGGGCCGGCCGGGGCCACGGGTGCCACGCCGCCGCTCATCGGCCGGCCCGCCGCTCGCGCTGGGCGTAGATCGCGACGGCAGCCACGATGATCACGCCCCGGACCACGTCCTTCACGAAGCTGTTGAACTGGAGGGCGTTGAAGGCGTTGTCGATGATCGCCAGGATGAGCACCCCAGCCAGGGTTCCCCAGACACCCCCACGGCCGCCGGCGAGGGCCGTCCCGCCGACGACGACGGCTGCGATGGACTCCAGGTCGTAGCCGCCGTCGGGCCCGATCCAGGGCGCCCCGGCCCGGATCCGGGCCACGAGGAACAGGCCCGTCAGGACTGCCGTCACGCTGCAGACGATGTGGGCGCCGATGATCACCCGGTGCGAACGGACGCCCGACAGGCGGGCCGTCTCCTCGTTGCCGCCGACGGCGTAGACATGGTGCCCGAAGCGCGTCGACCGAAGCAGGAACCAGACGCCCAGCATGGCCACGGCGAGCACGATCACCGACACGGGCAGCGGCCCGATGCTGCCGTAGCCGAAGACCTCGAACTGGGGAGCGACCTTACCGGCGAAGTTGTCGAAGCCGGCGTTCAGGAGGCCCCGGAGGATCAGGCCGACACCGAGGGTCGCGATGAACGCGTTGACCCTGAGCTTGGTGACGATCACGCCGTTGGTCAGCCCGACCAGGACCCCGATCCCGAGCACCGCCAGGACGCCGGGCACCATCCGGTTGGGGTCGCCATTCATGATCAGCGAGCTCACGAGTGCCGAGACGCTGATCAGGTACGCCACCGACAGATCCAGGGAGCCGGCCAGGATGACCACGGTCTGGCCGGCCGCGACGATCCCCAGCGCGACCGACCGGACGAGCATGCTGGTCAGGTTGTCGAGCGTCAGGAAGTGGCCGCCCGCGATCGAGACGACGAGCCAGGCGACGAGGAACACCACGAGCAGCACGAGGTAGATCGGCGCGGCATTGTTGGCGGCCACGGACGAGCGAAGGCTCGTCAGGCGCGCTCCGAGCCCGCTCGGCATGACGGCCTGGGGCGCGGTCACGCGGCGCCCGCCACGTCCTGCTCACCGGTAGCCAGGAACATGATGTCGGATTCAGCCGACCCGGCCGGCAGCTCCCCCGCGACGGTCCCGTTGCGAAGGACGATGATGCGGTCGCTCATGCCGATCAGCTCCGGGAGCTCGGATGAGATCATGAGTATCGCGGCACCGTTGCGAGCCAGCTGCCGCATCAGGTCGTGGATCCCGGCCTTGGCCCCGACGTCGATGCCCCGGGTGGGCTCGTCGAAGATGAGGATCTGGGCCTCGCAGGCCAGCCACTTGGCCAGGACGACCTTCTGCTGGTTGCCCCCGGAAAGGAAGCGGACCTCGCGCTCGAGCCCAGCCCCGCGGAGCTCCAGCGTACGGAGCAATTCGGCGACGGGGATGCCGCCTGAGCCCCGGCGCAGGAAGGAGCCGAGGCTCCGCAAGGCGAGCAGGCTGTTGTTCCGGACCGAGAGTGGCAGCACGAGGCCCTCGATCTTGCGGTCCTCGGTCACGAAGCCCATCCGCCGCCGGACCGCTTGGCGCGCCGACCGAACTCTGACCGACTTGCCGTCGACCTCGACCTCTCCCTGGTCGAACGGCCGGACGCCGAAGAGGGCCTGGGCGAGCTCCGTCCGACCGGACCCCGCCAGCCCGCCGATGCCGAGGATCTCGCCTCGTCGGACCTCGATGTGGATGTCATGGAGGAGGCCGCTGACACCCCCACCGCGAACGGCCAGGCGAGCCTCACCGACGTCAGCCGGGGCGGCGTGGGGCGGGAAGTAATGGTCGAGGTCGCGGCCGACCATCATCTTCACCAGGTCGCGCGACGTCGTGGCCGCAACGTCCAGCGTTCCCACCCGGCGGCCGTCCTTGAGGACGGTCACCCGCTGGGCGATGTCGAAGATCTCCCGCAGCCGATGCGAGATGTAGAGGATCGCGACGCCCCGCTCCCGGAGCAGCCGGACCAGGTCGAAGAGGGCCGCCACCTCGCGTGGCGAGAGGGCCGCGGTCGGCTCGTCCATGACCAGGACCTTCGACTTGAAGGACAGCGCCTTGGCGATCTCGACCGTCTGCTGCTGGGCGATCGAGAGCGACCTGACAGCCCGGTTGGGCCGGATCGCGGCCTCCACGTTCAGGCTCCGGAGGAGCTCATCGGTCGCTCGTTCCATGGCCGCGGTATCGACGAAGGGGCCGCGGTGGGGCTCCCGCCCGAGGTAGATGTTCTGGGCCACGGTGCGGTCCCGAAGGAGGGTGAACTCCTGATAGATGATGCTGACGCCGGCGTTCTGGGCTTCGATCGGATGGCCGAACCGGACCTCCTGCCCATCGAGGACCATCGTCCCAGCGTCGGGCTGGTGGGCGCCGGCGAGGATCTTCATGAGGGTCGACTTGCCGGCCCCGTTCTCGCCGAGGATCGCGTGGACCTCGCCAGGTCGGACGTCGATATCGACGTCCTGCAGGACGGGCACGCCGAAAAAGCCCTTCGTGATCCCGCGCATCTCGAGGATGGGTCCGACGGGCTGGTCAGGCAATCGCGACCTCCGTCGATGGCGTCGCGATGATGCCGTCGGATCGCTCCCCGAGACTGGCGGGCGAGAACAGCTCGTCCAGGACCATCACGGCCGCGCCCGTCACGCCGCCCACCGAGCCCAGGGCGGACCGCTGGATCAGAAGATCACGGGTGGCCAATGGCAGGGATCGCCCATAGACGGTCTGCCGGATCGACGCCAGCAGGACATCGCCGGCTGCGGCGACACCGCCACCGACGACGATGAGTGACGGATTGAAGAAGTTGACGACGCTCGCGAGCATGCTGCCGATCCGGCGGCCTGCCGCCTGGAGGAGCTCGACCGCGACCGGGTCGCCATGGGCGGCAGCGGCGGCCAGGTCGGCGGCGTCGACCGTGCCCGATGCGGCCAGGATCTCGGCCAGTCGCGGACTGCGGCCATCGCGGGCCGCCGCCGCTGCATCCCGGGCCAGGGCTGCCCCGCCGGCCAGCGCCTCGAGGCACCCGATGTTGCCGCAGCGGCAGACCGCGGCCCGGTCGTCGCTCACCTGGATGTGACCGACATCGCCGGCACTGCCCTGGGCTCCCCGATGGACCTGGCCGTCGGAGATCAAGCCGGCGCCGATCCCCGTGCCGAGCTTAACGAAAACGACGTTCGGATGGCCCCGAGCCACGCCATGCCGCCACTCGCCGAGGGCCATCAGGTTGACGTCGTTGTCGACCCAGACGGGCACATCGAACCGGGCGGCGAAGCGCTCGCTGATGGCGTAGTCATCCCAGCCCGGCATGATCGGCGGGGCGATCGGTCGCCCGGTCCCGAACTCGACCGGGCCCGGGACGCCGATCCCGATGCCGCGAACAGGCGCCGTGGCCGCGGCGCCGTCGAGAAGCTCGTCGAACAGGGCTTCCACCCGCCCCAGCACCATCTCCGGCCCGTCCGAGATGTCTGCGGGTTCGGCGCGATGGGCGAGAATCGTGCCATCAAGATCCGTCAGGGCCACATCGATGCTGGTCGCCCCGAGGTCGGCCACGAGGACCGTGCCGGAGGCGTGCTCGAAGCGCAGGCCTCGCGCCGGACGGCCGCCGGTCGAGCGCTCCGTACCGCGCTCCGATAGCAGGCCCCGGGCGATCAGCTCGCCGACACGCTGGGCGACAACGGCCCGCGAGAGACCCGTGGCCTGGGCGATCTCGAGCCGTGAGTGGGAGCGCCGGAGGCGCACGGAATCCAGGACCGCCCACAGCGAGAGCACCGCTTCCGACGGCCTCGCCTGGGGCTCCAAGGGCGTCAATTCGGACCCTGTGCTCAGACCCAACACCACGCCTCGCAGCATACTTTGGCCTGTCAAGTGCAAAAGTGTGTCGGTTGGAAGCTAAACCGGCGGACCTTCGCCGGCCGACCGATCGGCCTCCATCGACCCACCCGCCGGGAACCTGATGTTCGGGATCACATGGCGGAGCCAGAGCTCCAGCTGGGCCGGGTCCGGCGTCATCGTGTGGAGGACGAAGTACTGGACCCCGGCGTCAACACGGGCCTGGAGCTTGGCGACCACGTCGTCGGGGGTCCCGAAGAGGTACACGGATTCGAGATAGTCGTTGCCGCGGGCCTCGCTCATGACCCGTCCGTAGGCCTCGTGCTGGAGCCGCAGCACCCGCTGGCGGTCGCTCGACGGCACGTAGTGCAGGAAGTTCTCGTGGACGACGGCGATATCTCGCGGGTCCCGGCCGTGGTCCCGGAGATAGCGAGACAGGGAGAGCCAATCGGTGGCGATCTGGTGCGGCGGCGAAGTCGGCCGCGGGATCCACCCGTCGCTCCGGGCAACGCGGGCCATGACGCTCTCGGCAAAGCGTGGCGGCTCCGGGGACTTCTCGCTTGCCAGCTGGCTGCCGCCGCCGATCCATACCGCCGGCAGCCGTGCCGGCCGGGGGTCGATGGTCACGTCGCGGATGGCATAGAACTCCCCGTCATACGAGACGTTCTCGCGAGTGAGGAGGGCGCTTACGATGTCGAGGACCTCGTCGCTCCGCCGGCCGCGTTCCCGCTTGTGGGTTCCCACGGCTTCGAACTCCGGCTCGAACCAGCCGACGCCGGCCCCGAAGATGTAGCGGTCCCGCGACAGGTACTCCAGCGTTGCGATCTGCTTGGCCAGGATCACCGGGTGGCGAAGCGGCAGGATCAGGATGCTGGTGCCGAGCCGGACTCGCTGGGTCACGGCAGCCACGAAGGTCAGGGTCGTCAGCGAGTCGAGCCACGAGACGTCGTAGAAATGCTTGGCAGCGATCACGTGGTCGGTGATGAAGATCGAGTCGAAGCCGAGGCGCTCGACTTCGCGGGCGAAGTCGAGCAGGCCCGTCACCCGCGACGCGCCGTCGCCCTCCCAGATGTACGAGGGCAGGAATACGCCGAAACGGGAGGCGTCGCCGGGCACGCTGGCGCGCTCCCCCGCGGCCACGGTCGCCGACTGGCTCATGCCCGCACGGCCGGGATCAGGCCGAGGCGATCGAGGCCGGCCCGGACCGCGGCCCGTTCCTCAGCGGAGATCGCGAGCAGCGGCTTGCGGACCGTCGCCTCGGGGATGACGCCGGTCATCACGAGCGCCTCCTTGACCCGGGCCCGATAGTTCCGGACGGGCGCGCCGAAGACTGCCCGAATCAAGGGACCCAGCGCCTCGTAGCGCTCCTTCGCCGTCGCATGGTCCCCGGCCAGCTCGGCCGCGACCATCTCGACCTGTTCCCGGGTTGCGATGGCCGACATCCCGATGAGGGCTCCGGTGGCGCCGAGGACGAAGGACTCCAGGATGAAGTTGTCGTTGCCCGTCAGGAGGGCGATCGGTCGGAGGTCCGCCAGGGCATCCCGCAGCTCCACGAACCGCAGGGCATCGAAGGACGCCTCCTTGATGGCGGCGACCGACGGGATGTCGATCAGGCGGGCCAGCGTTTCGGCCGAGAACAGCACGCCTCCGAGCGCCGGCTGGAGCTGGAAGAGGATCAGCGGCCGGTCCGTCGCGGCGGCGATCTCCGCGTGATACGCATAGGGAACCTGCGGCGGAAGCGGCTCGCCGAGGTAGGTTGCGACGGGGAAGACCAGCAGCCCGGCGGCGCCGGCGGTCGTGGAGGCGCGCGCGGCGGCAACGGCCGCTCGCGTGCTGGGGCCGGCCACGCCGTCGACGACCGGGATCCGGTCGCCGACCTCCTCGAGCGCAGCGTCGAGGACCGCTCGCCGCTCCTCGACCGACAACGTCGGTCCCTCGCCCGTGTCGGCGTTGACCGTTATGGCGATCGGGCCCTGATCGACGATCCAGCGGAGGTAGGCCCGGAAGGCAGGGAGGTCGGGCTCCTCGGCCGGTGTCATCGGCAGGGCGACGGCGGGGATGATGCCCGCGAAGGTCGTTAAGGGGACCATGGCGGCTCCAGATGGCAAACGCTTACATCGGCAGCGTACCCAGCCGGCCGACGCAGCGTCAAGGTGCGGCTCGGGGGCCGTGGCTGATCCCGGCCCGAGCCACCCGGGACAGCCCGGGCCTCAGGCCGGCCGGCGGGCCGTCGTTCCACGGACGAGGATCCGATGGGGCAGGATCGTGCGTCGATCCGGATCCCAGACGGTCCGGTCGATGATCCGGCGAGCTGCCTCCGCGCCGGTTTCGTAGAGGGCCACGCTGACCGTCGTCAGGTCGACGAGCTGCGACACGCGGGTCCCGCCGATCCCGGCGACGGACACCTGCTCCGGGACGCCAACGCCGGCCTGGCGGAGGGCCATCAGGACGCCGATCCCCGATTCGTCGTTGGCCGCCAGGATGGCGTCGGGAAGGCCCTTGGCCAGGAACTGGAGCCCGGCTGACTGGCCCGATTCGTACCGGAAGTTGCCCTCGTACTGGAGGTCCGCCTGGAGGCCTGCGGTGGCCATGGCGGCGAGGAATCCGCGCTGACGAGCCTCGCTCGTGGTCAGGCCGGGGATACCCCGTACGTAGCCGATCCGCCGATGGCCAAGTTCGATCAGGTGATCTGTCATGTCGCGCGCCGCGTGCTCGTTGTCAACCGCAACCAGGGCTCCTCCGAACGGTCGCTGGGCCACCGACACCACGCGCGCCCCGGCCTCGACGACCTCGTCGAGCGCGTGCTGCAGGTCCGCCGCGCGGGGGTCCTCGCCGAAGCCGCCACCGGCAAAGACGATGCCCGCGGCGTGATAGTCCCGAAGCAGGTTCAGGTAGTCGATCTCGGCACCCGTTCGCCGATCCGAGTCGCAGATGATCGTCATGTAGCGGCCTTCGCGGGCCACGTCCTCCACCCCCCGGGTGACCTCGGCGAAGAAGGGGTCCACGACGTCGCCGACGATGACGCCGATCACCGGGCTGCGGCCCGTGACCAGGGCCTGGGCAAGACGGCTGGGGGAATAGCCGATCTCGTCGGCGGCCCGCATGATCCTTCCGCGGGCCGTTGGCGAGACCGGATGGCTCGAGCCGTTGAGGGCGCGCGAGGCCGTCGCAATCGAAACCCCGGCCAGCCGGGCAACATCGGCGAGGGACGCTGGCACCCTGCGAGTTCCTCCGTCTAAGCCATTGCGAAGGCGTTCGGTCAGCGGGCGAGGGCGCGGCCGGGCTTTTGACAACAACGCGGTCGTCGGTCCAGTCTATGGCAAACGCTATCCCCGTTCCAGCGATCCCTCAGAACCCCAGACTCCGGAGGGTCTCCGATGGCGATCCAGGTCCAGCGCCGCTCTGACAGCAAGCTCTTCATCGACGGCGCCTTCCGGGACGCCGCCGGTGGCGCGGCAAGCGTGGTCGCCGAGAAGTCAACGGGCGGGGAGCTGGGCCGGCAGGCCACGGCCTCCAGGGCCGACCTCGACCGGGCCGTCGCGGGCGCCAAGGCCGCGCAGCCGGGCTGGGCGGCCACCGGCTACGACATCCGGGCCGGCCTGCTCCGGAAGGTCGCCCGCCTCCTCGAGGAACGGGCCGACGAAATCGCCGACATGATCGTTCGGGAGACGGGTTCGATCCGGGGCAAGGCCCAGTACGAGGTTGGCGCCAGCGGCAACGAGCTCTACGAAGCCGCCGCCCTGCCGTCCCGGGCGACCGGGGAGATCCTGCCTTCGCACAACACCGGCAAGCTGAGCATCATCCAGCGCGTCCCGGTCGGCGTCGTTGCCGTCATCACGCCCTGGAACTTCCCGTTGATCCTTGCCTTCCGGGCGCTCGCTCCGGCGATCGCCCTGGGCAACACCGTTGTCCTCAAGCCGGCGACGCTGACCCCCATCTCCGGCGGCCAGCTGATCGCCGAGCTCTTCGAGGCAGCGGGCGCTCCGGCCGGCGTCCTCCAGGTCGTGACCGGTCCGGGCGGCGAGCTCGGCCAGGCGCTCGCATCGCATCCCGACGTTTCGATGATCCATTTCACCGGATCGAGCGACGTCGGTCGGAGGATCGCCGAGGTCGCCGGACGCGGCCTCAAGAAGGTCTCACTGGAGCTCGGTGGGAACAATGCCTTCGTTGTCCTCGACGATGCCGACGTCGAGGTGGCGAGCATGCTCGGCGCCTGGTCGTCCTTCCATTACCAGGGCCAGACCTGCATCACGGCCAGCCGCCACATCGTCATGCGGAAGGTCGCCGATGCCTACCGCGAGGCCCTCGCGCGCCGCGCCCGGGCCATCGTCGTCGGGGATCCGTCGACCGATGGGGTGGGTCTTGGACCGCTCATCGACGCCAGGCAGCGTGACCGGGCGCACGGCTTCGTCGAAGCCTCGATTCGCCAGGGCGCCACGCTCGTGGAGGGCGGCACCTTCGACGGCCTGTTCTACCGACCGACGGTCCTGGCCGACGTCACCCCCGAGATGCCGGCGTTCACCGAGGAGGTCTTCGGACCCATCGCCCCGATCACGGTCGTCGACACCGAGGAGGAGGCCCTGGAGCTGACCAATCGGACCGACTACGGATTGGTCAACTCGGTCTTCACGGCCGACATTGCCCGCGGCCTAGCCTTTGCCGAGAAGGTCCGGTCGGGCATGGTCCACGTGAATGACGCAACACCCCTCGATGAGGCCCATGTGCCGTTCGGGGGGATGGGCCAGTCCGGGCTGGGTGGTCGATCCGGGGGCGAGGCCAACCTCGACGAGTTCACCGAGCGTCGCTGGATCAGCCTGCAGCGAACGCCGGTCCAGTACCCGTACTAGCCGACCGCTCGCGGCTCGATCGGGCACGAACCATGACCCTCACGCAAGCCGGCGACGGCCTCGCTGTTGACCTCCTCGTCCTCGGCGGCGGGATGGCCGGGATGGCTGCGGCAGCCGAAGCGGCCGGCGGCGGGGCGATCGTCGGGGTCGCCGAGAAGCTTCCGGAGATCGGCGGTTCGGCCGCCCTGTCGGCCGGCATCTTCTGGGCGCCCAGGGACTATGCGGAGCTCAGGGCCCGGATCCCGCGCGGCGAGCCGGACCTCGGACGCGCCTTGACCGATGACTACCCTGCCGCCGTGGACTGGGTCCGGCGCTCGGGCATCGAGATGAGCGGGCGGATCGAAGGTCCGTACTTCGGGTTCGGCGTGGGTTGGCAGATCGACGTCCGGGGATTCTTCGGCTGGTGCCGCCGGCAGATCGAAGGGGCCGGCGGCTGGGTCGTCCGCCAGACGGCCGGACGGGATCTCCAGGTCGACGCCCGCGGTCGCGTGAACGGGGCCGTGCTCGAGGGGCCGGACGGTCGGGTCGTTGTAACGGCCGGCGCGGTTCTCCTCGCGACGGGCGGATTCCAGGGCGATCCGGCGCTCGTCGCGAGCTTCATCGGACCGCATGCAGATCGCGTGCTGGTCCGGTCGAACCCGGGTTCGGTTGGCGACGGGTTTCGCCTCGCCGGATCAGTCGGCGGTGCGGCCAGCCGCTCCCTGGGCGGGTTTTATGGCCACTTGGTCGGCTCCCCGGTCGATGACTGGTCGGAGCGCCACTTCCTGCCGTTGACGCAGTACCACAGCATCTACTGCCTGCTGGTCGACTTCAACGGCCGTCGCTTCATCGACGAATCGCGGGGCGACGAGTACGCCAACCAGGCCGTGGTCTCCCTGCCGGGCTCGCGAGCCATCCTGCTTGCCGACGACGCGACGCGCCGGTCGAGGGTCATCACCGCGCCGTATCCGCAAGGTGAGGTCGTGGACCGCTTCCAGGCCGCCGCCGATGCCGGCGCGCGCTACGCCATGGCAGCGTCGGTCGATGAGCTCCTGGACGCCGTCGCTGCCTGGGGCGTCCCGGCCGGCACGCTCCGGGCAACGCTCACGGCCTATGATCGGGCGGCAGCGGGCGAGGCCGTCGAGCTCGACGCGCCACTGCCCCCGTCGCCGTCACGACTGCTGGTCCCGCCCTTCCACGCCCTCGAGGTCCAGCCGGCGTTGACGTTCCCGCTCGGCGGCATCCGCATCGACGCGGATTGTCGGGTCCTGGATCACGACGATCACCCGATCGCCGGGCTGTTCGCCGCCGGGGCCGACGCCGGCGGGCTCTACCACGAGGGTTACGGCGGCGGGCTCGGGATGAGCTGCGTCTTTGGCAGGCGGGCGGCGCGAGCCGCCCTGGCCGATCGCCCTGTTCCGTTCTCCGCCATCACGGGTGCCGGGGTCAGCCGATGAGCGATCGTCCAAGCGTCGATGCCGACGTCCTGATCATTGGCGCTGGAGCCTCGGGCGCGGTTGCTGCGAAGCGCCTCGGCGAGGCCGGTTTCCGGGTCGTCTGCCTCGAGCAGGGCACCTGGCCCGACTACGCACGGGCACGGGCGGGCCAGGTGGATTTCGAGCTGACCGCGGGACGCGACTGGGCCTGGGACCCCAACGTTCGGCAGGCCCCGGCCGACTATCCGGTCGACGAATCGGACTCGGATATCACCGCCCTCATGTACAACGGCGTCGGCGGCGGCACGGTCATCTACGCCGCGCACTGGCAGCGCAACATGCCGTCCGACTTCCGGGTTCGGAGCCTGGACGGCATCGCCGACGACTGGCCCCTGACGTACGAGGACCTGCTGCCCTACTACCAGCGCGTCGAGCGCGACGTCGGCGTGTCCGGCCTCGGTGGCGACACCGCATTCCCGCAGGTGGCGGGCGACGACCTGCCGATGCCGCCGGTCCCGCTCGGCCGGATGGGGCGACGCGTCGCCGACGCCCATAACCGGTTGGGCTGGCACTGGTGGCCCGGCCCGAACGCGATCGCAACGCGTCCATATCGGAACCTGAACCCATGCGTTCAGCGAGCGGCCTGCCTGTGGGGTTGCGTGGACGGGGCGAAGTCCTCGTTCGACCGAACGCATTGGCCAGAGGCTATTGCTTCCGGGGTTCGCCTCGTGCTCGGGGCCCGGGTGCGTCGCCTGGAGCTCGGGCCCGACGGGCTTGTGGCGGGGGCCGTCTATGTCGACCGCGACGGGATCGAACACCTGCAGCGGGCATCGGTGGTGCTCCTTGGCGCGAACGGGATCGGGACGCCCAGGCTGCTGTTGGCCTCGGCGACGGATCAGCGTCCCGATGGGCTCGCAAATTCCTCGGGCCTCGTCGGGAAACGGCTGATGATGCATCCCTTCGCGACGGTTGTCGGCCTCTTCGAAGAGGAGCTCCAGAGCTGGCAGGGACCGTGGGGCCAGCACATCCACTCCCTCGAGTTCTATGAGACGGACGAACGGCGCGGGTTCGTCCGTGGAGCGAAATGGGGACTCCAACCGACGGGCGGACCGGTCTCGACCACGCGAGGCTATCCGTGGGGTCCCACGCCGATCTGGGGGCCGGGCTTCCACGGCGAAGTCGGCCGGCGGCTCGGTCGGTCGGCCATGTGGGGCCTCATTGCCGAGGACTTGCCCGAGGAGTCCAACCAGGTCGTCCTCGACCCGACGTTGGTCGATTCCGACGGCATCCCGGCGCCGAAGATCGTCTACCGGATGTCGGAAAACTCGCGGCGGATGCTCGAGTTCCACACCGCGCGGGCCCGTGAGTCGCTCGAGGCCGCCGGCGCGTATGAGGTCGTCATCGCACCCCAGATCCGCCAGACGGGCTGGCATCTCCTCGGGACGGCGAAGATGGGCGAAGACCCGACGACCTCCGTCGTCGACGGCTGGGGCCGCTCGCATGACATCCCGAACCTGTACATCATCGACGGCTCGGTCTGGCCAACCTCGGCCGGCATGAACCCGACGGCGACGATCGCGGCGCTCGCGCTCCGCTTCACCGACCACCTCATCGCGGAGCGACGCAATCAGGTCGGGCCGTCATGACGACGAGCGTCCCAAGCGACCGCGACCGGACCGTCCTCGCGGGCCTGGCCGACGTCCTCATTCCCGCCGGGGCAGGCATGCCGGCCGCGTCGGTGGCCGGCGTCTCGGCCGAGTGGCTGGATGCGGTCCTGGCCGCCCGGCCGGATCTCGTCGACCCGTTGCTGGCGATCCTCGCCATGGCGGACGGCCTCGATCCCGAGAGGGCCGTGGCAGACCTACGCGCCAGCGGCGGGTTCGGGGTCCTCGCCGAAATCGTGCCGAACGCCTACTACATGAATCCGGCAGTTCGAGCGCGCATCGGCTACCCGCTCCAACAGGCGGTCGCGATCGACCCCGGCGAAGACGAGGACGAGGAGGCTCAGGCGCTCCTTGCCTCGGTCCGTGATCGCGGGACGATCTTCCGACCGACCCCACCGCAGTAGCACCAAGGTCCGGCGGCGCTCAGGGCCGCAGGCCGACGCTGGCGAGCTCTGCGCGAGCGAGCCGCTCGAAGCGGCCCGACGCCCAGTCCCCGAACGGGTCCGGGCTGAAATCGAGAAGGGTCTGGTAGTCCAGGTGGGTGACGGCGCGCATGGCCAGGGCGCGGGCGACCTGGTGGTCGT
Organism: Chloroflexota bacterium; assembly: GCA_041691215.1. Taxonomy (GTDB): domain Bacteria; phylum Chloroflexota; class Limnocylindria; order Limnocylindrales; family CSP1-4; genus UBA5189. Next base: position 14,889 of record JBEPVB010000020.1, read on the forward strand.
CGAGGTCGTGGGCTCGGCGGATGACGCGATGGGCGGCCCGAACTCCGCGGAGGCGCCGCCAGCGCCAAGGCAGGTAGCGGTACAGCCACGGGCCCAGGGTGACGAGGGCCAGCAGCAGCGCCAGCACGACCGAGATGACGAGGATGAACTGGGCGAGCTGCGTCCCGAACTCCGATAGCGGGCGTCCCGCACCGCCGAAGGCGTCCCGGACGATGTCGCGAACACCGGGCCCCACCAGCGGCAGGCCGGCGAGGGACTCGCCGAGGTCCGCGCCGCTCCGGATCATCGTCTGGCCGCCATCGCGGATCGTTCGCCCAGCCTGGGCGAATCCGACCAGGAACTGGAACAGCTGCCAGACGGCGTCGCCCCAGAACAGCAGCCACAGAAGCGTGGCGAGGTCGGCGATCTGCTCCTTCAGCCGAGCGTTGGGCAGCTCGCTCCAGATCTTGATCATCACGCGCCTCCTGATCCCAGCCGGACGTCAGTTGTTTGGCGTCATCATCCGACGCCCGCCAACCGCCGCTTTCCTGGTACCGTCCCTCGAGGCCAGCGACGGGCTGGGCGTGATGAGCGCGGGCTCCGAGCCGGACTCGTCACCCTGATCCGAAGCTCCGGCTCAGTAGCCGATCGCCTCGCGGACGAGCACGACGTTGAACCGCCCAGGCCGAAACTCCTTGTTCACGATCAGGAGCTTGTTGACCGCGCTGTCCACGCCGTGGAGGGCCTGCATCCGGACGTTTTCGTGGCGGAGGCTGAACTCCTCGATCCGCTGCATCGCGGTCTCGAGGTCCTTGACGATCTTGTTCACGCTGATCGCGAAGATCACCGTCCCCGCGCCGAAGGCGATCGGGCCCAGTTGGCTGCCGGTGTTCGAGGCGATGACCAGCCGCCCGTCCTCGGTCACCGCCTGGGCGCTGTTGAGCCAGTAGTCGGGCACGCCGCCGATCTTGCGCATCGCGCGGAGCCCCTCGGGCGTGCTGCGATCCATCGTCCGCGTCCGCGGGCGCACGGCGTCGAATCGGCCGGAGCCCTCGATCTCGGCGGTCACGCCCAGCTCATCGAGCGTGGCCGAGGCGCCCTGGCCGACCTCGGCACCCTCGGGCAGGAGCTCGAGGATACGGCGCTTCGCTTCCGCCGCCGTGGCGGCGATGTGGACATTGTACCCCTTCGCCTTCAAGGCTTCGGCCGTTCGCTGGATCGTGGCCTCATCGGGAAGCGTCGCGAACCGCGGGTTCGGGGTCCGGTCGGCGATGCCCGGCGAGGGCGCGGCGCTGACGATTGCATCGGGATTTGTTGGGGTGGCAGCGAGGGCCATCGGGTTGCTCCGTCGTTCTGGCATCAATGTCGTCGCCGAGCGCGTTCTTCGGATGTAGTTGACTGTGCAACATCATACACGGCCAGCGGGAGCGCTGCGCCGAGCGCGACCACGGCGGCCGCGGGAGCCCCCTGGGCGTCAGGCGGAGCGACGGGCCGCGTCGTTTCCGCGCAACGCAGCCCGGTCAGCTGCGCTGGGCAGGAGCTGATTGGACGGGGTCTGGTCGGACGGAGCCCGATCCACCGGGAGGGTCGGGTTGATCTTGATATGGGGGTCGAGGCGGGTCACCCAGGTCGGGCCCTTGAAGCTGGGGTCGGCCGAGCCAGGGGTGCCGGCCGACGTTTGCGTCCCCGCTCGGGCACGACCGACTGCGGTCCGCCCATCGCGCGATCGGGCCATGGCCGCCACAAGTGGATCCTGAAGGCTGCCGCCTCGAAGGCCGATTCGGGCCGGCCGGGCTTCGGGCGCTTCGACCGATGCAGGCGCGCCGACGGCCGGACGGGTCCGAACGAGCCTCCTCCGAACGACGACCGCGAGAGCGACCGGGGCGGAGTCCTGGGTCGATCCACGAGCACCGACCTGGGGCGGTGCAACGGCCGCGGCGCTCGCGTCGGCATCGCCCTTCCGCCGGCCGCCGAGCAGCCAGGCGCCAAGCATCGTGAGGGCGCCGATAAGAGCGACGATGACGAACAGGCCCGTGGGCCCTCCGCTCGAGGACCCACCGGAGCCAACGGACCCGTCGGATCCGGCGTCACCACCGAGCCCGGCGGCACCCGCCGCCGGGCGGGGATCCGGCGTGTCGTGAGATCCGCTTGCACCGGGTTTGGGCGTCGCATGTCCTGATCCGGGCGCCGCGGCGGCTCCCGCCCCGGGCGCCGCGCTCCTCCCGGCCGCGGGCTTCGAGGAAGGGATGGGCGCGGGCGCGGACGTTGGAGCGGCTGTGACCGCCGGTCGCGCGGTCGGGGCGGGCGTGATGACCGGCGTGGGGGTTGGCTTCGGGGTCGGGGCGGGGGTTGGCTTCGGGGTCGGGGCGGGCGTCACCACGGGCGGCGGGGTCGGCGTGGCCTTGTGGCCATGGGGCTTCGTCGTGGCACTCGGGCCGCCCGCCTGGACCGTGGCCACGGGGAGCAGGACCGCCGCGAGCACGAGCGCCGCGACGGCCGCGCGTGTCGCGAGCAGAACGGCGGTGGGTCGGCGGACCGGAGATCCCTTCGCTCGGCTCATCCGGAGGTCCCGGTCCGGAGCGGGACAGCCGTCGGGCGCTTGGCGCGCGTCTTGCGCGCCGGAGCGGCATCGTGGCCGTCATCCTCCGCCACGAGCTTCTCGACCGCGGCGATGTGGAGCCGGCGGGCGTGGAGCGCATCGTGGATCGCGGCGTGATCTTCGACCTCGCCGTCGTCGACCATGTCGTGGTGGGGATGGTCGTGGCCGTCAGCCTCGGACGGTGCCCAAGGCATCCCCTCGGCGAAGAGGCTCACGAACTGGGTCACGACCTCTGGATCGAACTGCAGGCCGGCATGCCGGCGAAGCTCCTCGAGGGCCATCTCGTGGCTGATCGCGGTTCGATAGGGCCGGCCGGCGACCATCGCCTCGTACGCGTCGGCGACCGCCACGATCCGCGCCCCGACGGGGATCTGCTGGCCGGACAGGCCGTGGGGGTAACCGCGGCCGTCGTACCACTCGTGATGGTGGAGGACGATCGTGCCCGCGTCGCGCAGGGCGCCGGCCTGCTCGAGGACGACCTGGCCGATCTTGGGATGCTCGGTGACGACCCGCCACTCCGATTCGTTGAGGCCGTTCGGCTTGGACAGGATCTCGTCGGGGATGGCGACCTTGCCGAGATCGTGGAGGAGGCTGGCGGTCCGGATCCGTTCGATCTCGCCTTCGGGCAGCCCGAGAGCGTGGGCCACCGCCATCGCTGACTCGGCGATCATCGTCGACGGTGCGCCCGCCCAGCCCGGTCGCTGGCCAAGGACGGCGGCCAGGGAGTCGGTGGCCGCAGCCATCGCGGCCCGGCCGAGCTCCATTGCGGCCTCCCGAGCCGCCGGCAGGATCGTCGCCTTCCGCACCCGACGGTCGTCCTCGACTTCGTGGAAGACATAGACCTGGTCACGGCCTAGGGATTTCGCCGAGTAGAGGGCGTTGTCGGCGTCGCGGATCAGCTCGTCGAGACGAATGTGGACACCCATGCCGCCGGCGACGCCGGCGCTCAGGGTGGCACCGACGACCGTCCCGTCGGCCAGGATGATCTCCTCGCGACCGACGAGGCGGCGGATCTTCTCGGCGATCGAGGCCGCGGCGTCGACCTCGGTCTCGGGCAGGATGATCAGGAATTCCTCGCCACCGTAACGCCCGACGATATCGACCCGCCTCACGCTCTCCTGGATCGTCTGGGCGATGCGGTGGAGGATCAGGTCGCCGGCGGCGTGGCCATAGGTGTCGTTGAAGCGCTTGAAATGGTCGATGTCGATCATCGCGATCGACAGCTGGCGGCCGTAGCGAGTCGCCCGCTCGATCTCCGAATCGAGCCGGGTCAGGAGGGCCTGGCGGTTGGCCACCTGGGTCAGCTGGTCCTGCGTCGCCAGCGTCCATGTCTGGGCGATCCGCTCGGCGAGCTGGACAAAACCTTCACGGAGCTCGCGGTCATGGATGCGGCGGGGGATGTCCAGGTCGTCCGGCTCGGCGCCGGCCGCGAGCTTCGTGGTGAGCTCGGCGATGAGCCGGGTCTGGCGGCGAAGGGCGGTGCCGGCGAAGCCGGCCGCGCCGGCGACAGCTCCGATGAGGAGCACCACGATCAGGGCAATGAGGAGCTGGACGCTTGACGGAACGTCCAGGAACGACAGATCCAACAGGTGAGATCCCCCGATGCGCACGGTGTGCGCCCTGTTCCATGACCCGGGCGGGTGTTTGTGCCCGTAGACTGGTGGCCCGCGGGGGCCGTCGCTATGGCGCGTTCGTCAGCGCCACAATGGCCACGACGTAGTACCCACGTCCCTCCTTCCGGTGCATCGCCGCACGTCCCGGAAACGGCCAGCCGTTGGTCCTCCTCGGCGACCCGGTCCAGTTGGGTCGGCCGGGGTCCGGGGATGTTCAGATCGCCTCCGCCTGGTGCTTCGAGACACCGATTCCGCGCGGCTGCCGCCTCCGCCGGCGACCCTGCTCCGCGCATCCATCTCGCTGTACGGCGTATTCAACGAGGTGTATCGGCCAGGAAAGGCACCCCGGCGCTGCAAGGCCGACTGTCGGGGGCTGGACGGCGTGCCTAGGATGTGCCGTTCAGGTTGCACGTCTGGAGAGGGACGATGACGGGTCTCGATACCGGCAACACCGGCTTCATGCTCCTATGCACGAGCCTGGTCATGCTCATGACGCCCGGACTGGCGTTCTTCTATGGCGGCCTGGTGGGCCGCAAGAACGTCCTCGCGATCATGATGCAGAGCTTCGTCTCGATGGGCTGGACGACAGTCCTCTGGGTCGTCGTCGGCTTCTCGCTCTGCTTCTCGGGCGGCAAGGGCGCCATCATCGGCGACCTCAACCTCGCCTTCCTCCACGGCATCACCCTGGCCACGCCGTCCCCGAACGAGACGATCCCGATGATCGTCTTCATCGCCTACCAGATGATGTTCGCGATCATCACCCCGGCCCTGATCACCGGTGCGTTCACCAATCGGGTGACGTTCCGGGCCTACCTGCTCTTCCTGACCGGCTGGCTGTTGTTCGTCTACTTCCCCTTCGTCCACATGATCTGGGGCGGCGGCTGGCTGGCCCAGATGGGCGTCCTCGATTTCGCCGGAGGCATCGTCGTCCACGCGATCGCCGGCATGGCCGCCCTCGCCTCAGTCCTGTTCGTGGGCCGGCGACAAACGGCCGACCCGGGACCGCACTCGATCCCGCTGGTGGCGCTCGGCACGGGCCTCCTGTGGTTCGGTTGGTATGGCTTCAATGCCGGCTCGGAGTTCCGGGTCGATTCGGTGACCGCGGTCGCGTTCCTCAACACTGACATCGCCGCGTCCTTCGCCGCGATCGTCTGGCTGGCGCTCGACTGGTGGCTGGCCATGCGCCCGAAGTTCCTGGGGCTCCTCACCGGGGCCGTCGCGGGCCTGGCAACGATCACGCCGGCCGCCGGCTACGTGTCGCCGATCACCGCCATCATCATCGGCTGCGCGGCCGGCGCCGTGTGCTACGGAGCGGTGGCCCTCAAGAACCGCTTCAAGCTCGACGATGCCCTCGATGTCTGGGGCGTCCACGGCGTCGGCGGGTCGCTGGGCATCATCCTGCTCGGGGTCTTCGCCTCGAAGACCTGGAACCCGGCCGGCGCCGACGGCCTCCTCCACGGCAACCCGTCGTTCTTCGGGGTCGAGCTCTTCGCCGTGGCCCTCGCCGCCGTCTGGTCGCTGACCTTCACCTACGCGATGCTGTGGCTCATCGACCGGCTGGTCCGCGTGCGGGTCAGTGCCGAGACCGAGGAGGGAGGTCTCGACAAGGGCCTCCACGGCGAGATCGCCTACGAGGGCGGCTAGGCCCGCCCGGCGGGGCGGCTCGGCGCCGGAACCGAGCCCTATTTCTCCATGACGAGGAGTTGGGTCTCGCCCGACGCTTCGGCGTAAGCCTCCACGGGCAGGCAGGCGCAGACGACGTTGCGATCGCCGTAGACATTGTCGATCCGGCGGACGGGGGGCCAGTACTTGCGATGGCGGACCCACGGCGCGGGAAAGGCGCCGGCCGCCCGGCTATACGGGCGGGCCCATTCCTCGCTCAGCAGGTCGGCCGCAGTATGGGGCGCGTTCCGCAACGCCGACGAGGCGACGGGAACCGCCCCGGACTCGATCTCGGCAACCTCCGCGCGGATGGCGAGGAGGGCTTCGGCAAAGCGATCGAGCTCGGCCTTGGACTCGGATTCGGTGGGCTCGATCATGAGCGTCCCCACAACCGGAAAGCTCATCGTCGGGGCGTGGAAGCCGAAGTCCATGAGCCGCTTGGCGATGTCATCGACCGTCACGCCGCTGGCCGCGGAGAGTGGCCGGCAGTCGAGGATGCACTCGTGGGCCACGGTGCCGTTCGCGCCGACGTACAGGACCGGGTAGGCATCCCGCAGCCGCGCGGCGAGGTAGTTGGCATTGAGGATCGCGATCTCGGTCGAGCGCCGGACCCCGTCGGCCCCGAGCATCGCGAGGTAGGCCCACGAGATCGGCAGGATGCTGGCGCTGCCGAAGGGCGCCGACGAGACGCGCCCACGATCCTCGAGCCCCTTGCCCGGCAGGAACGGCGCGAGATGCTCGGCCACCCCGATCGGGCCCATGCCCGGTCCCCCACCCCCGTGGGGGATGGCGAACGTCTTGTGCAGGTTCAGGTGGCAGACATCGGCCCCGATGTCGCCGGGTCGCGACAGGCCCACCTGGGCGTTCATGTTGGCGCCGTCCATGTAGACCTGGCCGCCCGCCTCGTGGACGAGGCGGCAGATCTCGACGATCGCCTCTTCGAAGACGCCGTGGGTGCTGGGGTAGGTGATCATCAGGGCCCCGAGATCGGCCGCGTAGGCGGCGATCTTGGCCTTGAGGTCATCGAGATCGACGTTGCCGTGCGGGTCGGTAGCCACGACGACGACGCGATAGCCGGCCATGACGGCGCTGGCCGGGTTCGTGCCGTGGGCGGAGGCCGGGATGAGGCAGACGCGCCGATGGCTCTCGCCGCGTGAGGCATGCCAGCCCCGGATCGCGAGCAGGCCGGCGTACTCACCCTGGGAGCCGGCGTTGGGCTGGAGGCTCACGGCCGGGAAGCCGGTGATCTCGCCCAGCCAGGTCTCGAGGTCGGCGAACAGACCGGCGTAGCCGGGCAGCCGCGCCGGATCCGCGAACGGATGGACGCGGGCGAAGCCGGCCAGCCCGATGCCCATCATCTCGGTCGTCGCGTTCAGCTTCATCGTGCAGCTGCCGAGCGGGATCATCGACCGGGTCAGGGTCACGTCCTTCTCGGCCAGCCGGAAGATGTAGCGGAGCATCTCGGTCTCCGAGCGATTGAGCGAGAAGACCGGATGGGTCAGGATGGGGTCAGAGCGACGGTTGGCCGCCGGCAGGGACGCCGTGGCGGCCTTGGCCGCGATGGCCTTGGTGGGACTGGAACCGCCCAGGGCCGCGATGACCGCCGCGACATCGGCCTCGGTGGTCGTCTCATCGGTCGTGATGCCCACCCCGGTGGCATCGAGGCGGCGGACCTCGTAGCCTGCCCCGGCGGCGGCCCGGACGAGGGTGTCCGCCCGGTTGGGCATGCCGGCCTCGAGGGCGATCGTGTCGAAGTAGATGTGGTGACGGAGGGTCAGCCCGTCCACCCCGTCGAGCCCAGCCGCGATCGCCGCGGCGCGGACGTGGACCCGCTCGGCGATCGTGCGCAGGCCCTCGGGTCCGTGCCACGCGGCGTACATGCTGGCGATGACCGCCAGGAGGACCTGGGCGGTGCAGATGTTCGAGGTCGCCCGCTCGCGACGGATGTGCTGCTCGCGCGTCTGGAGGGTGAGCCGGTAGGCGGGCGTGCCGTCGGCGTCCACGCTCACGCCCACCAGCCGGCCCGGCAGTGCCCGCTTGAACCCGTCGCGCGTGGCGAGGAATGCGGCATGCGGGCCGCCGTTGCCCATCGGGACCCCGAAGCGCTGGCTGGTTCCGATCACAACGTCGGCGCCCTGCGCGCCTGGGCTCTCGAGGAGGACGGCCGCGAGCGGATCGGTGGCCACGATGACGAGGACCCCGGCGGCGTGGGCCGCCTCGATGTCCGCGCGGAGGTCGCGGACTGCCCCGGACGAACCGGGGTACGAGAGGAGCATGGCGTAGGGTCGCTCGCCCTCGTTAGGCCCGCCCGCCCGCGCCAGGAGCTCGGCCGGTGTCCCGACGACGACTTCGACGTCGAGCGGCTCCGCCCGCGTCCGGATGACGCCGATGGTCTGCGGATGGGTGTCCGCGTCCACCAGGACGAGGTTGCCGTCGTGGGCGCTCGAGACGCTGTGGCAGAGCGTGACGGCCTCTGCCGCCGCGGTGCCCTCGTCGAGGAGCGAGGCGTTGGAGATCTCCATGCCGGTGAGGTCGCAGATCGCGGTCTGGAAGTTGATCAGGGCCTCGAGTCGACCCTGGGCGATCTCCGGCTGGTAGGGCGTGTAGGCCGTATACCAGGCCGGGTTCTCGAGGACGTTGCGCTGGATGACCGGCGGGGTGATGGTGTCGTGGTAGCCCATCCCGAGCATCGTCCGAAGGGGCGTGTTGGCTGCGGCCATGGCCCGCAGGTCGTCGAGGGCCTGGGCCTCGGAGCGGGCCGCCGGCAGGTGCAGGTCGCCGTCGCGGAGGATGGCCTTGGGCACCGTGGCCCGGATGAGGGCATCGAGCGTCTCGTGACCGGCGACGCGCAGCATCGCCTCGACATCGGCCGCGTCAGGCCCGATGTGGCGATCGGCGAATTCCAGCTCAGGCTTCGTGGCGGACACCGGTAGCACCTCCTCGGTGCCCCGCTGTCCTGGTGCCTGAGAGCGTCCCCAGGGTCGCGTTCTGCGACCGCGGGTTCCTCCGTCGGCGCGCGCTCGCGGGATTGCTCCCGTCCTCAACGCTCTCCAGCGTCCCCATCCCTGCGCGGTCCCTGGTGCCTGAGAGGTTCCGGGCCGTTGCTCCGTCGGCGCCGTCGGTCACGTCCGGCCCCTGGAGCGCGATGCTCCGCGGCGCCCGGCGTCCCGGCGGTCTCTCCCGCGCAGTTCGACTGGGGTCATGTACTGCCCGGCATCGTACGCCCAATCGAGGGACGGGTCCTCGTGCGCCGGGGTGACGTTGGCGTCGGGCGGCGCCCCCACGGATGCGGCGCGGCGCGTCTAGGGCGCCGCCGAGGGTGCCGGCGTTCCCGTCTGCCCTAGCAGCGACTTGAGATCGAAGATCGTCTGGTTGCCGGACGGCAGGAGCATCACGGTGATCTTGTCGGTCAGCTTCTGGATGTACTGATACTGGAGGATCTGGTCGGACAGGGAGGCCGCAAGGAGCTGGTTGGCCTTGGCCTGGCCATCGGCAAGGGTCACGTTGGCATCGGCCTCGCCCTTGGCCGCGGCCACCACCTGCTGGGCCTGGATCTGCTTCTGGGCCAGGATCTGCTGCTCCGTCTGGACCCGCTGCTGGGCGACCTGCTTGTCCTCGATCGCCTGTTGGAAGGCATCCGAGAAGGCGATGTTGGCGATGTAGATGTCGTCGACGATGATGTGGTACTGGGCCAGGTTGGCAGCGAGCTGGGTCTTGGCCAACGACCGGATCTCGTCGCGCTTGGCCAGCATGTCGTTGACCGAGTAGTCCGGGACGACCGTCTTGATGAAGTCGTTGAAGGCCGGATCAATGATCTTCGGGGCAAAGTCGGTGCCGACCCGCTGGTAGAGATCGGACGCGAACTGGCCATCGATGTGGTAGTTCATCGTCCCGGTCAGCTTGACCTCCTGGAGCTCCTTGGAGGCCGCGTCGATCTCCTGGAACTGGTGGGGCTGGACTCGGGTGTCGATGTTCACGACGTGCTGGACGATCGGCATCACGAATTGGAGGCCCGGCTCGAGCGTCGTGCCCTGGACTTGGCCGAAGTTCGTCACCACCCCGACGTTGCCCGCTGGGACCTCGACCAGCGGCCCGGACAGGCCGATCACCAGGATGACGGCCCCGATGACGGCGCCCAGGACGCCGCCCGAGATGTGGCGGGCCCCGACGCCTGGCACCTTGCCGTCCGGCGTGAGGTGACAACGGGCCGTCGCCGCGGCGGCCCGGCTGACGGGCATGACGATCCCCAGCGAGACGCTGAGGATCAGGATCAGCAACCCGAGCAGGATGATGAGCAGGTTGAGCATCGCGCCGTCCCTCCAGGGCCCCTGGCCCTCGCCGGGCTGTCCTCCTGCGCGTCATCCGACGCGCGGCCTGCCCGGCTGAGGATGCCAAGGGCCGGAGTCAACCGTTCGCTTCGATTCGACGTCAAACCGACGCCGCCGATGGCAGCTTCAGGCCAAGGCGCGACAGCAGAACGGGCGATGGACCGCGCGACCTCGCGAAGGATCCGGATCGGCAGCGTCAGCTGCCGGCGACCAGCGCCCGTGGCGGGGGCAGTCGTGGGCCAGCGGCCAACGACTCGCGGCCGCGATCGCCCGCCGAGCCTGATGTTCCTCGGCCAGGGCGTGGACCACGTCGCACCAGGCGAGCGCCGGGTCGGCGAGGGGGGCAGTCGTCCGCATCCGGAGGCTCATGGCGCGCCTCGCTTCTCGAAGCTCGTGACCACGAAGAGCTCGTTGCAGCGCTGGTGCTGCATGTCGGCCGTCTCGGCGACCCCGCCCCAACCCTCGGGGAAGGTCCGATGGCACGTCGCGGCGGCCGCGTCGTCGAAGTGCCCCTGGACGCTGAGCCAGGTGCCGGTGGGCAAGGAGTCACCGAGGTCCGGGGCGATGGCCACGGCCAATGGCGGATCCACGCCATCGATGCCGCCCGCGCCGTACAGGCGCCAGGGCGAGTCCTTGGCGAGCCACGCCGGATCGCCGCCAACTTCGCCGTTCCCGCCGGGCTCGAGCCCGACGATGACCGGGTCCAGGGAAAGCTGGCGGTCCCCGAAGCAGAGGACCCGCTCGGCGGCCTTGACGGCGACCAGGGCGCCGACCTGGGCGTCCCCACTCGGGCAGGCCGGGCTGACGACCTTGATCAGGGGCCGAGCGCCGTCAGTCGAGGGCAGCCACGCGAATTCCGATCCGACCGACATCCCGTGCTGCCATTCGACGAGGTACCAGTCGAAGCCCGCGTGCATGACAGGCCCACCGACCACGTTCAGGCGGGTCCCCGGCCGGGCGTCGATCTGAGATGCGTCCCCGATTGCGGGGTCCGACGCCTGGGCGAGGGCCTGAGCCGCCGCGCTGTTCGCGTCGATGCCCGGGGAAAGGACCTCGATGATCGATCCCACGGGTACCACGAGCGGCTCGGTCAGCGGCGCTGGCAGCGCGGCGACCCTGCCCGGATAGGGATACTCGCCGACCCGACCGAAGAGCTGGCCCGAGCCCCCATTGGCCGGCGAGCCATCGCCGTCGAAATGGAGCTCCCAGCCCCAGCTGCCAGCGGCATACCCGTCGCCGGCATCCCAGGAGATCACGAGCGTGGCGTGCCACAGCCCGAGCGGCGTCGGCTCGATCGTGGTGGTGCAGGTGACAGGGACCGGCTCGACGAGCGGCCCGTCGGGCCCGTACTCGTAGAGCCGGTCGTTGATCGTGGCCGCCCGTGCGCCGGGCGATCGAGGGAAGCAGCCGTAAAGGTCGCTGCCGCGGTCCCTGCGCGTCTCGCGGTCCAGGTTGTCGATCTGGCGGGCGAGCACGGAGTCGCGACGTGCCTCGTCAAGGGGCGGCAAGTGCTGGTCGAAGGTCAGTGACCGGGCCACGGCATCGACCTCCGTCCGGAGGGTCTCCAGATCGGGGCCGCGCAGCGTGGCCCGAACGAACCAGAGGTCCGGGCCGCCGCCTGGGGGATACACGCCCAACGTCCGGACTTCGTCAGCCTTCGGGATGATCGAGGTCGTCTCGACGACCAGCTTGGCTGGCCGCTGATCGACCGTGGTCGTCCAGCCGTCGGCCGCGGTCGGGATGTAGAACGAGAGTGATCCTGAGCCCGCATCGAGTCCGAACCACTTCGTCGCGTCGAAGGGCTCGATCGGCCCGATCGCGATCCGCTGCGGATAGCCGCGGGTCAGGACGAGCCGGACCTCGCCGGGCTGCATCGGCTTGCCCACCACGCATTCGAAGATCCGATCCTCCGTCGCATACACCGCTCCGGTCTGGTCACCGGGGGTCGCTTTGGCATCGCCGCTGGGGCCGGCAACCGGCAGCGTGGCCGTTCCGATCTGATCGATCGAGCAACCGTCCACGCCAAGGTTCGAGACGATCAGGGTGGTCCACCCGCCCTGGTCGTTGGATGGATTCATCGAGGCCACGACGTGCCAGCTCTTGGGGTACTGGATCGCGACCCCGCGGGCGGCAAACGTGTAACTCGACGCGAAGGGATTGGGCAGGCGATTGAGGCGCAGCGCACCGCTCACGATCGCGCCGACGAGGGCCAGCAGCAGAGCCAGCACCGCCAGGGCGATCCGTGGCGAGAGGAATGCGGACGACTGCCACGCCGGACCGCCTCGAACGCCACTCCATCCGGTTCGGGTTCCCACGCGTGGCAGCGGTAGGACGAGCTCAGGCAGCAGGGCCGGCTCATCCGGCGCGGGCAGGCGCAACCGCCGCTCGATCTCGTGGCTATGCATGGTCGTCTCCCTCGAGCGCCGTCAGCGTTGCCCGGAGGCGTTCGGTGCCACGGCTGGCGTAGGTGCGGGCGGACGCGGTGGTGATGCCCATGACCTCGCCGATCTGTTCGAACGTGAGGTCAACCCGGTAGCGCAGATACAGCGTTGCCCGCTCACGGGCTGGCAGGCGGTCGACCATGGGCCAAATCGAGAGGCGGTCATCGATGGCGTGGATGACCGTCTGGGGGCGAGTGTCGGTGAGCCGGCCGACGAGCTCGCGAACGCGCCGCCCGAGGCGGTGCTGATCCATCACGAGCCGATACGTGACGCGGAAGACCCAGGCGTCGATATCCAGGACGGCGCGGCCCTCGCTCAGCTCCCGCCAGAGTCGAAGGTGTGCCTCCTGGACGATATCGGCCGCCTGGTCTTCCGAGGCGCCGAGGCGGCGGGCGAGCCCCCACAGCTCTCGCCCGCGCCTCTCGTAATGCTCAGTGACTCGGAGGGCAATCGGATCCGCGGATTTGGCCGCGGTTCCGGCGATGCCCTCCACCATGCTCATACCCTACCGACGGCGGAAGCCCTCGGAACGCAGCGCCGTGGCAATCACGAACATCGGTCCGTGCACGAATGCACTGGCGCCGCGGGGGGACCGGGTCAGCGCTCCTGGACCGATGTTGG
>JBEPVB010000021.1:0-27628 GCA_041691215.1 Chloroflexota bacterium
GCGCCCGGTGCGCCTATCGCCGGCCGCAAATCCCCCCCCCCCACCCCGGGTTAGACCCGGCCCCCGCCGCGGGCCGCCACCGCGCCCAGGACCCGACACACCACGACCGTCACCCAGCGCAGGCGACCGCCGCCCTCGGCACGGACTGCCCACCAAACGAGCAAGCTGGCAAACGCGAGGAGCAGGGCGAGACGACCGGCCAGCGGCAGGTCGCGAAGGTCGATCCACCAGAGGCTGACGTCCGACGTCCGGCCCCGAAGCTCCCCGATGATCCCGATGACGGTGAACGCTGGCAGGAACAGGGCGAGCCCTCGAAGGGCCACGAGCCCGATCGACCGAAGGCGGGTAAGCACCTCGGCCAGACGGGTTGGTGGCGCGGGTTGTGACTCCATCGCCGTCGCCAGTGGCGCCGGCTACCGCGGCTCCTGCAGGGATTCCCAGCGGTCCTTCGGCAGTCGGTACAGGACATGACGCCGAATCCGGTCGTTGGTCAGGTGATGGGGATGGTCGAAGTCGTCACACGGATCGTGGGTCATGCCGATCCGCTCCATGACCCGGCGCGACGGAGCGTTGGTCGGGATGGTCCACGACAGGATCTCGCCGAGGGCCAGCTCCTCGAACCCGAATCGAACCACGGCCCGCGCCGCCTCGGTCGCGTAGCCGTGCCCCCAGGCGTCGACGGCATACCGCCAGCCGACCTCGACGGCCGGCGCGAACGGGAAGTCGAAGCGTTCCAGGACGAGGCCCGTGAAGCCCAGGAATCGCCCGTCGGCAAGGCGCTCCACGGCCCATAGCCCGTGGCCGTCCTGGACCCAGCGGGCGATGATCCGATCGACGAAGGCGTCGCTCTCGGCCCGGGTCAAAGCCCGCGGAAAGTGCTCCATGACCCTCGGGTCGGCGTTCATCGCCGCGAACGGCGCGCGATCGGCTTCGCGGAAGCCGCGGAGGCGCAGGCGTTCGGTGGCGAGGTCGGGCGTCGGCGGCACCCGGGGATTTTGCCCGAGTCGTCGCGAGGCCGCGCTCCGTATCCTTGCCTCGATGACGAACGAGGCACCCACCGGCAGCTCCGACGCCGCGCTCGGGCGCGATGGCCTGCCCGTCTACCCCGCCCTCATCGAGGAGGCGGCAGCGCTCGACGAAGGGCTGGCCACGGCGCGGCATGCGGACCTCGCGGCCAGGATCGAGGCGGCCAACAAGGCCTACTACGAGGCCGACGCCCCGGTCCTCACGGACGCCGAGTACGACCAGCTCTTCCGTCGCCTCGTGGCCCTCGAGGCGGCCTACCCGGCCCTGATCACGCCCGCCTCGCCGACCCAGCGGGTGGGGGCCCAGCTCGCCGGGACCTTCGACGAGGTCCGCCATCGGCGGCCGATGCTGTCGCTCTCGAATGCCTTCAGCCACGATGAGCTGCGGGCCTTCGACGCCCGGGCCCGGCGTGGCCTCGGCCTGCCGGCCGCGCCCGAGCCGGCACCCGACCTGACCTACGTGGCGGAGCTGAAGATCGACGGCCTCGCCATCACCCTCCGCTACGAGCGGGGGCGCTTCGTCCAGGGCGCGACCCGCGGCGACGGGACGACCGGCGAGGACGTGACCGCCAACTTGCGCACGATCAAGAGCGTGCCCGCTCGGCTGAAGGAGCCGGCGACGCTCGATGCCCGGGGCGAGGTCTTCATGCCCAAGAGCGAGTTCGCCCGGATCAACGCCGAGCGTGAGGAAGCCGGCCTGCCCCTGTATGCCAACCCCCGGAACTCCGGGGCCGGATCGCTCCGCCAGAAGGACCCCGCCGTCACCGCGAACCGGCAGTTGAGCACGTGGACGTACCAGCTGATCGAGGAGGTCGAATCGGCGGCCGGCGCCGCCGTGGCCACTCAATCCGGTGCCCTGGCCCGCCTGGATGCCCTGGGCTTTGCCGTCAACCCGAATCACGCCGCCGGCATCGACATCGAAGGGGTGATCGAGTTCACGGACGCCTGGCGCGAGAAGCGCCACGACCTGCCCTACGAGACCGACGGCGTCGTCCTCAAGGTCGACCGCTTCGACCACCAGGAGCGCCTCGGGATGGTCTCCCGGGCGCCGCGCTGGGCGATCGCCTACAAGTTCCCGCCCGAGCAGGTCGAGACCCTTCTCGAAGACATCGTGGCCTACGTCGGGCGGACCGGGACCCTCACCCCGGTGGCCCACCTCCGGCCGACGAAGGTCGCCGGCTCGACCGTCGCCCGGGCGACCCTCCACAACCTCGACGAGGTCCGCCGGAAGGACATCCGGATCGGCGACTGGGTGGTCCTCCAGAAGGCCGGCGATGTCATCCCCGAGGTCGTGCGGCCGATCACCGAGCGCCGGACCGGCGCGGAGCGGGAGTGGTCGATGCCTGCGACCTGCCCGGTCTGCGGCACGGCCATCGTCCAGGACGAGGGCGCGGTTCGCCACTACTGCCCGAACCTTGCCTGCCCGGCCCGGGTTTCCCAGGAGTTCGGCCATTTCGCGGGCCGCGGCGGGATGGACATTGAGGGCGCTGGCTGGCACGTCCTCGAGCAGCTCCTCCAGCGCGGCCTGGTCAAGCGTCGCGGCGACTTCTATCGCCTGCGCGTGGAAGACCTGGAGTCCCTGGAGCGCTTCGCGAAGAAGAGTGCCGAGAACCTGTACGCGGCGATCCAGAAGTCCCGGCGGCGGCCGCTCGAACGGGTGATCGCCGCGCTCGGGATCCCCCAGGTCGGCTGGACCACCGCGATCGAGCTCGCCGCCTGGCTCGCTGCCGAGGTCCCGGCCGGTGACGATTGGCTTCGTCGGGCGGCCGCGCATCTCGAGCGCGTGGCCGTAGATGAGCCGGCGCGGTTCGAGGAGGTCGAGGGCATCGGCCCAACCGTGTCGACGGCGCTGGCCGCCTGGTTAGGCGAAGGCGGTCCCGGCCGGGGTGTCCTCGAAGACCTCGCTGACGCCGGCGTGGAGGTCGAGCTACCGGCACCCCGGGCCGCCGCCAGCACGGGACCCCTCGCGGGCAAGACCGTGGTCGTGACGGGGACGATCGAGGGCTTCAGCCGCGAGGAGGCCGAGGAGGCCGTGAGGGCAGCCGGCGGGAAGCCCGGCGGCTCCGTTTCGAAGAAGACCGACTATGTCGTGGCCGGGCCGGGCGCCGGCTCCAAGCTCGCCAAGGCCGAGGCCCTCGGCGTCCCGATCCTCGATGCGGCGGCCTTCAGGGAGCTCCTGGCCGGCGGGGGTGGCGCGTGACCGTGGAGCTCGGGTTCATCGTCGTGCCGAAGCATCGAAACGGAGGACGCCAGTGATCGAACCGGATCCGCTCCGGGAGGCCCACGCCTACCAGCAGAGCCTCCTCGCTGCGCTCGGCGACGATGATCCCGCGCTCGCCCAGGCCGAGATGGGGCCTGCCCTGCGCGCCATCGTCGCGGCGGCGGGACCGCTCCTCCGGACCCGACCCGAGCCCGGCGAGTGGTCCGTCCTCGAGTGCATCGGCCACATCGTCGACGGCGAGCTCGTGGTCGCCGGTCGGTATCGCTGGATCCTGGCCCACGACGAGCCCGACCTCGTCGGCTACGACCAGGCGCTCTGGGTCGAGCACCTGCGACACAACGACGATGACGTCGAGGAGCTGCTCGGCGTCTTCGAGACGATCCGGGCGTCGAATCTCACCCTCTGGTCACGCCTCTCGGCAGGGGATCGGGCACGGGTCGGGATGCACCGCGAGCGCGGCCCCGAGAGCCTCGACCTCACATTCAGGCTTGCGGCCGGCCACGACCGGGTGCACCTGGGTCAGGCGCGCCGGGCGCTGGACGCGGCACGCAGTGGGGGATCGGTGCCGGCCTAGCGGCGCCACCCGGCTTACGCCGAGCGTCGCACCGAGGCGGGGGCGTGGAAGCGGTCCATGAGCTCGGCGACGGCCTCCCGGGCCGCTCGCCACTCGGGCTGGTCGCCGAGGATCACGGCGTCGGGGCCGAAGCGGGCCAGCTGGGTCATCGCCGTGACGATCAGGTCGTGCTCGAACTGGCGGCGGCGGCCGCCGTCGAGGGAGCCGGTCACGAGGTACCGGCGAACGAGGTCAAAGGGGGCCATCCAGCGCCCGATCCGGATCCGCGAACCTTCCCGGAGCGACTCCAGATAGTCGTCGTCGCCGACCGGATGCTGGTCGTGCTCATCGATGTGGCGCGGGAGGTCCATCCGGAGGCCCTGCAGGGCGGCACTCGGAAAGCGGCCGTCGTCATCTGACGAGCGGTAGCAGACGGGACAGATCGGAAGCTCGATGTGGGCTGGAGGCTCGGCCCCGAACGGACGGCCGCAGCGGCCACAGAATGTGCTCGTTGCCGAGCGGGCAGGCGTGCCGCAGGACAGGCAGGCCGTCAGGATCGTCACAGGAGCCTCGGAATCGAAGGTCTTGTCGGAGGGCCTCGAAAGCATGCCTGCGAAGGTCCGGCGAGGCCATCACCCGGCCGGTGCACCAGGGCAGGACTTTCGTCGCGGTCGGCCGAGCGCGAGGTTCGGCTGGCGTGCAGCCGTGCCGGCGTCGCGGGCCGCCGGAACCGCTCGGCTATCATCCCGGGGTGGCCGGACTGACTCGCTCGGACGTCGAGCACGTGGCGTACCTCGCCCGACTCGGCATGTCGCCCGACGAGCTCGACCGGCTCCAGGGCCAGCTCAACCACATCCTCGACCAGTACATGAAGCTGGCCGAGCTCGACACGGACGCGATCGCGCCGACGGCCCAGACCATCGAGCTCGAGAACATCCTCCGGGATGACGTCGTCACGGCGTCCCTGCCCGCCGGGCCGATCCTGGCCAATGCCCCCCAGCGATCGGGCGATTTCATCGTCGTCCCCCCGATCCTCGGCGGCGATGGCGCCTGACGCTGCGACGGCCACGCGATGACCACCGACCTGACCCGGCTCCTGGCGCATGAGATGGCCGCCCAGCTGCGGGCCGGCGAGACGTCATCAAGGGCCCTGACGGAGGCCCACCTTGCCGTGGCGGAGCGCCAGAACCGGGCCCTGAATGCCTGGCTGGTGATCGATCGCGAGGGCTCGCTGCGCCAGGCCGACGCGGCCGACGAGGCGATGAACGCGGCCCGCGCCGGGGGCCCGGGCACCATCGCCGCCCTCCATCCCCTGCACGGCATCCCGGTCGGCCTCAAGGACCTGATCTCCGTCGAGGGTGGCCAATGCACCGCCGGCTCCCGGATCCTGGACGGCTATCGAGCCCCCTACGACGCCCACATCGTGGAGCGGCTCCGCGATGTCGGGGCGGTCTTCCTCGGCAAGACCAACATGGACGAGTTCGCGATGGGCTCGTCGAACGAGTACTCGGCGTTCGGGCCGGTCAGCAATCCGTGGGACCTCGACACGGTGCCCGGGGGAAGCAGCGGCGGCTCGGCCGCCGCGGTGGCCGCCCACCACGTTCCACTGTCGCTCGGGACCGACACCGGCGGCTCGATCCGCCAGCCGGCCGCCCTCTGCGGCATCGTCGGGATGAAGCCGACGTACGGGCGGGTGAGCCGCTACGGGATCGTTGCCTTCGCCTCGTCGCTGGACCAGATCGGGCCCTTCGGCCGCGACGCCCGCGACGCGGCGGCCCTGCTTCACGCCGTCTCGGGTCGCGACGCCCGCGACTCGACCTCGGCGCCCGAGCCGGTCCCGGACCAGCTGCTCCAGCTGCCGGAATCAGACGACGAGGCGGTCGCCTGGCTGCGGGGCAAGCGGTTCGGCCTGCCGCGGGAGTACTTCGTCGCCGGCATGGACCCCGATGTCGAGCGGCGGATCCACGAGAGCGTGGCCTTCCTCGAGGATGCCGGCGCGACGGTCGAGCAGGTCAGCCTGCCCCACACCGACTACGGGCTGGCCACCTACTACATCGTGGCCCCGGCCGAAGCCTCAGCCAACCTGGCCCGCTACGACGGTGTCCGCTTCGGGCGCTCGCGGCGCCTGGAGGGGGCGGACTTCATCGCCGACTACCTCGCCACGCGCGGCGAGGGCTTCGGGGCCGAGGTCAAGCGCCGGATCATGCTCGGGACCTACGCCCTCTCGGCCGGCTACTACGACGCCTTCTACGTGAAGGCCCAGAAGGTCCGGACGCTCATCAAGCGCGACTTCGACGACGTCTTTGCCACCGGCATCGACGCTCTCGTCGCCCCGACCTCGCCGTCGGTCGCGTTCCGCTTCGGGTCCAGGACGGCTGACCCCGTGTCGATGTACCTCTCCGATGCCTGCACCCTGCCGGTCAACATGGCCGGCCTGCCCGGCATCTCCATCCCGTGCGGCCTGTCCGAGGGATTGCCGGTCGGCCTGCAGCTCATCGGGCCGGCCTGGAGCGAGCTCATGCTCTTCCGCGCGGCGCGGGCCTTCGAGGGCCTCACAGCCGCGGCCGCCTGGCGCGGGGAGGAGCCGGCCCAGCTCGCCGAAGCCGACGATCCGACCGGGCCGACGCCCGGGGAGCGGGCCGCCCTGCTCGCGGCGGCGAGCTGACCGCGGCCATGGCCGGCGAAGTCATCGCGGGAACAGGCCCCGCGGTCGACGGCCTTGTCGGGCTCGACATCCTCGGCGCGTCGCTGGCCGACCTCGACCCGGAGATCGCCGGGTTGATCGTGGCGGACCGGGCCCGCCAGGCCGACACCATCGACCTCATCGCCTCGGAGAGCAGCGCTCCGGTGGCCGTCCTGGAGACCCTCGGCAGCGTCCTCGGCAACAAGACCGGCGAGGGCTATCCGGGCCGGCGCTATCACCGCGGCACGGCCTGGGTCGATGGCGTCGAAACGCTGGCGATCGAGCGGGCCAGGGCCCTGTTTGGAGCCGGCCACGCGAACGTCCAGCCGCACGCCGGGGTCAACGCGAACCTGGGTGTCTACCAAGCCGTCCTCAAGCCTGGCGATCGCGTCCTGGCCATGAAGCTGGCCCACGGCGGCCACCTCTCGCACGGCGACCCGGCCTCGATCACCGGCAGGGTCTACGACTTCGCCCACTACGGCGTCCGCCCGACGGACGAGCAGATCGACCTGGACGAGGTCCGCGACCTTGCCCGCAGCCACCAGCCGAAGCTGCTCATCGCCGGCGCCAGCGCCTACCCACGGCTCATCGACTACGAGGCGCTTGCCGAGATCGCCCGGGAGGCCGGCGCGCTCTTCCACGTCGACATGGCCCACATCGCCGGCCTCGTCGCTGCGGGCGTCGTGCCCAGCCCGGTGCCCCATGCCGACTTCGTGACGTTCACGACGTACAAGACGCTCCTCGGGCCCCACGGCGGGGTGATCCTCTCGCGGGCCGAGCACGCCCGGAAGGTGGACCGGGCGATCTTCCCGGGGACGCAGGGCGCCCCGGATTTCGGGCGCATCGCGGGCAAGGCCGTCGCCTTCCGGATCGCGGCCGGGCCCTGGTTCCGGAGGGTTCAGCAGCGGATCGTCGATGACGCGCGGGCTCTTGGCGAGGGCCTCGCGGCGCGCGGCGATCGCCTCGTTGCGGGTGGGACGGACACCCACATGGTCCTCGTCGACCTTCGCCCGCGGGGGACGACCGGCGATGTCGCCGAGCGCGCCCTCGAGGCCGTCGGGATCCTCAGCAACCGGAACATGATCCCGTTCGATCCGGGCAATCCCGAGGTGCCGTCGGGTATCCGCCTCGGCACGTCGAGCGTTGCCGAGCGGGGCTACGGGGCCGCCGAGATGGCCGCGGTCGCCGACCTGATCGACCGAACGCTGCGAGCCGACACCGCGGCCGCACGCGAGGCGATCGCCGGCGAGGCTGTTGCCCTGGCCCGCCGCGCCCGCACCTATCCGGCGGCCAGGTGACCGGGGCCGGATCCACGGCCTCGATGGCGTAGGCTTGGCGACGATGGAGACCCGAGCGGCAAGTCCGGTTTCGTCGCGCCCGCCGCTCGCCGAGCGAGCCCTGTCGGAGCGCGTCCTGGCCGTGCCGCCGTCGGGGATCCGCAAGTTCTTCGACATCCTGGCGACGATGGACGACGTCATCAGCCTCGGGGTGGGGGAGCCCGACTTCGACACGCCCCGCCACATCGTCGAGGCCGGCGTGGAGTCGCTCCGCGAGGGCCGAACCCACTACACGTCCAACTACGGGACCGTCGAGCTGCGACGCGCGCTCGGCCGACATCTCGAGGGCCGCTACGAGGTCAGCTACGACCCGGCCCGCGAGCTCCTGATCACCGTCGGTGCCTCGGAAGCGGTCGACCTCGCTCTTC
Source organism: Chloroflexota bacterium (assembly GCA_041691215.1). Classification (GTDB taxonomy): domain Bacteria; phylum Chloroflexota; class Limnocylindria; order Limnocylindrales; family CSP1-4; genus UBA5189. The sequence continues at coordinate 8,188 of JBEPVB010000021.1, forward strand.
GCGCAACCTGTGATCCGGGCGACGAGGTCATCCTCCACGAGCCCTCGTATGTCGCCTACGTGCCGGCGATCGTCTTCGCCGGCGGCACGGCGGTCCACGTCGGGACGCGCTTCGAGGACGACTTTGCCCTCGATCCCGAGGCGGTCGAGGCGGCGATCACGCCGCGGACCAAGGCCCTCTTCCTCGGCTATCCATGCAACCCCACGGGCGCCGTCCTGACGCCGGCCATCCAGGATGCGCTGGCCGAGATCGCCGTCCGCCACGATCTTCTCGTCTACAGCGACGAGATCTACGACCGCCTGGCGTATGGCTCGTACACTCATCGCGCCTTTTCGTCGCTGCCGGGCATGCGCGAGCGGACGATCCTGATGGGCGGCTTCTCGAAGGCCTATGCCATGACCGGCTGGCGGGTCGGCTGGCTTGCCGCGCCGGCGGGGATCCTCGAGGGGATCGTCAAGGTCCACCAGTACGGGATCATGTCCGCCCCGACCGTCGCCCAGGATGCGGCGCTCGTTGCGCTCGTCGAGGGAGAGCCCGACGTGCAACGCATGCTCGCCGAATACGACCGCCGCCGGCGCCTCGTCGTCGACGGCTTCAACGCCCTGGGCCTCGACACCTTCGAGCCGCGCGGCGCCTTCTATGCCTTCCCCCGGATCACGTCCACCGGTCTTGACTCGGAGACCTTCGCCGAGCGCCTCCTCGCCGAGGAGCACGTCGCGGTGGTTCCGGGCGGGGCGTTCGGGCCATCGGGCGAGGGCCATGTCCGGGCGTGCTACGCCACGAGCTACGAGAAGCTCGAGGAGGCCCTCGAGCGAATCGGGCGGTTCGTCGAGCGCACGCGGTCCAACGCCGCGTAGCGGCGGCCAACGATGACCGAGTCGACCCTGGCGGCTCCGGCTGCGACGGCCCCGCGGCCGGCGGGGCTGTCGACCTTCCTGATCACCGACATCGAGGGCAGCACCCGACTCTGGGAGGACCACGCCACCGCGATGGGCCCTGCGCTCGCGCTCCACGACGGACTCCTCCGCGCCGCCGTCGAGGGATCGCAGGGGACCGTCATCAAGACAACGGGCGACGGGTTGCTGGCCGTCTTCGACGACCAGCTCGCTGCCGTCCGGGCGGCCGTTGCGGCCCAGGTGGCGCTCCGGGATGCCGCCTGGGGCGAGACCGGCCCGCTGCGGGTCCGGATGGCGATCCACGCGGGCACGGCCGAGTCACGCGACGGCGACTACTTCGGGCCGGCCCTCAACCGGGCCGCCCGGATCCTGGCGATTGGGTCCGGCGGCCAGGTCATCCTGTCGGCCGTGGCGGCTGTCCTCGCCCGCGACCGCCTGCCGGCGACCATGGAGCTCCGGGACCTCGGCTCTCACCGCCTCCGGGACCTCGATCGGCCGGAACAGGTCTTCCAGCTCGTGGCGCCCGACCTGCCGAGCGAATTCCCGCCGCTCCGGTCGCTCAGCACGCGGCGCTCGAACCTGCCGGTCCAGGTCACGTCCTTCGTCGGACGAGAATCGGATCTGGCCGAGGTCGAGACGCTCATCGCCCGCCACCACCTGGTGACCCTGATCGGGACCGGCGGAACGGGCAAGACCCGGCTCATGCTCGAGGTGGCGGCCCATCTCGAGGATCGCTTTGCCGACGGGACCTGGCTGGCCGAGCTCGCGCCGTTGACCGACCAGTCGCAAATCGCATCGGAGATCGCCCGGGCGCTCGGTGCCCCCGAGCTGCCCGGCCTGCCGGCGATGGCGACCGTGACTGCCTTCATCGCCGACAAGGAGCTCCTCCTCCTCGTCGACAACGCCGAACATCTCGTCGACGGCGTGGCGGCGGTTGTCGGCCGGCTCGTCGCGGCGGCGCCGGGTCTCCGAATCATCGCCACGAGCCGGGAAGCACTCGCGGTCCAGGGGGAGGCTGTCCACCAGCTGAAGTCGCTGTCCTGCCCAGTCCTTGATAGCCAGCATGCCCGGGTCCAGGGCGCGGCTGCGGGTGCCTTCGAGGCCGCGGCGGCGACGGAGGCCGTCCGGCTGTTTGCCGAGCGGGCAAGCGCCGTCGATCCGGATTTCACCCTCGGCAACGACAACCTGGCCTCGGTGGCCGAGATCTGTCGCCGCCTCGACGGCATCCCCCTCGCGATCGAGCTGGCGGCCGCGCGCGTCTCGGTCATGTCGACGGAGGACATCGCTGTCCGTCTGGGCGACCGCTTCCGGCTCCTGGCCGGTGGGCGCCGCACGGCGGTGCCGCGCCAGCAGACGCTCCATGCCCTGATCGACTGGAGCTGGGACCTCCTGACCGAGGACGATCGCCGGCTGCTGCGACGGCTATCGATCTTTGCCGGTGGCTGGACGTCCGGCGTGGCTGCCAGAATCGTCGGCGAGGGCCCGGCCGACCTTGACCAGCTCGACCTCGTCGACGGGCTCTCCCGGCTCGTCGATCGTTCGCTCGTCCTGGTCGATCGGGGCCCAACCACCCGCTACCGGATGCTCGAGACGATTCGGCAGTACGCCCGGGAGAAGCTCGTGGAGGCCGGCGAGGTCGCCGCCCTGGCCGATCGGCATTTCGCCGCCTTCGCCGCGATGGCCGTGGCCGCCGAGCCGGAGCTGCGGGGCCCGGCGATGGCCGAGTGGCTCGACCGGTTGGACGCCGACGCGGAAAACCTCGGCGCGGCCCTCGAGTGGGGCCTTGAGGCCGCTCCCTGGGAAGCAGTCCGGATGGCCCGGAACCTGCTGGCGTACTGGGCGGTCCGGGTCGCGTCCGATGACAACGATGCCCGCACGGTGGCCGCGATCGAGATCGCTCGCACCAGGACCGCCAGCCAGGCCGCGATCGATCCGGCCGACCAGGCGCTCGCGGCAGGCCTGCTCGGTGAGGCGGCCTGGCTCTGGGGAGCGTCTGGTCGGGCGGCTCAGGCAACCGGATGGGCGCGCGACGCCGTGGCCCTCGGCCGCACGAGCGGGGATAGCGCGGCCCTGAGCTACGCCCTCGGAGGGTTCGCCGTCTCGAGCATCTTCGCGGGCGCCGATCGGAGCATCCTGCCCGCAATGGAGGAGGCCGCCGACCTGGCCGAGCGAAGCGGCACCTGGTGGGTCCTCTCGATGGCCGCCGCCTTCTCCGGGTCGTTCGTCTGGACCTTCGACCACGGCGTCGGGGAGGCATTGCTGGCGCGGGGAGTCGAAGCGGGACGCAGGTCGGGCAACCCCCACGCCATGGGCGGCGCGGCCCTGGCCCAGGGTCGGGTCCTCGGCAACGCCCGACGGACCGACGAGGCAGTCGCCGCCTTCGAGACCGCGGTCGCCCGATTCTCGGAGATCGGGAACGAGCGGTTCGTCCTGGCAGCGCGGAGCGACATGGCTCACGCGCTCCGGCGGGGCGGGCGGCTGGAGGCCGCCGAGGCGGCCTACCGCGAGACGATCGGCGGCTGGGTTCACCTGGGGCATCGCGGTGCAATCGCGAACCAGCTCGAGAACGTCGCCTATATGGCAATCGAACAGGAGGTCACCGACCGGGCGGCCCAGCTCCTCGGGGCCGCGGCCGCGATCCGCGAAGCCAGCGCCGCCCAGATGGCGTTCGACGAGCTGCCGGAGCACGAAGGCTTCGTCGAGCGGCTTCGGGCCGCCATGGAGCCGGCTGCATTCGACGCCGCATGGGCGGCGGGCCGGGCGCTCACGATGGCGGAGGCGGTGGCCCTGGTCACCTCGGCCTGACCGCACCTCGGCCCGCGACGCTCGGTGGCCGGCTCCCGGGTCGGCGCTCGCTGGATCCACGTGCCGCCACTGGGCGTCGGCCAGGGCCTGTGCGACACTGCGGGCCGTGTCGTCCGCCCTCGCCGTCGCTGCTGCCCTCGCCCTCGAGCGGTACGAAGCCGTCATCGGGATGGAGGTCCACGCCCAGCTGAAGACCGCCTCGAAGATGTTTTGCGGCTGCTCGACCGCCTATGACGGCGCGGCCCCGAACAGCCACACCTGTCCGGTTTGCCTGGGCCTGCCGGGTGCCCTGCCGGTCATCAACCGGCGGGCGGTCGAGCTCGTCCTCGCGACCGGCGCGGCGATCGAGGCGAGAACCCCGGATCATACCCGCTGGGATCGGAAGAACTACTTCTACCCGGACCTCCCCAAGGGCTATCAGATCAGCCAGTTCGACCTGCCCCTGGCGGCCCGGGGCAACCTGGCCATCGACACCAGCGACGGGCCGTTCACGATCGGGATCACGAGGGCCCACCTCGAGGAGGACACGGCCAAGCTCGTCCACGCCGCGGGCCTCGTCGGCGAGCGCCTCAGCCTCGTCGATTTCAATCGCTCTGGCGTGCCGTTGATGGAGATCGTGACCGAGCCCGACCTCCGGACGGCCGAGCAGGCCCGCCGCTACGCCGAGGAGCTCCAGCTCCTGCTCCGGACCATCGGGGCCTCCGACGCGGACATGGACCGTGGCCAGATGCGGGTCGAGGCGAACGTCTCGCTCCGACCTCGGGGCAGCGAGCCATTCGGGACGAAGGTCGAGGTCAAGAACATGAACTCGTTCCGGGCCGTGGAGCGGGCGATCGCCTTCGAGATCGAGCGCCAGGCTGCGGTCCTCGACGCCGGCGGCTCGCTCGTCCAGGAGACGCGGGGCTGGTCGGACGAGCGCGGCGAGACGTACCGGATGCGGGCCAAGGAGACCTCCGACGACTACCGCTATTTCCCGGAGCCGGACCTGCCGCCGCTCCGGATCGACCCAGCCTGGCTCGACGGCATCCGGGCCGCGTTACCCGAGCTCCCTGCGGCCCGGCGAACCCGCTACCGGGAGGCGCTCGGGCTCTCCGCCTACGACGCTGCGGTCCTCGTCGCCGATCCCGATGCCGGCCGGCTTTTCGAGGCGACGCTCGCGGCCGATGCCGCGCTCGAGGCCAAGGCAGTGGCCAACTGGGTGACCGGCGAGTTCCTGCGCGTCCGGAACGCCGGCCAAGCCGGCAACGTGCCCGTGGCGGACCCGTTCCAGTTGGCCTCGCTCATCCGCCTCGTCGCCGATGGGGCCATCTCGCGGGCCAATGCCAAGGAGGTCTTCGAGGTCCACCTCTCGACCGGGACCCCCGTGGCCGCCATCATCGAGGAGCGTGGTTTCCGCCAGATCTCGGATGGGGCGGCGCTCGGCGAGATCGTCGAGGGCGTCATCTCGGCCAATCCGGCGGCCGTGGCCGACGTCGGGGCGGGCAAGCCCCAGGCCATCGGCTTCCTCGTCGGCCAGGTCATGAAGCAGACCCGCGGCCAGGCCAACGCCGCGGCGGTCCAGGCGGCGATCCGGGCCAGGCTGGTCGCGGCCGATGGAAAGGACACCTGATGGGCGCCCTGAACGTGATTCTCTGGATCGCCGGGATCGTGCTGATCCTCGTCGGCTTCAGCCGGGCCCGTGGCCCGTGGTCGCGCTACCAGGCCCTCAAGGAGCAGGACGCCAACGTCGCCCGCTACGAGGCCTGGCGCGGCGGCCTGCGCGACGAGGGCACCACCGGCGCCTCGGTCGCCATGGCCGTCCTCCGCGAGCAGGCGCGGAACGGGGCGCTCATCGCCGCCGCCGGCATCGTCCTGGTCATCGCCGGCTTCGCCCTGCCCTCGTGAGGCCAGCCGGTCGTCCATTCCCCCGGGCGGCCACGGCCTAGACTGGCCTCCGGCCCGGCGGGCCAGGCAGGAGACGAGGGATCCGATGCGCGAACGAATTGACGGCCGCGGCTTCGCCACGCGGGCGATCCACGCTGGGGAGCGGCCGGATCCGACTACCCGTGCCCACAAACCACCGATCTACGCGACGTCCACGTTCTCGTTCGACACGGCCGCCGAGAAGGAGGACGCCGTCGATCGCGCCCTTGCCTGGGAGCCGGGCGTCCATTTCTACTCGCGGACGAGCAATCCAACGAACCGGGCCCTCGAGGAGAAGGTCGCCGCCCTCGAGGGAGCGGAGGATTCGGTCGTCTCGTCGTCGGGGATGGCGGCCGTCTCGGCGACGCTCCTCGCCCACCTGGGGGCGGGTGACCACGTGGTGGTCGGCGACGAGCTGTTCGTGATCACCCAGGTCCTGCTGGGCGAGGACTTCCCCCGCCGGGGCATCGAAGTCTCGGCCGTCGACATGACCGATCTGGCCGCGGTCGAGGCCGCCATCCTACCGGCCACGAAGCTGCTCTTCTTCGAGACTTCCACGAATCCGCGCCTCCGCGTGCCCGACGTCGAGGCCCTCGCCGAGCTCGGCCACCGCCACGGCCTGGTCGTCATCGCCGACAACACCTTCCTCGGACCGGCCCTCCTCCGGCCCCTCGAGCACGGCGCCGACATGGTCATCCACGCCGCGACGAAGTACCTCTCTGGTCATGGCGATGCGGTATCCGGCGTGGTCTCCGGGCCGAAGGCCCGGCTCGATCCCATCCGTAAGCAGACCGACACGCTCGGCCAGGCTGCGAGCCCGTTCTCGAGCTGGCTCGTCATGCGCGGCATCCGGACCCTGCCGCTGCGATCGCGGACGGCGTCCGCCAACGCCATCGAGATCGCGGGGTTCCTCGAACGCCAGCCCAACGTCGAATGGGTCCACCATCCCGGTCTGGCCTCGCATCCCGATCACGAGGTCGCCCGGCGGCTGATCGACGGGCCGGGCGGCGCGATGCTCACCTTCCAGCCGCGGGGCGGCATCGAGGGCATGGCCGCCTTCACCGACCACCTCCGCCTGTGCGACATCGGCGTCAGCCTCGGCGATATCTGCACCCTCGTCTATCCACGGCCGAAGCAGGGCGGCATGGTCCGGGTGTCGGTCGGCTGCGAGGACGTCGACGATCTCCTCGAAGACTTCGCGCTGGGGCTTTCCTTCGTGACCTGAGACCGGTTCGTGCCGGGCCTCAGGCGGACCGAGCCTCGCGCCGGGCCGCCGATCAGTCCCGGCCCAGCTCCGCGGCGGCCTCGAGGGCGGCCGCGATCGTCAGGTCGACCCGTCGCGTGACCTCGTCCTCGGGCGGCCGGAACCACGTCTCGTCGCTGCCGGCACGGACCTCCTGGGCGACGGTCGGGTCGACGATGACGTCGGAGACGGTGAGGATCGTCCCGGCCCGGACCGGCCGGCCCTTGGCCCGCTCGCGCATCGCCAGCAGGAAGAGGGCCGCCGATTCCATCTCGGCCGCCAGGTAGCCGCGCCGGCCCCAGCGGACGGCGCCGCCCGGGTGCGGGTCGTAGAAGACATCGGAGGTCACGATCGGTCCGACGTGGGTGGTGAGGCCCTGGGCCCGACTTGCCGCCGCGAGGGCGAGGACCACGTCGATGCTCGCCGTTGGCGCCGTCGGCTCGCCGCCGCCCAGCTGGGCCCCGATGCCGGAAGCCGAGGCTGCGGCCAGCGCGACCACGACGTCGCCGATGTCGAGGCGTCCGAAGCCGCCGCAGGTCCCGACCCGGATGAACGTCGTCACGCCGAGCATGAGGAGCTCTTCGACCACGATCGTTGTCGTCGGCGTGCCCATCATGGTCGTCTGGACCGAGACGGGGACCCCGTTCATGGTGCCCGTGTAGCCGAGCAGGCCCCGGTGGGACGTCACCAGGCGGCCCCCTTCGAGGCCGCCGTCGAAGCGGGCCGCGATCCGGGTCGCCCGGTTCGGGTCCCCGGGCAGGAGCACGACCGGGGCGTAGTCCCCGGGTTCGGCGTGGAGATGGATCTGGGGCATGCGTTCCTCCGTTAGCCGCCGATCAGGCGGGCGTGCTCGATGACGGTGCAGCGATCCATGACGACGGACAGGCCGCCGGCCGCAGCAATGGCGGCGGCCTCGGGACTCACGATCCCCAGCTGCAGCCAGAGGCAGCGGGCGCCGACCGCGACTGCCTCGCGGGCGTGGGCGGGGCAGGCATCCGGCCGGCGGAAGACATCGACGAGATCGATCGGGCCGGTCGCTTCGACGGCCGCGGCGAGGGTCGGGAAGCAGGGCCGGCCGGCGATCTCGATCTCGGCCGGGTTCACCGGGACAACGTCATAGCCGAAGCGGCGGAGGTCCTGGAAGACGCCGTTGGACGGCCGGAAGGTCGAGCTTGACGCGCCGATGACGGCGATCCGCGGCCGTGAGCGGAGGAGCTCGACGATCCCCTCGGCGGCAAGGAGCGGCATCGCCGGGTGGCCCTCCTCGAGGTCCAGCAGGGCGGCCACGCGATCGTGTTCGGCACGCCGTTCGTCCATCGATCGGGAACCTCTGTAAATCTTCACCAGGAAGGGCGTGCGTCGGGCCCGAAATGGTGCACCATTGTGTTCGGCAGATGCGCCCGCGACCGTCGACGCCCCTCCGGCCCGTAGCGTATCCTGCCCGGCACGACCGGCTTCGCCAAACACGGAGAGCCGTCATCACATTGGAGGAGGTCACGTTGCGCATGTCCACTCGGCTGCTCGCGCTCGGCGCGTCCGCAGCCATCCTGCTTGCCGCGTGCGGCGGCGGAGCCACGACGGTTCCGACCACAGCACCGACCGGCACCGCCACCGCGACCACGAGCGGGACCTCAGCCCCGAGCGCGTCGACGGTCGCCTACTCGGGTTACATCGCCTGCGTCGCCTTCGACACCGGCGGCCTCGGTGACAAGGGCTTCAACGACCTCGCGATGAAGGGCCTCAACGACGCCAAGGCGCTTGGCTTCACCACGTACTTCAGCCAGGCCAAGAACTCGACGGACTATGTGAACAACATCCAGACCCTGATCGACAAGAATTGCAAGTCGATCGTCACTGTCGGCTTCAATCAGGGATCGGCAACGGACGCGGCCGTCAAAGCCAACCCGACGATCGCCTTCGCTCAGGTCGATCGAGCCTGGGATCCGTCTGCCGGCGCCGAGCCCGCGAACTTCACGGGCCTCGACTACCAGATTGACCAGAGCTCCATGCTCGCGGGCTACCTCGTGGCCAGCTGGACCAAGACCGGCAAGATCGGCACCTACGCGGGTCAGGCGTTCCCCGGCACGACCCGATTCATGGACGGCCTCTATGCCGGCATCCAGTACTTCAACCAGCAGAAGAAGCCCGCGACCGTGGTCACCCTCACCGGCTGGGATCCGTCAAAGACGGATCCAACCAAGACGGCGACCCTGGTCGGCGGCAGCGGTGGCCCTGACACCTGGAACAACCCAACGAAAGGCAAGCAGTTCGGCCAGACGTTCCTCGACAACAGCGTCGACATCGTCCTTCCGGTCGCCGGTGGCACCGGCAACGGAACCATCGAGACCATGCACACCGCCGGCAAGTGGGCGATCGGCGTCGACACCGACCAGTACGTCAGCATCGGCCCGCCGACCAACGGCGCGCTCCTGACCTCGGCGCAGAAGGCGATCGACGTCTCGGTACTCGACTTCTTGAAGTCGAGCGCCGGTGGCAGCCTCGGCGGCAAGGACTACAGCGGCACCCTCGCCAACAACGGCGTGGTGCTCGCGCCCTTCCACGAGTACGACAGCCAGATCCCGCAGACGACGAAGGACGAGATTGCGGCCCTTAAGGCGGCGATCGTGTCCGGCACCGTCAAGGTCTGTAGCTTCATTGGCGCTCCCGCGGACGCTGCTGCCCGGGGTATCCCAGGCTGCTAGTCGTCCGTTAGCAAGCGGTCCAGCAACGGCGATCGCCCCCGGCCCGCGCCGGGCCGGGGGCGATCTCCATCACCGCCGAGGGCGCACTGCATGCGGCTTGAACTGCGGGAGATCACGAAACGGTTCCCGGGCGTCCTCGCCAATGATCGGATCTCGATCTCGGCTGACCGGGGCAAGGTCCTCGGCATGCTCGGTGAGAACGGGGCCGGCAAGACGACACTCATGAACATCCTGTCGGGCCTCTACAAGCCCGACTCCGGCCAGATCTTGATCGACGGCGAAGAGAAGGTCTTCGGCGATCCTGTCGCGGCCATACGAGCGGGCGTCGGCATGGTCCACCAGCACTTCATGCTCGTCCCGGTGTTTGACGTCGTGGAGTCCGTTGCGCTCGGCGCTGAGACCGTCAAGGACGTGATCGGGACCTTCGACCGCGCCGCGGCGCGAAGGCGCATCGTCGCCCTATCCGAGCAGTACAAGCTGGATGTCGACCCTGATGCCAGGATCGAAAACCTGCCCGTAGGTGTACGCCAGCGCGTCGAGATCATCAAGGCGCTCTACCGACACAGCGACATCCTCGTGCTCGACGAGCCGAGCGCCGTGCTCACTCCTTACGAGACCGAGGAGTTGTACGCGATCATCCGTTCGCTGGCGGCCGCTGGCACGACCGTGATCTTCATCACCCACAAGCTCAACGAAGTCCTCGAGGTCTCCGACGACATCGTGGTTCTGCGCCGCGGTCGGGTTGCCGGCACGGCTGACCCGAAGACCGCGACGCGGCAGGAGCTGGCGAACCTCATGGTCGGCCGCGACGTCGAGCTGATCGTGCGGAAGGGCCCCGCCAAGCCCGGCGACGTCGTGCTGCATCTGGAGAAGATCTTCGTCCGCGACGACCGCCTCGACATGAAGGTCACCGGCGTCGACCTCGACGTTCGCGCCGGCGAGATCGTGGCGATCGCGGGCGTCCAAGGCAACGGACAGACGGAGCTGGTCGAGGCGATCACCGGTCTTCGCGCCCTCGATTCCGGGAAGATCACCATTGGCGGTCATGACACCTCGCGGTCGGGGCCGCGAGAGGTGTCCGACCTGGGCGTCGCGCATATCCCCGAGGACCGCGGTCGCGACGGCCTGATCGCGCCGATGACCGTGGCCGAGAACTACATCCTCGACAGCTACCATCGCCCGCCATACAGCAAGCACGGCGTCCTCGATCTCGAGGCCGTCGCGCAGCGCGCGCCGGCCGGCGTGAAGGACTTCGATATCCGGACCCCGTCGATCGAGACCCGCGCTGGGTCGCTGTCGGGTGGCAACCAGCAGAAGGTGGTCGTGGCGCGTGAGTTCTCGGTTCCGGTCCAGCTCGTGATTGCCGCCCAGCCGACCCGCGGCCTCGACGTCGGCTCGATCGAGTACATCCACCGGCGTCTCGTCGAGCAGCGGGACGAGGGTGCAGCCATCGTGATCGTCAGTACAGAGCTCGACGAGGTCCTCGCCGTCGGCGACCGGATCGCGGTCATGTTCGACGGCAAGATCGTCGGAATCCTCGGCGGCGATGACGCGACGCTCGAAAACGTCGGCCTGCTGATGGGCGGGGCGAAGTTCGGGCAGGGAACTGCCACGTGAAGCGCATCCGGCCGGCCCTGCGCCGTATGGTCGTCCCGTTCCTGGCCGTCCTGACGGCTCTCATTCTGGGCGGCGTCGTGATCGCCCTCACGGACTTCGACAACCTGCACAACATCGGGAAGGACCCGATCGGCACGCTCGCCGGGGCGGTCAAGGGCGTGATCGCCGCGTATGGGGCGATGCTGTCCGGCGCGTTTGGGGATCCAGGTCGGATGCTGACGGCGCTTCAGACGGGCAACGCGGCAGACATCGGGCGCGCGATCCGGCCGCTCACAGAGACGCTTGTGTCCACGACCCCATTGATCTTTTGCGGGTTGGCAGTGTCGATCTCGTTCCGGGCCGGCATGTTCAACATCGGTGGCGATGGCCAGCTCCTGATCGGGGCGCTGGCCGCGACCGTCCTGACGATCGCCCTCAATGGCGTCGTCCCGTCATGGCTGATCCTTATCGCATCGATCGGCATCGCGACGCTCGCCGGCGCGGCCTGGGGCTTTGTGCCCGGCTTCCTGAAGGCGCGCACCGGAGCCCATGAGGTCATCACGACCATCATGCTCAACTACATCGGATCCCTCGTGGTCTTCTTCGTCCTGACGACGCAGCCTGGTCTCCGGAACCCGGGCAATTCCACCCCGATCTCGAAGCTGCTCTCGCCGATCGTTGACGTGCCGAACATTGTCAACCTCCCGACGATCCGGCTCGACTATGGGTTCGTCGTGGCCCTCCTGATGGCAGTCGCCGTCTCGTGGCTCCTGTTCCGGACGACGAAAGGCTTCGAGCTGCGCGCGGCCGGGTTCAGCCCGACGGCGGCGCGGTATGGCGGCATCAGCGCTGGTGGTTCGATGATGCTGGCGATGGCCCTGTCTGGAGGGCTCTGCGGCATGGCCGGCGGGTTCCTCGTGATCGGGACCGTCGGCCAGATGTCGCCCGATCTGTCGGGCGGGCTCGGCTTCAACGCCATCGCGCTCGCGCTGCTCGCCGGTCTCCGACCCAGCGGTGTGGTCCTCTCCGCGCTCCTGTTCGGCGCGCTCACCCAGGGCGGGAAGCTGATGGGCATCGATACGGGCATCCCGGTCGATCTGCTCCTGTTCATCATGGCGCTGGTGATCATGTTCGTGGCCGCGCCGGGCCTGATCCGTTCGATCTGGCGCGTGCGGGTCACCGAACCTGCGCCGGAGATAGCCAGCGTTTCACCCGGGTCCGCAGGCGCGCTGTGACGGACGCCGTTAGCACCGTCGGCCCCCAGGGAGGGCTCGCCGCGCGAAGGGCCCTCCGGAGCTCCCGGGTGCGTACGCTCGCGTTCGCAGTGTTCGCAGTCGTCGCGGGGTACCTCGCGAGCCGCAGCTTCGATGTCCTTGCCACGTTCTCGTTCTGGATCGACAAGCAGGGCGGCAAGACCGCCACGTTGGCGACGACGGTCGGAGCCATGTGGGTCGTCGCGGCCGTCGCGACGGCCCTCGTCGCCGTCCTGCAGCTGCGCCGCGCGGACCTTCGATGGCGGCCATGGCTTCTCGTCGCGATCGCACCGTGGATTGCCGCGCTCCTCGGTAACCTGCTGGCTGGCAAGCCTGCCGTCATGACCAACGTCTTCGCCGGGAGCCTCGAGCTCGCCGCACCGATCTCGATGGCGGCAATGGCAGGGATCCTCTCGGAGCGCAGCGGCATGCTCAACATCGCCCTCGAGGGCAAGATGCTGGTCGGAGCCTGTGTGGCGTCCATCGTCGGCAGCATCGTCATTCTGGCGACAGGCAATGCCGTCCTTGCCGTGTTGATCGCGATCCTCACCGCCATGATCGTGGCAGCGCTGCTCGGCCTCCTCCTTGCCTGGCTCGGCATTCGCTACAAGGTCGACCAGGTCATCGCAGGGACCGTGATCAACATCGGGGCGGTCGGGATCACGAACTTCATCTTCCTGCGGATCCTGTCCCGAGCGACGGAGTACAACAGCCCGCCGCCGGTCCTGGCCGTCCGGATCCCGCTCTTGGCCGACATCCCGGTGCTTGGCCCAATCTTCTTCGTCGCGACGCCGTACGTGTATGTCGCCTACGTGATGGTGGCGATCCTGACCTACATGATCTATCGCACCCGCTGGGGCCTCCGGTTGCGAGCGGCCGGCGAGAAGCCGGCGGCGGCCGGCACCGTCGGCATTAACGTCCTGCAGATCCGATACCGCGCCCTCATCCTGGCTGGGCTCATCTGCGGGCTCGCGGGCTCATACCTGTCGCTCGCGACCTCCTCGAGCTTCCAGATGCAGATGACGGCGGGCAAGGGCTTCATCGGTTTGGCGTCCATGATCTTCGGGGCGTGGCACCCAGTCGGGGCGTTCTTTGCCGCGCTCGTCTTCGGCTTCGCCGACGCGACCCAATCCCTGCTCTCCATCCTCGGCGTCGACGTGGCACCGCAAATCCTGCAGAGCATCCCGTACGTGGTGACGATCGTTGTCGTCGCCGGCGTCGTGGGCCGCGTCCGCGGGCCTGCCTCGGCCGGTCAGCCCTACGAACAGGGCTAGGTCGCTGGACCACGTGGCCGAGGCGGTCGCCAGCCCAACCTTCTACCCGGCTCCCGCGGTGGCGAGGGTCGCGCCCTTTGGCAGCGTGGAGCGCCCGTTGCCGCTCATCATCGACAGCGACCCCGGCCTCGATGACGCCCTCGCGATCGGGCTCGCAGTCGCCCGGCCGGAGATTGACCTGCTCGCGGTCACGACCGTGGGCGGCAACGTGGACGTCCGCCACTGCACGACCAACGCTCTGCGGCTGCTCAGCGTGTACGGCGCCCCGGACGTGCCGGTCGCCGAGGGTGCGGCCGGCGCCCTGTTCGGGAGCGTCGTTCGGGCGACCGAGATCCACGGCGACGCGGGTATCGGGACCACGGTGCTCCCGGAATCATCGATCGCCGCGCGTCCCGAGGGCGCGGTCGACCTCATCGCGCGGATCCTCCGCGAGCATCCCGAACCGGTCGTGATCGCCCCGATCGGGCCCCTGACGAACATCGCGCTCCTGCTCCGACTGCATCCTCAGCTTGCGCCGCGGATCGCCCACGTCTGCCTGATGGGCGGCTCGATCGGCGACGGGAACACGACCGTCTCCGCCGAGTTCAACGTCTACGCCGACCCGGAGGCTGCGGCGATCGTGTTCGAGTCCGGCCTGCCGATCACGATGATGGGCCTCGATGTCACGCACCAGGCAACGCTCCACCCGCCGGCCGCGGCACGGCTGCGGGCGCTCGGCACGCGGTCGGGGAGCGTGGCCGCAGAGCTCGTCGACTACGCCCTCGAGCGCGAGGGCCAGTGGTACGGCACGCCGAGGATGGCCGTCCATGACGCCGTCGCGGTGGCCCACCTGGCGATCGCAGACCTCGTCGTTGTGGCCGACTACGACGTCCAGGTGGATACCGGCAGCGGGCCGGCGCGCGGCCGCACGGTCTGCGATGGCCTCGCCCGGCGGGTCGCGCGGAAGGGCCGCTCGCCGAACGCCCAGGTCGGCATCCGGATCGACCGGGATCGGTTCGAGGACGTCCTCGTCGACGCCTTTGGGCGCTTGCCGTAGGGCCGGCGACCGGGCGTGCGCGCTTGGCTCGGCCGGCCGTCCTCCTCGCGGCGCTCGGACTCCTCGTCATCGCCTGAGTCCGGTCCGTCAAGCCCGCCGACCACGACCGTGACGGCGACGCCCTCGACGGCGAGCGGTCCGTCTCCGCGGGCCGGAGCCACGGCGCTGCGCTACGTCGCGCTCGGGGATTCCTTCACGATCGGGACGTCGGTCGCGACGGGGGCCCGGTGGCCGGACCAGCTCGTCGCCGCGCTCGGGCCGACGCCGCCGACGCTCGATCTCGTCGCGAACCTCGGCGTCAACGGCTTCACCTCCCGGGACGTGATCGACGTGGAGCTGCCGAAGCTCGATGGCCTTCGGCCGGAGTTCCTGACGCTGCTCATCGGCGTCAACGACGTCGTCCAGGGCATCGCGGCCGAGACCTTCCGGCATAACGCCGGCACGATCCTCGACGACCTCGTGGCCAGGGTTCCGGCCGGTCGGATCCTGGTTGTGACCACGCCCGATTACACCGTTACGCCGGCCGGCGCCGACTTCGGGGATCCGACCAGGCAGGCGGCCGCGATCCGGGCGAACAACACCATCCTCACCCAGCTAGCCGCTGCGCACGGAATCGCTGTGGTCGACATCTACGCCCTGTCCCTGCGGGCCGGGACGGACCGCACGCTCGTGGCCGGGGACGGGCTGCATCCCAGTGGGGCGCAGTACGCGCTGTGGGTGGAGCGGATGGCGCCGGAGGTCGGGCGCCTCCTCGGTCGCTGACTGGCGTCTCCTGTCCGGCGCCTGGATGGAGGTCGCCGTATCGGGAGCCTCGATCGTCCCGGGTCCGCGTCGACGCCCTGGCCGTGACGACGGCCCGAGGCCTCTCAAGTCGGTGCGACGGGCGGATCATCGGAACGCCGGTACGACCTCCCCAGCGAAGATGTCGAGCGTCCGACGGTCATGGAAATAGACGGTGACGAGATCGACGCCGAGCTCCACCAACGGGCGGAGCTCGCGGATCGCGTCCTCGGGTGTCGGGCCCATGACCCAGTCGACCTCGTTGGCATAAGCGCCGATCGGGTCCTGGGCGGAGGTGACCGCGGCCATCGTGCCCGTGCCTTGAGCCGGGAAGTCCATTGGGTCGGCCGGGAAGTAGGCCTCGCCAGCGGTCGAGAGACGGATCGACGCGCGGTCGCGACCGACCTCCTCGCACGCTGACCCCAGCGCCTCCACCAGCGGCCCGTAGCGCTCGATCGGGCCGTCCCACTGCCAGATATCGGCCTTCGCAGCAGCGACCCGGAGGAGCTTTGGCCGCCGCCCTCCGACGAGGATCGGGATTGGAATCGCCGGCCGCGGCTCGCAGTACGCATTCTGGATGCGGTAGTGCTCGCCCTCATACGTCGCCGGCGACTGGGTCCATAGGGCCCGGACGATGTCGATGGCCTCGCCGAGCTGGGCGACGCGCGTGCCGGCGCTCGGATACGGATAGTCATAGGCGAGGTACTCGTCGGCCTGCCAGCCGGCGCCGATACCCAGGATGACCCGACCTTCGGTCAGGTACTGGAGGGTGGCGGCCATCTTGGCCAGGAGGGCCGGGTTGCGGTAGCTCTGGCTCAGGACGAGGTTGCCGAACGTGAAGCCACGAAACTCCGCGGCGAGGTAGGCGATCGTCGTCCAGCCCTCGAGCATCGGCGCGTCGTCCTTCATGAGGTGATCCGAGACCCAGGCGGAGGAGAAGGTTCCATTGGCCCGCGTCAGGAGATCCCGGTAGTAGGCATGGCGGTCGCCCATCTCCTCCGCCGACGGCCCGGCAAGGTGGATTCCGAAGTCGACCATGTTCTCCATCCAGTTCCAATCGATCCCTCAGGAAGTATGCCGAGGTATGCCGTGCGTCCACAACCTCGGCGGCTCCTCGGCGGCTACGCTGGATGCCCAAGCAAGGAGGTAGCCGATGCGCGTCACCGTCAGCCCCGACCAGATCCAGTCGGCCTTCGACGCCGTCAAGGATGACCCGTCCTTCGACGAGAGCCGCGCCCTGTGGGAACGCGGCCGGCCGCCGACCGAGATGATCCAGGCGATGTGCCTGCGGCCGGAGATCCTGCGCGGGTTCGGCGGCTTCGGGCACAGCGTCTATCCCGGCGGACTGCTCGAGCGTCGGGTGAAGGAGCTCGTCATCATCACCGCCTCGAAGGCCAACGAGTGCCAGTTCTGCACCGACTCGCATTGCCATCTCGTCGAGATCGCGGGCATCGCGGAGGATCCGCTCGCCCTGATCGAGAATCCGGCCTCGCTGGCAGTGCGGGAGCGGCTAGCCGTGGAGTACACCCGCGCCGCGATGACGGATTCGAACGCCATTCCGGAACGGCTGGCCCATGAGCTGGGCGAGCAGTTCAGCGATCCGGAGGTGGTTGAGCTCACCTTCCTGATCGGCTACATCAACATGCTCAATCTCTTCAACAACTGTCTGCAGGTCCGCTACAACGGGGAGTACGACCAGCTCTTTCCGGTCGCCGGCTGACGCGGCCTCCACGGCGACCCTCGGTCCGTCGGCTGCCCACCATCGGTCTACCATTGGCCTCCGGTGACGACCCTCGCCCCGAACGACTTCGTAAACGTCCACCGATCAATAGGCGGGAGTTTGGGCTCGGACTTGACGCCCTATCCGTCTGTTGATCCGTCGGCGTCGAGTATTCGAGTTCCAGGGCCATCGCTCGAGCCCGGCCAGCGTTGCGGGCCGCGGCTGTCGCCCGGATGCCTGCGCCGCGTAACGGGCGTCGCCGACAGTGGCACGACGAACCAAGGTTCCAGGGCTCTAACCTGAGCGGCCACTGCAGACCCTCAACGATGATGCGCGCTTAACCCGAGAGAGGTGGATTGTCGTGACCGTCGTCCGTCCAGGCATCGACCATCGAAGTCGCCCGGCTGCCCTGTTGGGCATCCTTTTCACGCTTTCGTTGGCGGTGGCTGCGTGCGCGACCCCGTCACCTGGGTCATCGTCCGTATCGTCGCCGTCGTCGACCCAATCGACAACTCCGGCGGTAACGACACCTTACGACGGGATCTGGGCGTCGAAACCAATGACCCGCGCCGACCTGGCGGCCGCACTCGCCCGCCGGGGCCTCAGCGACGCCCACCTCGACGAGTGGTTCCCGGACTTCGGCAAGATCCACTACCGCATCTTCGAGATCGAGATCGGCGAAGGGCGGTGGGTGTTACATGAGAATGCCGACGGCGTGGACTTCGGGACGCCCTTCGCTGGAGTACTCGCGCTCAGCACCACCAACAAGATCGTCGCCCAGGATGACCAGAATCGATGTCCGGTCACGTTCGATTTGAGTCGTACGGGCGACGTCCTGTCGGTCGGTGTCGGGGACGACGCCTGTGCCGATCTGCAAGACCTGCCCAGTCAGGCGGCCGTCTACGAATCGTCGCCGTTCCGCCTCGTCCAGGCGGCCGACTGGTCACCTCCGACATCGTCGCCGCAGGCGTCACAGGGGCCTTCCGGAGCATCTCATTCGAATGAGGCCTCGACCTCCGGCGCGCGCCAGACCCTTCGCCCGATCGGTACGGTGGATGGTGCGCCGCTTGGGTACGTCGAGTATCTCCCGCCGTCGTACGGCAAGCAGCCGAGCCCATTGCTCGTCGTCCTGCACGGCTCCGGAGAGAGTGGAGCAGGGGACAAGCGGGATTTGACCGGTCTTGCGTCGGCCGGCATCCCGAACCTGATCGCGAACAACCGTTGGCCCGATGGCCGTCCCTTCATCGTCCTCGCGCCCCAGCACAAAGAGGTTCCGCCATCGTTCTGCATGGAAGCCAATGAGATCGACGCGTTCCTGCGTTTTGCGCTCAAGCACTACGACGTGGATCCGTCGCGGGTGTATCTGACCGGGTTGAGCTGTGGGGCAATTGGGTTATGGAACTATGTCGCAGCTCATCGGGATGAGTTCGTGGCCGCGGCTGTGCCCATCGCCGGCTATGGCATCGGTGCCGTGGAGCTCGCCGGGTGCGAGCTGGCGCGCGTGCCTATCTGGGCATTCCATGGCAGTAGCGATGCGAACGTCTTCGTCCGGGGTGACGTCTACCCCGTGACGACCATTCAGGCGTGCACCAATCCGCAGCCTGTCGACGCTCGAGTCACGGTCTATCGAGACGAGTCGCACAACGTATGGGACGAGACCTACACTTCGACGCGGTACGACATTTACGACTGGCTGCTTGGTCACCACAAGTGACGCCCGCCTGAGGCGCCGCACGGTGATCCAGACCGCCCGCCGTGGCTGCCCACCATCGGTCTACCATTGGCCTCCCGATGACCATCGCCGCGAACGACTTCGTCCACCTCCACTCGCACTCGGAGTTCAGCCTGCTCGATGGGCTGGGGCGGATCACCGATCTCGTGGACGAGGCCGGCGTGCAGGGCTTCGACAGCCTCGCCATCACCGATCACGGCGCCCTCTACGGGGCCGTGGCCTTCTACCAGGCGGCGAAGAACAAGGGGATCAAGCCGATCATCGGCCTCGAGACCTACGTCGCTCGTCGGTCGATGCGCGACAAGGAGGGCAAGGCCGACGCCCAGCCGTTCCACCTGATCCTCCTGGCCACGGACATGACCGGGTACCAGAACCTCTGCCGGCTGGTCACGGACGCCCACATCGACGGCTACTACTACAAGCCCAGGATTGACCGGGAGCACCTCGCCAAGCACAGCCAGGGCCTGATCGGCTTGTCCGCCTGCCTCAACGGCGAGGTGGC
>JBEPVB010000022.1:0-27582 GCA_041691215.1 Chloroflexota bacterium
GGACGCGCCATCGGACGTCCTCAGGCCGGCCGGATGGAGACGGCTCGCCCGGGCCCCACCCCGAGCCGGGCGGCGGCGTTGCCCTGGTTGTCGGCGAGGGCAAGCTGGCCGAACGAGTTCTCGTACAGGAGCGGCGCCCCAAGCGGTTGCTCGCCGAACGTCCGGCTCCATGGCACGGCGGCCTTGATCTCGGGCGCGCCGCCGGCGGCCCCGAACGTGATCTCGAGCCGCTGCCCGCTGGTCAACGTCCCGAGCGCGGCCTCGAGGTCCGCGGGCACCCCGGCGAGGCGCAGGTTCCCGAACGAATCCACGAACAGGACCGTCGTTTCGAGGACGCCGCCCGCGACGCGGGGCCGGGGGAAGTCGAGCTGGACGAGGTCCTCGGGGGCGATGACCGAGCCGAGGCTCTCGAACGGTGTTCCCACCGCCAGGTGGGCGGCGACCGGCGAGAAGATGTCGCGGCCGTGGAAGGTGGACGTCGTCCGCGGCAGCATCAGCGCCCGGTTCTCGAGGATCCGCGCCTCGACCGCGCCGCTGAGGACCGCGGCCGCCGGCATCAGGACCCCGTTGTCGGGCCCGACGAGGACGTCACCGCGGGCTGTCCGGATGGCAACGGGATGGCGGACGGTCCCGACCCCGGGATCGACCACCGCGACGTGCATCGACCCGACGGGCATCCAGGGCACGGCCGACCAGAGGAGGTAGGCCCCGTCCTCGATCGCGTACTTCCGGACGCTGTGGCTGATGTCGACGATCTGGGCGTCGGGCGCGATCGAGAGCATGACCCCCCGGCAGATCGCGGGCGCGGACTCCGGGCCGAAGTCGGTGATGAAGGAGATGACGGGTCGATTCATGGCCCGAGGATGGTACCGAAGCGGGATGAATCCGAAGCGGCGCCCGGAGGAGGTGGGCGCCGCTTCGGAAAACTTCCCAGCCGAGAGAGGAGGGCCCTCGGCCGGGAGGTGGGTGAATTCGGGATCAGGTCGTGACGAGCGCCTCCACAGCCACGAGGCCGTCGTCGGCGCCGAGCCGGCCGGACCGGCACAGCTCGCGGAGGAAGAGGAGCCGGTCGACGTCGGCGAGCCGCCACGGGCGGCCGTGACCGACCTCGATGCCGGCCAGGTAGGCGGTCAGGTTGGCGGCCTCGCCGGTGGTGAAGCCGCGCAGCAACAGGGCGCGATACGTCTCGCGCGTCGCTGGTGCCTGCCCCTGCCGCGGGTCTGCCATGTGGCCAACACTCCGGATTGCGGCCGTCCGTGCCGGATGGTCCCGGTTCGGTTCGGTGCAGTCATGGTCGGTTCGGGGCGACTGGCGAACGATGACCCGAGGGTCCGGGGCTGCCTGGTACTTGCGGCGACCGGCCCGGGTATCCTCGCGTCGAGGGAGGCATCGATGGCCGGCTTTGACGACGACCGCGGCTCGACGACGAAGCGCGATCGCGTCGCGCGGCTGGCCCGCGTCGCGAACCTCCTGAAGGCGCACCCGGATGGCATCCGGGCCGAGGACATCGGCGTCCGGCTGGGGATCTCCAAGCGGACCGCCTACCGCGACCTGACCGCCCTCGGCGGCGAGCTCGGCCTGCCGACCTGGTCCGATGCGGGTCTCTGGGGGATCCTCGACGCGGCCTTCCTGCCGCCCCTCAAGCTCACGACGTCGGAGGCCATGGCCGTCTTCCTCGCCGCGCGGCTGATGGTCCGCTACGCCGACAAGTACGACCCCGACCTGGCCTCGGCCTTCGAGAAGCTGTCCGAGGGCCTGCCGGGACCGCTGACCGAGCACGTCGCCCGCTCGCTCGACGTCCTCCAGCGGGCCTCCAAGGTGCCCGACTTCGTGGATCACGTCCATGCCCTGACGAAGGCCTGGGCGGAGCGCCGGGTCGTGGAGATCGAGTACGAGCCTGCCCACTACGAGGGGCGAGCGGCGGAGTCACGTCGGGCGACCGTCCAGCCCTACCTCATCGAACCCTCGACCCAGACACACGCCCTCTACCTCATCGGCCACGACGAGGAGCGACGCGGCCTGCGGACCTTCAAGATCGAGCGGATCCGGGCCGTGACCGTCACGCCGCGGACCTTCGAGCCGCCCGAGGCGGGCTCGATCGAGGCCCTCCTGCGTCGTGCCTGGGACATCATTGCCGACCAGCCGGCGACCGCGGTCGTCGTCCGCTTCATGCCCTCCGTTGCCGGCCGCGTCGCCGAGACCGTGTGGCATCCGAGCCAGGTCATCGAGCCGCAGGACGATGGCTCGCTCATCTGGCGGGCCACCGTCTCGGGCACGATCGAGGTCCGCCTCTGGATCCTGTCCTGGGGCGACGAGGTCGAGGTCCTCGAGCCCGCGATCCTCCGCGAGGACGTCGCCGGCACGCTTCGCCGAGGGCTCGCCCGCTACGACGCCTGACCTTTCCCGGGTGATCCAACCGGCGGTTATCCACACTCGAATCCGGGATCGTCCGACGCCGCTCGGAGTCAGCGGGTACCCTTGGCTCAATGATGTGGCGAAGCCCCAGGCGCCCGTCCGTACTTCCCCGCGCGTCCCTCACGGCACCCCGAGCAGTGGTCCTGTCGGTGCTGTGCGGCGTCGTCCTCCTGACCGGGTTGACGCCGATCCGGCCCGCCGCGACGGCGCGGGCGAGCACGGCCCAGACGATGGCCGCGAGCATTCTCGCTTCGATCAACAGCGCCCGGACGAAGCGCGGCCTTGGCGCGCTGCGGACCGATTCGGACCTCACTTCGCTGGCCTCGGCACGGGCAGCGAAGCTCGCGTCGCTCAACCTGCTGTCCCATGACAAGGCCGGTTGTCTTACCTGCGGGCTCGCTACGCGGGGCGTGTCCTACAGCCTCGTCGGCGAGGTCCTGGCCTCGAACACCTACCCCTGGGGCCTGGGATCGGCCTCGATCATCTTCAGCTCCTGGCGGGGCAGCCCGACCCACTGGGACATCCTGATGGGCTCCCGGTTCGACGCCATCGGGATCGGCCTCAGCCGCAGCGCGAACGGGTCGACCTACGCCAGCGCCATCCTCATCGATGCACCCGGCGTCGCTGCCCGGAAGATCACGACCGCGACGCACGTGACGACCCGTCCTCGGCCCGCGGTGCCGAAACCGTCCGTGCCGCCCAGACCGTCCGTGCCACCCAAACCGTCCGTATCGTCGGCGCCCCCCGCTACCGCCCAGGTACATATTTCGCGAGGGAAGCGTCCTGGGGGGCTGGATTCCGTGTTCACCGATCGGGTCCGACCCCAATGGTCCTCCCGTTCCCTCCTTCTGGCGCTCGTATTCGATGCTGTTCTGGGCACCGGGCTCGGTCTGCTCGGGCACGCCTCGTGGGTCACCGCCGGCACGGTCGACACGATGAAGAACCACCTCCTGATGTCGATCAACAACTACGGGGCCGCCCATGGCCCGCGCCGCTCAACCTCCCGGGGGAGCTGATCGACCCGTCCGGCGACCGGGCCGCAATCTTGCCGCCACCGACGACCAATCGATCGACCAGTCGCGGCCCTGGGCGAGGATGAATTCCGTCCGTACCACCGGGACCACGGCGGTTTGGACCCGGATCGGCGGAGGCACCATCCTCCCAGACGCACATGTCAGGCCTCCCGGAGTTACGACGTCCAGGACCGCGCGCGCCCGTATCCTGACCCGGTGGCGCGCCATCCCTTCTCGGCTGTCAACCTCATCAGCGACCCCATCCACGGCTACGTCGAGCTTACAAAGCGGCTCGCGCCCGACGAGGCCGCTACCGCGGGCCTGCCAGCCGAGGACGCCGCCGAGGACGATCTCCTCGACACCGCCTGGGTCCAGCGCCTCCGTCGCATCAGCCAGCTCCAGAGCGCCCGCTGGGTCTTCCCGACGGCCGAGCATTCCCGGTTCACCCACGGCCTCGGGGTCATGCACGAGGCGGGGCTCTGGGCTCGAGCGCTCTACCCGACGTTGGCCGCGGCGACCCCCGGCGAGGCCCTCCCGTCGGAGGGCCTGGTGGTCGAGACGCTCCGCATCGCCGGACTCCTCCACGATGTCGGCCACGGGCCCTTTGCCCACTACTTCGACGACCGGGTCCTGGCCGCCTTCCCGGCCCCGACCGACGCCCGGCGGCCGGGCGTCAAGTCGCTGTCCCACGAGGACCTCAGCCAGCTGATCATCGAGCGCGAGCTGGCCCCGATCATCGGCGCCCTTCGGCGGGCGCCGGGCAACACGCCGGAGCGGGACGCCTTCGCCGACGACGAGGTCATCGACCCCCGCTGGGTCTCGTTTCTCGTCTCCAAGCCGGCCCTGGTGGATCCCTCCATGCCCCGCTGGGTCCGCGTCCTCCAGCCGCTGCTGTCGGGCGTCTTCACGGTCGACAACCTCGACTACGTCCGCCGCGATGCCTTCTTCACGGGCGTCCAGGTCGGCATCGACGTGGAGCGCCTCCGCCGCTATGCCTACCTCGGCGAGGCCGGGCTGACCCTCTACGAATCGGGCGTCCCGGCCCTCGAGGGCTTCCTCGGGGCGCGGCTCCTCCTGTACCTCCAGGTCTACTTCCACCGCACGGTGCGGGCGATCGACCTCGACCTCGGCGAGGTCTTCGGGCCGTCGATCCGGGCCCTCTTCGGCGATCGCTCACCGGCCGACCAGCTGGCCGACTATGCCGATCTCGACGAATACGCCCTCCTCCATCAGGCGGCCCGCTGGTCCCGCGGCGAGGACATCGCCACGAACGGGACGGCCGAGCCCGGCGATGGCCGCGTGGAGGCCTCGATTGCCGACGGCTGGCGGGGCATCCTTCTCCGCCGACCTCGATGGCATGTCGATGCCGAGGCCCGGGCCGAGTACGAGGCGGGTGCCTTCCCGTCGGCCATCGTCGAGCGCCTGGGATCCGAGGAACCGGGCCGCGTCGCGATCGACCTCGCATCGGTCGACGCCCGGCTGCCAGACGCCGAAGCGGCCCGCAAGCTCACGATCGAGCGCCGCGACGGCTCGAATCCTGCCCTGTCGGCCGCGCTGCCCCGGATTCCCGGTTACGCGCTGGTGGCCCGGCGGTATCGACGGGAAGCCTGACGCCCTCGTCCCGCGGATGCCAGGCGGCATTTCTCAGGTGGTGATGAACGCCCCGTCGTGGAGCTCCACCACGCGATCGGCGACGTCAATCATCAGCTGATCGTGGGTGGCCACGATCGCCGTGATCCCCTCGGCCCGGACGACCTGGCGGAGGACCAGCATGATCCGATGGCCGGTCTCCGAATCGAGCTGACCAGTCGGCTCGTCGGCCAGCAGGAGGCGGGGCCGGTTGGCCAGGGCGCGGGCGATCGCGACGCGTTGCTGCTCGCCACCCGACAGCTCGTGGGGCCGGTGCCGGGCACGGTCGTGGAGACCGACGATCTCGAGCAGCTCGGCCACCCGCCGGTCCCTCTGGACCGGCTCGGAACGGACGAGGCGGAGCGGGACCTCGACGTTCTCGGCGGCGGTCAGGATCGGGACGAGCCCGAAGGACTGGAAGACGAAGGCGATCGTCCGCCGCCGGACCTCGACCAGCTCGTCCTCGCCCATCGACGAGATCTCGTGGCCGTCGACGACGACCGACCCCGACGTCGGCCGATCGAGGCCGCCGAGGAGGTTGAGGAGGGTCGTCTTGCCGCTGCCGGAGCGTCCCCGGACCGCGAGGAGCTGGCCGCGCCCAACACGGAGGTCGATGCCGCGAAGGGCGTGGACGACGCCCTCGCCGGAGGGGTACTCGCGGCTCAGGGCGGTGGCCACGACAATGGCATCGGCGCCAGGCCTCGGAGACGCTTCATGGAGGACGCCGAGCGTCATTTGCGACCCTCCTCTCGGGCATTGTCGGGCCAGATGCCGACATGATCCTCCTCGAGCCGCAGGCGGACCCGGTTCTTCAGCTCGAGCGCCTCGACGTGCGAGCGCGGCAGCTGGAGGCGGCCGGCCCGGTCGAGGACCGCGAACTCCACGGCGATGATCCGGTGGTCGCCCTCCTCGGTCTGCTCGGTCCGGCGGAACGTCTCGGTACTCGTCCGGCCGTCCCGGATCGAGATCGTCCGCTGGACCTGCTCAGCGACATGGCGGTCGTGGGTCACGACGAGGATGGTGGTGCCGAGCTCCGCGTTCACTTGTCGGAGGAGGGCGAAGACCTCTGCCGACGTGGCGCTGTCGAGCTCGCCGGTGGGCTCGTCGGCGAGGATCACCGACGGCCGATTGGCGAGGGCCACCGCGATTGCGACGCGCTGTTGCTCGCCGCCCGAGAGTCGTTCGGGTCGATGCTCGGCGCGATCGGCAAGTCCGACCAGCCGAAGCAGCTCGGCCGCTCGCTCGTGCCGGCCCCGAACACCGTCGAGGATCATCGGCAGCTCCACGTTCTCCAAGGCGGTCAGGTACGGCAGGAGGTTCCGAGCGGTCTGCTGCCAGACCACCCCGACGACCCCGCGCCGATAGTGGGTACGCTCGCGGCGGCCCATCAACCCCAGGTCGTGGCCGTCGACGATGGCCCTGCCGGCCGAGGGCGCGTCGAGACCGCCAAGGATGTTGAGGAGCGTCGATTTCCCGGAGCCCGAGGCCCCCACGATGGCGACGATCTCGCCGGCCGTAATCAGGAGGTCGAGGCCCTGGAGGGCGACCACCTCGAGGTCGGCGATCTTGTAGATCCGAACGAGGTTGTCGCACGAGATGAGCGCCCCGTCGCCGAACTGGGGACGGGCAGATCCGCCCGATCCGCCGGGTCCGACCGGTGCTCGTTGGGGGTCCGGCGGCAGAGCGGATTCGCCGCTGGTAGCGGCGATGGCGCCGACCGACAGCTCCTCGATCTCGGCGCCGGGATTGCTCCCCGCGCCAGGCGCTCGCGACTCGCTCATTCGAACCCTCGTCGTACGGCGGCCGTCGGGGCCGCGCCGCGTTGCATCAACGCGCCGAGTGCCAGCCCGAGGACGACGACGCCGACGATAGCGCCGAGGACGATCGCGAGCTGGGCCGGCTGGATGATCACGGGAACATCGACCGCCGAGCCGATGAGGGCCTCGAGGCCGAGACCCTGGCGCAGGAACGAGAACATCACCCGGCCGAGCCCCAGCCCCAGGCCGCAGGCCGTGACCACCACCGGCCCGTTCTCGACGACGACGAGCCCGGCCGCCTGGAGACCGCTGAGGCCGAGCATCCGGAGGTGTGCGATCTCGATGGCGCGGGCGGCACCGGCCAGGGCGAGGCTCGCAGCGAGGGCGATGATCGCGTAGGCAAGGGCGACGACGGCAGCTGCGGTCATGCCACCGACGACGGCCCTGGCGATCGGGCTCGATCGAATCGCCTCCGACTCAGCCGCCCGGGAGGCGACGCTCGTCCCGGCCGGGAGCTCCGTCGCGACGGCGGCCCGGATTCCTCCCTCGGCCGACGGTGGGGCCTTGAGGAAGATCACGCTCCGGCCGAGGAGCGAGGGCTTGAGCGCCCGCATCTGGTCCCGGGAGGCGATGGCGAACTCGGGCCGGGTGGAGATGCCGGGCAGGTCGTCGACGATCCCCACGACGTGCATGGGGTAGATGCTGCCCTCGATCGAGACCTGGACGTCGGCGCCGGGCTTGACCCCGTCGGATCGCGCGGCCTCCGACTTCGAGACCATGATCGGGATGACCGAGACGTTCGTGCCGTAGAAATCGAGGGGCAGGTCGAACGCCGCCGGCGTCCCGGCTGTCACCTTGGCGTACGCCTCGAGGGGCAGGGCGATGACCTCGACGTTGAGGTACTGGGGACCCATGTTCACGATGGCCCGGTGGGCCTCTGCGACTGCCTCGACCTGGGGCAGGGCGGATGCGTCGAAGCTCGGCGGGAACAGCTCCGTGGTGCTGTCGATGCGGTAGGCCGCCCCGGTGTCGCGCCAAGCGACCGCGTCGGCGGCCGTGCCGATGTACAGGAGCACCGACGACGAGAAGGCCAAGATCGCCGCCGCCACGAGGACGACGATGAGCGCCGGCGCTGCCCGGCGGCCGTCCGTCGCGCGCCGCATGGCCAGCACCGGCACGAGGCCGCGGCCACGTTGGGCCAGCCAGGCGAGGCCGCGCATCGGGTAGGGAAACAGCCGGATGGCCAGCAGGCCCGCGGCCAGGCCGAGGAGGGCGGGCACTGCCGCGATGAACGGGTCGGCCTGGGCCAGCTGGCCGGTGCTGCTCGCGCCGCGGATGCCACGCTCCCGGAGGAGGGCCGCGCCCGCGACCGCCGCGACGACGATGAGGCCCTCGAACAGGGTCCGGCGCGTGGTCGCCCGTCGCGGGGCCCCCGTCTCGCGTCCCGAACCGAAGGCCGGGCGCGTGCTTGCCGGTAGGGCCGCGACGAGGAGGAGCACGACGGCGCCGGCCGCCACCGCCAGGCCCGCAAGCGCGCTGGCGAGCTCGGCGTGTGCCGGGACCAGGGCCCCGGCGATGACGACGGAAGCGACGGCCGGGGGCACGGCCAGGAGGGCGCCCTCGGCGACGACGGCCATCGCGACCTGGCTCGTCGAGGCGCCCCGCCCGTGAGCGAGCGCGAGGGCCGACCTGCGCCGCTGGCCGGCGAGCCCGGCCACGAGCGCGAGCGCTCCGAGGGCGACCGCGCCGGGACCGATCGCGCCGACGGTCAGGATGGCCCGGGCCGATGCCCACTGGGCCTGGTAGGTCTCGAGCAGGGGCCGCAGGCCTTCCCGGAGTCCCGGAGGCCCGCCGATATTCCGCGGCAGCGAGGCCGAGGACGTCGGGAACGCGGTCTCGAGCTGCTTGAAGTCGAGGACCAGCCGGTCGACGCGGCTCGACAGGAGGCGCGACGCATCGACGTAGTCGCGGAATGTGTAGCGGAGGAACAGTCCGGCCCCGATCGACAGGTTGACGTAGGCGGTGTGGGCATCGGGGCTCAGGAGCGCAGTGCTGTCAGCGATCGTGGCATCGCCACCGGGCGAGCGGATGGTCGGCCGGGCGAGCGACGTGTCGCCGAGCCACCACGGATCGGTCTCGTCGAGGACGTCGAACGTGCCGACGAGGCGGACGGCGATGTCGATGGTCGCGTTCTGGCCGACCATCGTGTCGCTGATGTCCGGGGGGAGCTCGCGGGTAGCCCCGAGCTCGAGCTGGAAGCCCCGCGCGGTCTCGGTCGAGAGGGCGATCTCGAAGACCTTGACCGGCGGCGGCGATGGATCCTTCGAGAGGCTGTCCGGCACGGTATCGACGGCGGCCGTCGGCCAGCGCCCGGCAGTCAGGCGGAGACGGTCCATCGCGCCGGGATCAATCCGCAGGCGCATCGTCGCCGGATCGCCGGGGACGCCCGGCAGGTGCCAGCGACCGGAATCCGCCGTCCAGCCGCGCTCGCTGACGAGCGCGGCGATCGAGGCCGGCAGCTGCTCGAAGATCCTGGCCTGCTCGGCCGCGATGCTGGCGAACGGATCGCTGGTGTCGCTCTCGAGATGATCGAGCTCGATGAACTGGATGTTCCGGGTCGCCGATGGGGCGGCCTCGACCGTCGAGCGGAGGGTCGAATCGGCGACGTGGTCGAGGAGCTGTGGCGAGACAGCCGCGATGAACGCCGTCACGAGCACGAGCCCGGCGAGGCCGAGGGCCGAGAGGCGCTCGTCCCGGAGGCGCAGCAGGGCGATACGGATCCAGGCCATCACTCGTCCTGGCCCCGGAGGACATCGCCGATCCGGATCCCGAGCAGCTGCCGGCGCACCACCAGGAGCGTCGCCGCCAGGACCGCCGCGGCGCCCGCCGCGATCGGCAGCAGCGAGCCAAGCGGGATGACCACGGCCGGTGGCGGCGTCACCTCGGCGCCCGATGCCGTCAGCGTCGCGAAGGGCAGGACGAGCCAGGCGAGGATCGATCCAAGCCCGATCCCGGCGAGGCTGCCGACCACGAGGAGGACGGTGTGCTCGAGGGCGAGCCACGTCGAGAGCTGCCGGCCCGACAGGCCCAGGGCGCGCAGGAGCGCGAACTCGACCAGCCGCTCCCGGGTCGAGACGGTGGCCGAGACGATGAAGCCGATCGCCGCGAAGACGAGGGCGGCGAGGGAGCCGAGACCGAGGATGCCGATCACGCCGCGGGGGATCGGATCCGCCAGGAGGGTGGCCCGGCGGGCCGCCGTCGTAACGATGGTCGCGTTCCGGTCGACGCCGCTCGTGATCGCCGCGGCGACGCTCGTGGGTTGGTTCGTGGCCAGCCACCACTCCGTCGGCGGAGCGACGACCGCACTCGAGGCCAAGCGGGCATCGGCGAGGGTCGGGCCGTCGACGACCAGGAAAGGCTTGGCAGGGTCGAGGGTCGGGAAGCCGTCGAGCGCGCCGATAAGGAGGACGGAGGCCGGCGTGCCCTCGAGGGACGTGGTCACCTTACTGCCGACGCCGGCGCCGGTGGCATCGATGAAGGCCTGGTTCGCGATCGCGTCGACCGTGCCTCTGGTTGCGGTCGTCGCGGTGAACGTGACGGCGGGATTGACGGTCGACCCACCGAAGATCGACTGGAGCTCACCCGTGTCGCCGAACGTGAGCCGCCAGGGGCTGGTCGAGGCCTCGAGGGTCTGGGGCTGGCCGTCGCCGAAGTCGACTGCGCGGTTCCAGCCGGGGGTCGTGGCGGCCAGCCCGGTCGACCGCCACGCCGAATCGGAGCCAAAATCGACCGAGGGATCGATGGTCGCCTCGACCGATATCAGCTCGACCGTCCCGGCGAGCCCGACGTTGTCTGGAGCATCGACCCGGACCTCGATCGCCCGGAGCCGCAACGGGCCCGTGAACCCGGCGCCCGGATGGCCCGGATCGGTGAGGGGGATGACCAGGCGCTGGCCCTTACCGGCGAGGACGCCCTCCGTCGGGGTCGAGAGGCGGGTGAATCGGCCGCGACCGTCCTCGACGACGATGTCGAGCCGGATGCCCTCGAACTTGCTGAGGTCGGTCGGACCGATCACGCCGGTGTCGAACGCCTTCTCGAGCGCGGCGTCCAGGCCGATGCCGACCGCCGTCGTGCCGTCCGGTAGTAGCGTGCCGAGCGCGGAGGGTCGGTCGGCGGCGAGCTTGCGCTCGAGCGCCGAGAGGGCAGCGGGATCGTCGCCCGGCATCGGGTTGACGACGGCCCCGGCGACGTCGGCGTCGAGCGCGAGGAGCTGCCCGCCGCGAACCGTCCGGCCCGCATCGACGCGGAGGCGATCGACCGGCATCGTGCCGGTGACGGTCGTGAGGCCGGCAAGGGTCGAGCCGAGGGCCCAATCGGGCACGGTCGCCGTGGCCGGCGTCAGGCGGACCGGGGCGCCCGCCTGGTACGCGGCCTGGTCGGCCTGGGACCGTGTCCAGGTCTCGACGTTGGCGACGGCGAAGGTGCCGAGCGAGGCCGCCAGCATGAGCAGGAGCGCCGACCGCGTGTACCGGAGGGGCCGCCTGGCCAGCCCGCGACCACCCATCGCGCCGACGAGCCCGCGGCTCCGCTCGAGGACACCCTCCGCCAGCTCCAGCCCGCGGGGAAGGATCCGGGTGGCGAGGACGGCGCCCGCCAGGAGGCCGATCGCCGGCGCAGCGACGAGGAGCGGGTCGATCCCCAGCGGGCCCCTGGCGTTGCGCGTCAGCGGCGCGCCGTACTGGCGGAGCTGCCAGAGCGCGATCGCGGCCACCATGACGAGC
Source organism: Chloroflexota bacterium (assembly GCA_041691215.1). GTDB lineage: Bacteria > Chloroflexota > Limnocylindria > Limnocylindrales > CSP1-4 > UBA5189. The sequence goes on from JBEPVB010000022.1 coordinate 11,596, forward strand.
ACAAGGTCGAGGCCCAGCCTCCGGGCCAGGGTCCGGCTCGTCTGGCGCGCGATCGCGGCGCGGACGCCGGCGAGATTGGGACCGCCACCGAGGAGCGGCAGGGTGAGCGCCAGGACGCCGACCAGGGCCGTGGCGACGTCGGCCACGACGGCGTCGCGGGTGATCGACCCGACCGAGCCGAGCGCCCCGTCCGCTGCCTGCGAGGCCACCAGCCAGCGGACGACGACGATGGCCACGAACGGCGCCGCCAGCGCGGCCGTGCCCGTAAAGACGACCGCCTCGAGAACGCCCATTCCGAGCAGATGGAGCGTGGACGCGCCTCTCGTGCGGAAGAGGGCGGTCTCCGCCCGGCGGCGGTCGGACAGCATGCCGGCCACGAGCACGATCGCGTAGAGCGCCAGGACCGCGTACTGGATGACGAGGAGGAGCACGCCGGTCCGGCTCACGAGGACCGATCGTTCCACGGTCTCGAGGATCTTCGGCAGGCCGGTCGTGATGCGGAACTGGGTGTTGGCGGGGAGGCTGCCCTTGAGCCCGGTCTCGAGGCCGAGCGCCGCCGTCCGGGTCGACGCGACGTCGTCGATCCGGAAGCCGGCCGGATCGGGAAGTCCGCGCCACTCGAAGGAGAGGCGGCTCGAGAACGGCCGGGTCTCGAGTTCCGCGTCCGGCACGACGAACGGTCCGGCGAGCGTGTAGGAGCCCCGGGTGACGGAACCGTCGAGCACGAGGGGATCGGCGAGCCAGTAGGGGTCGTCCGCCCGCAGCTCCCAGGTGCCGGTCACGATGACCTCGACCCGCTGCGTCGGCTGGAGCCGGTTGACCAGGGTGATGCGGTCGCCCACGGCGAGCTTCAGCGCCGCGGCGGCTGCCGTGGAGAGCGTCGCCTCCTGGGGGCTCGCCCCGGCGGCCGCCCAGCGTCCGGAGCTCAGCCGAGCGTGGGCCTCGATGTCCTCGAAGCTGGCGAACTCGGTCAGCGTTCGGACCGTCGCCGGATCCGCGGCCGCGTCGGCGAATGTTGAGGTTGTCGCGACGCGAACGATCTCGCCGCCGGGGAGGGCCAGGACACGTCCGAGCTCGGTCCGGACTGCTCGATCCAGCTGAGGCAGTACGGCTGGGTCCACATAGGACGCGACGACGAGCGACCGATCGCCCACCGGCGCCTGGGCCATTACCGCGCGGAGTCCACCGAGCGCGACCGTGTCCCCGTACAGCACGCCGCCTGTCAGCAGCGTCGTCGCGCAGAGGAGCAGGAGCCAGGCCGCGAGGGCGACCGGCCAGTCGGCCCGGATCCGGCGGAGGACCGTGCGCCAGAGCCCGACCGATCGCAGGAGTCGTCCCTCCCAACTCGCGTCCCCGTGCCGCCGACCGCGCGGGCCGGGTGCCGATTCCTGCCCTGACGCGCCTCGGCTCCGCCCGGTTCCCGGCGGAGACGGCGCCGTCTTCGCTGGTACCCTACCGGAACGCGCCCGTAGCTCAGCGGATTAGAGCATCTGACTTCGGATCAGAGGGTCGGGGGTTCGAGTCCCTCCGGGCGCGCCACCACCCCGATGCCGCCTATACGGATGGCCTGGCCGGAATCTTGCGGTCGGCGGGACGATCGGGCCTAGGTCCCCGCCGTGTCCCACCTGATGCCCCCGGCGTACCCGAGCTAGACCTGTGGCTTGACGACCATCAGAAACGCCACGGCGGCGAGGAGGATCAGCATCGCCGTGCCGCCGCGCTGGGCCCGCGCGGCCAGGGCGGGCAGCTCGGGCGGCGGACCCTCGGGCGGTAGCGGCGAAGAGGTCAGCTCGATGATCCGCTCGATGATGTGTCGCTGGACGAAGAACGAGTACAGGTACACCGACGCGTAGATCACGATGGCCACGTCGAGCCACCAGGAGGACCGGATGGTCAGATCGAGCCCGAGCAGGACGATCATCGACACCCCCGTCACGGGGATGACCAGCCCGACGGGATAGACCAGCCTCGCTGAGATGAGATGCGAGACGCGCAGGCCGAAATTGGCGTGCTGTGGCTCCCGCCGTCCCATCGCCCGGATGGTGGAGTACGCGAAGTTCGGACCGATGGCCACGATAGCGGCCAGCACGTGCAGGAAGAGGAGCAACGGAACCAGGTCCCGCCAATTCATCCGGTCACCTCCGCCTTGCAGGACCGACGCGCCGCAGCATAGCGACCCGCCAACACCGAATGTCGGACCAGACACAGGCTTGATCGCGGGCTAGGGCTTCGCCCATCGAGCCCATTCCGCGTCTTGTTGTTCGCCCCCGCTCACTGCCCTCCGTGCGCGCCACGTTCAAGAGTGGCAAACGGTCCTTTCATGGCACCCGACGGCGCGTCGCCTCAGCGATGGCGGGGTCGGTGGATGCTCCCGTCGACCCAGGGATCCGCATTGACCAAGCGTCAGCTCGTCGGACCGCGAAACGCCTCCCACTCGGGGATCGGTCGGCTGACCAGCCATGTCGCCGCTATCGCGAGCACAGGGAGCAGTGCCACCGCCGCGATGACCTCGGGGAGCGGCACGACGAGCGGCGCCTTGCGCGTGACGAGGAGTCCCCACACGGGAAGCAAGCCCGCCGGCACGGCGAGGAGGCCACCAAGCAGCGCGATCACGCCGGCGCGAGCCGCCGTGATCCTCCGGCGCAATCGTCGATCCGCCCCGATCGCGAGGAGCGTCCGCTGCTCCGGGCGCGATTCCGCTTCGCCGAGCGCGACGGCGATCCCCGTGACCGAGAGGGCAAAGAGGATGCTGCCGGCGATGAGGACGATCCGGAAGCCGCTCCCCGCGATGTCCGCCGGGCGAGCGGTCAAAGTCCACGTGTCGGGGTACTTCGCAGCGATCGCCGCGACGCGCGCCGCGTCGGCCTCAGTGACGGGGTGGCCGAGCCGGAGGACATAGCGCTGGCTCTGGCCGGCGGGCACGCCGAGACGGGCGGCGGTGTCCGCCGAGATCACGGCGCCCGGAAGATCCTCGAACGAGATCCCGAGCGAGATGACGTGGACGGGCAGCCTGAGCCTCGAGACCTCCGAGCCATCGCTCGTGCTCGCCACGTGCAGGGTCATCTGGGTCAGGCTGGCCGGCTTGTCGGTCAGCAGCACGATCGAGCCTCGATCAAGGTCGGCCGCCGCGGCTTCCGCGCCGAGGGCCTTGAGGAGCTCGGCGTCACCGACCGTTACGCTCTGGGTCACGAGCGGGAGATTCGGATCGGTGCTATCGGTGGGTGAGATCCAGACGTAGCGGGCATCGCTCCCGACGCCCGGGATGAGACCTCCCGCGATCGCCCCAAGCTCCCGCGCCGCTTCGGGTCCGGCCTCGGGGACCCCGACTCCTCCGGACAGGAAGATCTGGTCGGCGAGCAGCGGCGGGCGGAACTGCGCCAGGTACTCGGCCTCGACGCTCGCCTGGTAGGCGCCAAGCGCGACGACTCCGCCGGTCGCCGCCAGGAGCGCCGTCACGATCGCGCCGTTTCGCGTCCGGGCGCGCGCCGTGTCGCGCAGCGCGATGCGGCTCGCGAGCGGAAGCCGGCCGGCCGGCCGCTCGAGCAGCCCGAGCAGCCACGGGCTGCAGCCGCCGAGGCCGAGCGTCCCGAGGACGGCACCACCGAGGAGCATGACGAGGCTCAGGCCGCTCTCCGGGTCGGCCAGTCGAAGAGCGGCCCCGGCTACCGTCAGCGTGACGCCGAAGACGAGGACCGCGATCCCCAAGCCGAAGGCGCGGCGCGACGAGGTCGTCGGCGGTCGCCGGCCCGACAGCGCGTCGAGGACCGGGAGTCGAGCGGCACCGCGGGCCGGCCCGAGAGCGGCGACGAGCGTCGCGACCATGCCCAGGGCAAGCGCGCCGGCCATGATCGGCAGGTCGAGGGCGATCGACGGATTGCGGTGCCCGGTGAGGTTGTCAAGGAACGGCGAGAACGCCAGCGCCCCGAGGATGCCGACGACGGCCCCGAGGAAGGACGCACTCCCGCCGAGCAGGAGCGCCTCGGCCAGGACGCTGCCCGCGAGCTGTCGGGGCGACCCTCCCGCCGCGGCTAGCAGGCCGAGCTCACGTTGCCGGCGGCGCACGCCGACGGCGAACGCGGCCGCGGCCACGAGGGCGGCGTCGAGGAGCGCGAGCCCACCAAGGACGAGCGTAACGGCGCCGAGGCCACCTGTCGCGCGGAGCCGGGCGGAACGGGTCGTCGCCGAGAAGGGCTCACTCGGCCCGCCGACGGTCGGGCTGTCCTCGGGCAGGTTGATTGCCTGGACGTCGTAGCCGGCTGGAAGGGCCACGAGCCAGGCCGCGGAGCCCGAGGACGTCGCTTGCATCGCCAGCGAGGGGTCGGCGAGGACGATGCGGGCGGTCAGGCTGAGCGGCTCCTCGATGATGCCGACGACCGTCGCCGTGCCGAGCTCGCCCAGGTTTATCGTGCCGCCGATGTCGACGCTCGCGAGCTTCTCGACGGGCGCCGAGATCGCGACCTCACCGGTCGCCGCCGGATAGCGGCCGCGCACCAGGGTGAGCATGCCCCGACCGACGCCCTCGGGGTCGTGCGAGCGAAGCGTGATCGATACCGCCATGCCCGGAACGACGAGGGTCTCGCCCATCGCGAGGATCGGGTCGATGGTCGAACCCGCGGGGAGCAGCGCCCGGAGCGCGGCTTCCGTCCCGCCCGTCCCCGGATAGACGAGAAGGTCGGCTTGGCCCATCTCGTCGGTCGCGCTGCGTTCGGCCGTCGGCGTGATCGTCTTGATGACCGTCGCGAGCCCGACCATCCCCGCCACAGGCACGAGGATGAGGACGACGATGAGGAGGCTGCGCCAGCGAGAGCGGAGGATGCTTCGCCGACCGATCCGCAGTAGCACGGCGGCGGTGCGTGCGTTCATCCGGCCGCCCCGATCGCGAACTCGTGCGTCGGCGCCGGTCGGGCTTCGTCGACGACGCGCCCGTCGCGGAGGAAGACGACGCGGTCCGCCCAGGCCGCGTGCGCGGCGTCGTGGGTCACGAGGACCGCTGTCCCGCCGGCATCGCAATGAACGCGCAGGAGGCGCATGACCGATTCGCCGGTCAGCGAGTCGAGGGCGCCGGTCGGTTCATCGGCGAGGACGATCCCCCGTCCGCCAACGAGGGCTCGCGCGATCGCCACCCGCTGTTGCTCGCCGCCCGAGAGGTCGTCGGGGTAGCGGTCGGCGAGGTGCCCGAGGCCGACGCTGTCGAGCGCTTCGGCTGCCTGGGCCTGCGCGGCCGCGAGGGGGGCGCCGTCGAGCTCGCGGGGCAGCGAGACGTTCTCGCGAGCGGTGAGCCCGGCGAGGAGGTTCAGGTCCTGGAAGACGTAGCCGACCGTTCGCCGGCGGAGGAGCGCCAGCTCGGACGGATTCATGCGGCCGACGTCCTTTCCCTCGACGAGGACCCGGCCACCGGTCGCCCGGTCGAGCCCTCCGACGAGCGAAAGGAGCGTCGTCTTGCCGGAGCCGCTCGGGCCCATGATCGCGAGGAGCTCGCCACGATCGACGCTGAGCGTCGTGGGGTAGAGGGCGACCACTTCGGTATGCCCGCTGCCGAAGCAGCGCTCGGCGGTCTCGAGCTCGATCGGTCGGGTCACGGGATCGCCTTCCCCGCACGCGCGGACAGGCCGCGGATGCGGGCCTCGGACGCATCGAGCCAGCGGATCTCGGCCTCGGTCCGGAAGATCAGCGCGTCGAGGACGATGAGGAACGCGACGTCCTGATCCGGATCCGCCTGCGCTTTGCGCCGCGTGTATGCCTGGAGCTGCTCGACCGACGCGCGCCGCTGGCGCTGGAGGATCTCCGTGACATCGATGTCACCGGCGGCCACGGCCAGGAGAACCTTGATCGTCAGCTCGTCGCGGGGCGGTGCATCGGCGATCACCGGGGAGCTGAACCAGCCTTCGAGCGCCTTTGTGCCAGCCGAGGTGATCCGGTAGTCATGCCGCTCCCCGTCGGACGGTGGTTCCGTGACGAGGCCATCGCGCTCGAGTCGCTGGAGCGTCGTGTAGACCTGCCCGATGTTGATCGCCCAGGAGCCGCCGGTCCGGCGCTCGAACGCAGTCTTGAGCTCGTAGCCGTGGGCGGGCGCATCAGCGAGCAGGGCGAGGAGTCCGAACTTTACCGACATGCGATCCCTTCCGAGCGGTCACCCGGAGGATACATACCGAGTATGTAGTGCGTCAAGCACCGCCCATGGCGCGGGTCGCGGACAGGCCGAGGCCCCGGCCGCCCTGCGCGGGCTGCCGGGGCCGCTGTCAGTCGGATCGCTCCAGCTACTCCCCGAAGGTGCTCCGGTTCGGGTTGCAGGAGAGGCCGGGGTTCTGGCCGATCGAGGTCAGGAAGGCACGGGTCGCCTTGTCGATCTGGCCCCAGTTCTGGGCGTGCCCAGGATCGCCCCGGGTCGGATCGCTCCGCAGCGTCGTGTCGCTGTCATCGGTGTACCACTGGAGGTCCTCCTGGCCCGAGTAGGCGCAGAAGGAGCGGCCGTTGACGGTCTTGAGCGTGCCGTTGCCGGTGATCTCACCGGCGAACACCGCGCTCGCGCTCAGGCTCAGGATGACGATCGCCGTGGCGACCGCGGCCCAGAGCGTCGATGCCTTCGTCGCGAAGAAACGGATCATGGTGGTGATGCTCCTCATGCTCGGTGGCCGCCCCCGGGAATTGGCAGGTCAGACTTCGATCGTGAGCGCGTAGACCTGCGAGGTCGGGTGACCCGCGCGCTCGTGGATTCGCATGACGGCCTCCTTCGACGGGCCGGTCGCGAGGCAGAAGACCTTGCCCAGCTCCGGGTCGAGCCAGGCCCGCTCGAAATGGACGCCCTCGCTGTCCTCGATCGCGAGGTCGCGGTTGTGGGCGTCCGCCAGCTGCTCGCCTGTGACGCCGACGAAGCCGTCGTGCACGTCCATGAACTTCGCCATACATGGCCTCCGTGGAAGGCGCCCTTCCGGCGCCGGGTCACCACCATCCCGGCCACGGCCCCGCCCGCCATCGGTCGAGCGACCGATGACCACCGCATCCCTCGACCTACCAGCACTTGCGAATGACCGATCCGCTCGAAACGAGCCGGACGACCGCGCAGCAGCTGCCTGGGGCTAGGATGTGAAGGGCCGCGCTCAACACGTCGACGGCGATCCCGCCCCGGGATGCGCGGACGGGGCCTCTGGCCAGGCTCGGGACGATGCGGCCGGGAGGCGTTACATGGCGGAGCCTCGGCCCCTCGACCGGCCGCGGGGCTGGCAGCGACTGAGCGGCGGGCTCATCGCCTACGGCATCATCGGGCTCGTCGTTGCCGCGATCGGGCTCGGCTCGATGCTCTGGGTGAACGCTCGGATCAGCCACCTGCGCGACGATGCCGAGGCCACCGTCAGCCGGCTGGCGACCACGATGCAGCTCGCCGCGATCGTCCTCCAGGGCGCCTCGACGACGGCCGGGTCGTTCGGCGGGACGGTCGACGAGACCGCCAAGGCCGTCTCATCCGCGGCCCTGACGATCACCGAGACGCGGTCAGATCTCTCGGCCGTCGAGGCTCAGCTTCGCTCGGTCAACATCCTCGGGGCGACACCCCTGTCGTCCCCGGCCGACGCGATCGGACGGATCGCCGCGAGCATGGACGGCCTCGATGCCCAGCTCGGCCTCATCGCCGGAAATCTGACAGGCAATCGCGATGCGCTGGCCCGGACCGCCAAGGCGCTCACGGAGCTGGGCAACAGCACCGCTGCGCTGGCCAAGCGGCTCGGCGGAGATCCCGGTCACGATTCGCTCGGAGACGTGCAGCAGGTCATCGCCATCACCCTGCTCGTGTTCGCCACATGGTCGTTCGTGCCGGCCGCGGGGGCGCTCGCCCTTGGGCTGTCGCTCCGGAGGGAGCCAAGGCCATGACGGCCCAATATTGTCTGGCGCCCGAAACGGAATCGGGGCTCCCCAGCGGGCTCGTCCTTCCCAACCGGGGATAGGATCGAGACGAGATCCATCGCTGGAGAAGTGCCTGTGCCATCCGTGACCCGCCTCGCACGCATGATTCGCCTCGTGACCCTGCCCGAGACACGGCGGCTCCTCGCCGCGGCCGCCGGATCCGAAACCGTCCGCGTCTTCGCCCGGCGGGCCGCCAACGATCGGACCGCCCTCGTCCGGGACCTGCGCGATCCGGCGAATGCCCAGAACCTGGTTCGCAGCGCGGCCCGCCACCCGGCCACACGGGAGCTGGCCAGCGCCGGGATGCTGTTCCTGCCGATGCGCTACATGCCCCTGGGCTGGGCCGCGACGTGGGCCGCCCATCGGTTCCTTCGGCGCTTCGTCGACCCGCCGACCGAGGTGATCCGGCAACCGGCCTTCGGTGCCTCCCCGTCCCTGAAGAACGTGACCCCGGGCGCCCGCCAGGCGGGCTGAGCCAAGCCGGATGACCGGCGGTAATGACATGCCGGCGACGCCACCCAAGATCTGGCGAGCAGGCACGCATTCGGTTGCGCTCCGGACCACCCGAAGGGCATTGCAAGTGCCTGGAGGCGCCCATGTCGATCGTCGCGACTCCCGAAGACTCCCCGTACCCGGGGGTCGCGTCTCCTGACGGCGCCGTCCTGCTGCGCCGAACCGGCCGGGAGGAATTCGAAGCGCACGGCATCCTCGGCGGGATGCTCGCCTTCGTCCTGGGTTTTGCCCTCCGGGTTGGGGCCGAGCTCCCGATCGGGCAATGATCGGCGCGTCGAGAGCCGCAATGGGGTCGGGGACGGCGGCGGCATCACTGGCCCAGAGCGACCTGCTCCAGGGGACCATTGCCACGCTGCCGGACGTCGGCGACGCGGGGACATCGACGGCCGAGCTTGCCGGCCCCGACCCTGGCTCCGGTAGCCCGGCGAGGGGCACCCGGGCGCGCCGGCATCCCGGCGATCGCGACCGCATGATCCTGCGGCTGTTCCTGACCGTCTAGCCCTGGCTCAGTCCGGGAATGCCATGCGGTCGCCGTGACGCAGGACCGGAAGCCTGCCACCGGCAGGACCGGTCACCCATCCTCCTTCGGTTCGATGACCGCCGCGGCGGCCGGGAGGATGACGATCATCCCCGCGTTCGTGGCCGGGCGGCTCATCGCCATGAGGGCCTCGGGGGCGGCCTCGAGGGCAATCGTCCTTCCCACGAGCCGGTCCGGGCGGAGCAGGCCGTTGGAGATCCGGGCGAGCATCGCCGGGTAGTCGCGGGCCGCCATTCCGTGGCTGCCGATCAGCTCGAGCTCTCGGGAAAGGACCCGGTCCATCGGAACCGGGGACCTCGCCGCCGTGCCGACCATGAGGCCCACCTGCACGTGCCGGCCTCGCTTTCGAAGGCCGCCCAGCGAGTTGCGGAGGGTCGCCGCGCTGCCGAGGGCATCGAGCGAGAGGTGGGCACCACCGTCTGTCGCGGCCTGCACGGCCGCCCCGACATCAGGCAGGGAGCCGTCGATGGTGACCTCCGCCCCGAGCGACACGGCGGCCGCGAGGGCCTGGGCGGAGACATCCACGCCGACGACCCGGGCTCCGGCCGCAACCGCGATCATCACTGCCGAGAGTCCGACACCACCACAACCGTGGACGGCGACCCATTCGCCTTCGGCCACCCGACCCTGGGCCATCACCGCCCGATAGGCCGTCGCGAACCGGCAACCCAGCGACGCGGCGGTGACGGCGTCGAGGTCGTCCGGCAGCGCGATCAGGTTGGCGTCGGCTCGGCTGATCGCGACCCGCTCGGCAAACGATCCCCAGCGTGAGAACCCCGGCTGGTCCTGGGCGTCGCAGACCTGCTCGTCACCGGCAACGCACGACGGGCAGCGTCCACACGCCCCGACGAACGGGAACGTGACCCGCGTCCCTGGCTGCCAGCGCCGCACTGTGCGTCCGACGGCCTCGATCGTGCCGGCGAGCTCGTGGCCCGGGACATGCGGCAACCGGATGCCCGGGTCGTGGCCCATCCAGCCGTGCCAGTCGGAACGGCACAGGCCGGTCGCCTCGACCCGGATGACCGCGCCGTCGTCGGGAACGACCGGGTCCGCGACATCCTCGATGCCTACCCGCCCGCCGAATTCCGAGAACAGGACTGCCCGCATGCGGTTGAGGGTGACCGATCAGGCGAGCCGGCGCCCGGTGATGACCACAGCTGGGTGGTCGAAGGGCGTCTCGCCGCCGTACGCCGCGACCATCTCGATCTCGCCGAAGCCCGCGACCTCGAGCATCAGGATGAGCTCCGGCGCGAAGTACTCGTTCTCGGTGAGCCGGTACGACTCCTCGGCCACGACCTCGCCGTCGTGCCATTGGCGCAGCCGAACTTCGTAGGCGAGACGCTGCTCGACGGGATGGAAGTCGGCGAGGCGGGTATTGAGTCCCAGCTCGTCGCCGTCGGCGGTCGTCTTCCGCACCCACTCGTCGCGCCACGGCCGGGGCAGCTCGCCGACCTCGTGGGGCAGCCAGTGGGCCCAGCTCTCTGGGCTTTGACCGGCGGTCGGCAGGGTGTGGCCGATGACGAAGGCGCCGCCCGGCTCGAGGTGGTCGTAGACGCGCCGGAAGCCGTCGAGATCCTGGGCTCGCGTCCCGCCGATCCCGATAACACCGCAGGCGAAGATGGTCCGATAGCGGCGGCCGGTGTCCAGCTGATGCACGGCCTGGGCAAAGAGGTGGGGACGCGCCCCGATGGCTGCCGCGAGGCGGGCGGCCTCGACGAGCATGTCTGCCGAGACGTCGGCGCCGTCGATGTCGAGACCGTCGCGGAGGAGCGGCACGAGCAGGCGGCCGGCCCCACAGCCCAGGTCGAGGGCCGGCTGCCCGAAATGCTCGATCGCGGCCCGGTAGCAGGCGAGCTCATCTGGCTCGGGTTCCACGAACTCGGCCCACCACCGCGCCATCAGCCCGTGATGCCAGGTCGTGATCGGTGATTCCTGCTCGGCCATCCGGCGATCGTAGCCGGTGGGGCGGCCGACGCGGCGTCCGAATGTCGCGACTTCGCCGCCGCCGATCGCTACTCGGCAGCCGCTCGGCGCCGCCGGAAGATGCCGGTTCGCGGCCCGAGGGCCAGGGCCACGAGAAAGGCGGCCGTCTCGACCAGGACGACAACGGCCCCGCTCGCGGTGTTGGTCCAGAAGCTGACGTACAGCCCGATGATCGGGGCGACGATCCCGATGGCCACCGCGATCGCCAGCATGCGCGAGAACCGATCGGCGAGGAGCTGGGCGGTCGCGGCCGGCGTCACGAGCATGGCGACGACGAGGATGATTCCGACCGCCTGGAGGCTGATGACGATCGTCAGCCCGATCAGGCCCAGAAAGAGGTACTCCAGGGCGACGACGGGCAGGCCGGCGGCCGCGGCCGACAACGGGTCGAACGTCGAGTACAGGAGCTCCTTCCAGAGCACGGTCACCGTGCCGAGAACGATCACGCTCAGGATGGTCAGGGCGACGAGGTCGGACGAGCTGATGCCGAGCGGCTGGCCGAAGAGGAACCCGAAGAGGTCACCGACGTAGTGGGGGATGGTGCTGAACAGGAAGATCCCGAAGGCGAACATTCCCGCGAACAGGACGCCGATCGTGGTGTCGCTCCGGAGCCGGCCGCGGCGGGTGATGTAGCCGATGGCGAGGGCCGTACCGATCGCGGCGATCGTAGCCCCGAGGTAGAACGGTGCCTTCAGGAGATAGGCCGCCACGACGCCCGGAAAGGCCGAGTGGCTCAGGGCATCGCCCATGAAGGCCAGGCCCCGCAGGACCATGTACGTACCGACCACGGCGCACACGAGGCCGACGAGGATCGACGCCTCCAGCGCGCGCACGAAGAACTCATAAGTCAGCGGATCCACGATGAAGCTCATCGCCGGGTTCGCCCCGAGCCGCCGGCATCGTCATGGTGGTGGGCCTCGCCCCCCGCGGCGTCGTCGTGGTGGTGGGCATCGTCGAGGACGACGGCCCGGTCACCGACGTACAGGAGATGCCCGCCGTAGGTACGCATGAGGACGTCGGCATCGAGGACCAGGCTCGCGTCGCCCTGGGCGATGATCGTCCGATTGATGGCCACGATCGAGCGGAAATGCTGGGCGGCCGAGGCCAGGTCGTGGGTCGTGGCGATCACGGTCTTGCCGGCCTGCGCCTCCGCATCCAGGACCTTCATGAGGTCCTCCTGGGTCGCGTTGTCCACGCCCGTCACCGGCTCGTCGAGGAGGTACAGGTCCGGATTGGCGGCCAGGGCGCGAGCGAGGAAGATCCGCCGGCGCTGCCCACCCGAGAGCGCCCCGATCTGGCGCTGGGCCAGCTCCGTCATGCCCACCTGCTCGAGGGCTGCCGCAACGGCCAGATGGTCGGCCGAGCCCGGGCGGCGGATCGGGCCGATCCGGGGATAGCGACCCATCATCACGACGTCGATCGCGGCGACGGGGAAGCCCCAGTCGACCGCCTCGGCCTGGGGCACATAGGCGATGGCGCCGGCATGCTCGCCGGGCCGGCCGCCGAGGACGCTGATCGTGCCGGACCAGGGCCGGATCAGGCCGGCGATGAGCTTGAGGAGGGTGCTCTTGCCGCCGCCGTTGGGGCCCACGACCGCCGTCAGCGAGCCGCGCTCGATCGTCAGGTCCACGTGCTCCAGAACAGGCCGATCCACGTAGCCAACGGCGACATCATCCAGGACGACGCCCTGCGGCGCTGGGGCCCTGCTCACTTCAGCGCAGCGACCATTTTCTCCGCGTCCCAGCGGATGACGCCCGCGTAGGAGTCGACGGGCGGGTCGCCGAGCGAATCGTCGAACAGGCTGGCTTCGACCTTCGCGCCGGTCTCCCGGGCGAGCTGGTCGACGAGATCGGTCGGGAACTGGCTTTCGCTGAAGATTGCCTTCACCCCGCTGGCCCTGATCGCGTCGATGAGCCTGGCGATGTCGCCGGCGCTGGGATCCTGCCCCGGGGCCTTCACGGCCACACCGACGATCGTCAGCCCGTAGGCACGGGCGAAGTATGGCAGCGCGTCGTGGAAGACGACCATCGTCCGGTTAGGCTCGGGGATGGTCGCGACCTGCTGCCGGACCCATGAATCGAGGTCGGCGAGCCTGGCATCGTAGGCCGCAGCCGTGGCGGTGTAGGCGGCCGTTCCGCCGGGATCGACCTTCATCAGGGCGTCCCTGATCCGGGCCGCATAGCGGCGGGCGTAGGCGACATCCATCCAGAGGTGGGGGTTCTGGGTGCCCGGGTCCTCGCCCGGCAGGATCTCCGTGCCGGGCAGGTCCACGCCGAGCCGGACGATCGAGGCGTGGGTCGAGGCCGCGGTGATCGTGTCCTGCAGCCAGTCGTCGAGGCCGAGTCCGTTCATGACTACGAGACGGGCCGCGGCGACCGCCCGCAGATCGTCGGGTTTCGCCTGGTACGTGTGGACGTCGGAACCAACCGGGACGAGGCTCGTCACCTTGATCCGATCGCCGCCGACGTTGCGAAGCATGTCGGCGAAAACCGTCGTGGTCGTTACGACGGAAACCTGCCCTCCTGGGCCGGGAGACGAGGACGATCCCCCACCGCCGCAGGCGGCCAGCAACGCGACGAGCGCGACGAGGAACGCGGGCCGGGAGCGGGGTCCGTGAGCGACGCTCATGGCGGGGATGTTGAGACTGAGTCGCAGTAGCTGTCAAGCAGTGGCGCGAAGACCGAGTCTCGCTCGCGTGTGGCCCTCGCGGGCGACTACCATCCGGCCACCATGGCACCGTCCCGGGCGAGCCGACCCGTCCCCCCGTCCCCGATCAGCGCCGAGGCGATCGCGGCCATCAGCCGCTTCCCGGACGAGAACCCGAACCCCGTCATGCGGGTCACGGCGGATCATCGCCTGCTGTATGCCAATCCGGCGAGCCAGCCGATCCTGGCGACGATGGGGGCGTCGGTGGGGAAACGGGTCCCCGAGCGCTGGCTGAAGCCGATCGCGGCCGCCGTGGCCAGCGCGCGGCCGTTCGAGGTCCCGGTCGAGGCCGGCACCTTCGAGGTCCTGGCCGTGGACGTTCCGGATCTGGGCTTCGTGAACCTGTACGGCACCGACATCAGCGCCCGCAAGGCGATCGTGAAGTTCCCCGACCAGAACCCGAATCCCGTCTTCCGGCTCGACTGGGAGGGCCGGATCGTGTATGCCAACCCGGCCAGTGCCGAGCTCATCGGCGGGCTCGGCTGCCGGATCGGTGGCGCGATCGAGACCGACCTCTGGGCGCGCCTGCGAGGGCGGGTCGAAGCCGCCGATGGGTCGGTGGTCGAGATCTCGGCAGCGGACCGGACGTACGCCCTCCTGGCGGTGGACGTCCCCGAGTTCGGCTTCATCAACGTCTATGGCACGGACGTCACGGCGGCCCGCGAGCTCGCCCGCCTCTACCGCGAGAACGAGCGCCTCCTCCTCAACATCCTGCCCGAGCCGATCGCGGAACGGCTTCGGCGCGGCGAAGGCCTGATCGCCGACCGGTTCGAGGACGTCACCCTCCTCTTTGCCGATATCGTGGGCTTCACCGAGCTCTCCAGCAGGATGAGCCCGGAGGAGCTCGTTGCGGTCCTCAACGAGGTGTTCACGGTCTTCGACGAGCTCGTCGAGGAGCACGGCCTCGAGAAGGTCAAGACCATCGGCGATGCGTATATGGTCGTGGGCGGGCTGACCGAGACGAGCGTCGACCACACGGTCCGGATCGCGGCGATGGCCGCCGCCCTTGGGGCCCGGGTGACGGCCCTCGGCGCGGCGCGCCGGCTCGAGGTGATGTTTCGGGTGGGAATCCATTGCGGTCCGGTGGTGGCCGGCGTCATCGGGACGAAGAAGTTCATCTATGACATCTGGGGCGACACGGTGAACCTGGCCTCGCGGATGGAATCGACAGGGGTTCCGGGCCGGGTCCAGGTCACGGCGGCCGTGGAGGCCCGGCTTCGTGGCCGCTTCGCAATGGAGTCGCGGGGCCTGGTCGAGGTCAAGGGCAAGGGAAAGATCCCGACCTGGTTCCTCGGCGAGCCCGAGCAGACCCTGCCAGCGTCGCCGCCTTCGTCGGAAGCAGCGCCTCGGCGATGAGCGGGCGATGACGGGCGTCCTGGGACCCACGATCCTGGCCCTGGTTCCCGCCCACGACGAGGCGCCCCGGATCGGAGCCGTCGTCCGGGCGGCGACAGCCCACCTGCCGGTCCTGGTCGTCGACGATGGCTCCGCTGACGCAACCGCCGAGGTCGCCGCGGCCGCGGGCGCCACGGTCCTCGGGCAGCACCTGAACCAGGGCAAGGGAGCCGCCCTCCGGGCCGGCTTCGCCCGGGCCATCGCCGACGGCGCGCTCGCGGTCGTGACCCTCGACGGCGACGGCCAGCATGATCCGGCGGAGCTGCCGAGCTTCCTGGCGGTCGAGCGCGAGCAGCCCGCGGAGCTTGTCATCGGGCGACGTTCCTTCAAGCAGATGCCGTTCGTCCGGCGCCTCTCGAACGTCGCCGGGACGGTCGTCCTGTCGGTGGCGGTCGGCCGCTGGATCCCGGACAACCAGTCGGGCTATCGCCTCGTCGGGCGGCGCCTCATGGGCGAGATGCTCGCGAGTCGTGAAGACGGCTTCGCCTTCGAGGTCGAGATGATCGCGGTCTGCCTTCGCGAAGGCTGGCCGATCGGCTGGGTCCCGATTTCGACGATCTACGGCGACGAGGGCAGCCATATCCGGCCGCTCCATCACCTCCGCGAGTTCCTGGCCGTCTCGCGCCGGGCCCGGCGGATCGTCCGCGGTGGGCGGCTCTAGCCGAAGCGCGCCGGGGGCCTGGCTGCGGCGGCGAACGAGCCGCCGTAGAGGGGCAACGACACGTCGCCGGCCTGCTCGGCAAGCTGGGCCCACATTCGGCTCATGGCAACCGTTCCGTGCTCTCGGACTCGGGTCACGGCATCGAGGTCGAGGACCTCGGTCATGAAGACCTCACCCTGGCCGGCGACCTGGAGGTCGTGGCCCTCGGGATCGACGATAAGGCTGCCGCCGAGGCCCGGCGAACCGGCGTTGACGTTGACCACGAAGACCTGGTTGACGATGGCATTGGCACGGG
>JBEPVB010000023.1:0-27396 GCA_041691215.1 Chloroflexota bacterium
TACGACGAGACCTGCGTCGCCCTGTGCGAGGGCCAGTACATCGACATCGCCACGAGCGAGACCGACGAGCTGATGTCGGTCGCCCTCTACTTCGACATGATCGGCCGCAAGACCGCGGCCCTCATCGCCGCATCGATCGAGGCCGGGGCCCTCCTGGCCACCGACGACGAGCACGTGATCGATCGCTACCGGGCCTTCGGCTGGGACCTCGGGCTGGCCTTCCAGCTCAACGACGACCTGCTCGGGATCTGGGGCGAGGAGCAGGCGACCGGCAAGGAGCCGACCGATGTCGCGCGGCGCAAGAAGACCCTGCCGGTCATCTACGCCTTCGAGCATGCCGGCCCCGAGGACCGCGAGCGCCTGGCCGCCCTCTACGCCGATCGCGCCCCGACGGGCCGGACGGTCGCCGAGATCGTCGAGATCCTGGAGCGGACCGGAGCCGAGGCCTACACGCGGGACCAGGCCCGCGAGCACCGTGACCGGGCCCTCGAAGCGCTCGACGCCGCCGGGGTCGTCCGGCCCGAGGCGCGAGCCCGCCTCGAGGAGATCATCGTCCGGGTGATCGCCGCCTAGGCCGAACCGCGATCGCGCCGACGGCGCCGATCTGCGAGCGTTGTTATGCGCCTACCTGCCCCGGCGCCTCCTCAGCGGCCGTCGTCGCCGCCCGAATCGGTGGCCGCCCGCGGCTTCCGGACCACGAGGACCTTGCCGACACGCCGGCCATCGGTCGATTCGACGGTCAGGGTGAGGCCGGCGACCTCGATCCGATCACCCGGCGCCGGGACCCCGCCGATCCGGTGATAGAGCAGCCCCCCGATGGTGTCGTACTCCTCCTCGTCCTCGAGCTCGAGCTGGATGTCGAACAGCTCGCGGAGCTCGTCGACGTCGGCCCGGCCGTCGATCCGGGCCTGGTCCTCGTTGAGCCGGACGACCATGGGTTCCTCGACGTCGTACTCGTCCTGGATCTCGCCGACGATCTCCTCGAGGAGGTCCTCGATGGTCACGATCCCGGCCGTTCCGCCGTACTCGTCGAGCACGATGGCGATGTGAACCTTGCGCCGCTGGAGCTCGTGGAGGAGGTCATCGATCGTCATCGATTCGGGAACCAGCACCGGCGGCCGGAGGAGGGTCCGGAGGGATGGCCGGGGGGCCGCGTCGGACTTGAGGTACGGGAGGAGGTCCTTGGCATAGAGGATGCCGACGACCTCGTCGATCGACTCGGCGTAGGCCGGAATCCGGGAGTGACCTTCCTCGATGACGACGTCGATCGCCTCCTCGAACGACGCGTCCGCCCGAATGCCGACGATCGAGACCCGGGGGACCATGACCTCGTGGACGCGCCGGCCGCCGAGCTCGATGACCGCGTTGATCATCTGCTCCTCCTCGGCCTCGAGGACACCCTGCTCCCCGCCGCGCTCGACGATGAGGCGCAGCTCCTCGGCCGTGATCTGGGCCTCGGATGAGACCTGCGAACCGAGGACCCGGGCGATCGCCCGGGTGACGGTTGTCAGCATCCGGACCACGGGGCCGAGGAGTCGGGCCAGGAAGTCGATCGGCCGCGACAGGACCAGGGCATAACGTTCTGGATTGGCCAGGGCGAGGCTCTTGGGGACGAGCTCGGCAAAGACGATCGTGAAGAGGGCGAGGATCACGGTGACGACGACGAGGGCCAGCGCCTGCGCATTGCCGGTCGTCATGCCGGCCGTCTCCAGGAGCTTCCGGAGGCCTTCCGTGAGGCTCACGGCCGCATAGGCCGAGGCAAAGAATCCGATGACGGTCAAGCCGAGCTGGGAGACGGCCAGGAAGCGGCCCGGGTCGTCCAGCAGGCGGCGAACCCGCCGGGCCGACCCGTTGCCCTCCTCCACGAGCTGGTCGACGCGGGACCGCCGGATCGAGACAAGGGCGATCTCGGCGGCAACGAAGAAGCCCTCGAGGAAGGTCAGCCCGATCAGGACGACGATCTGGGTGATCGGCACGGTCAGGCGCTCCCCTTTCCGCGGGCGCCGCTGGCCGGGAGCTCGCCGGGCTCCCGGATCCGGGCCGGCACGCCGACCGCGAGCTTGCCCGCCGGGACGTCCCTGGTAACCACCGCGCCCGCACCAGTCTTGGCACCCTCGCCGATCTCGACCGGCGCGACGAGCATTGTGTCGACGCCGAGGAAGGCCCGGGCCCCGATGATCGTCCGGTTCTTGGTCCGGCCGTCCCAGTTGGCGGTGATCGTGCCGGCCCCGACGTTGGTCTCGTCGCCAAGCTCGGCATCACCGAGGTAGCTCACGTGATGCTGCTTGACGCCCGCCCCCAGGCGAGTGTTCTTGAGCTCGGCGAAGTTGCCGACCTGGGCACCCCGGCCGACGACCGACCCGGGCCGGACGTGGCTGTAGGGCCCGATGGTGGCCCCCTCCTCGACGGTCGAACCCTCGACGATGCTGGCCCACACGGTGCAGTCCGGACCGATGACCGAATCGACGATCGTCGTCCCCGGGCCGATCGTGGCCCCCTCGGCCACGCTCGTCGTTCCGCGCAGCGTCACGTTCGGCTCCAGGGTCACGTCGGCCGCCAGCTCGACCCGCCAGTCGAGGTAGACCGTCGAGGGGTCGCGCATCGTGACCCCGGCCCGCATGTGCTCCTCGTTGCGGCGGACCCGGAGGGCCCATTCCGCCTGGGCCAGCTGGGCCCGATCGTTGATGCCGTCGAACGTGCCGTCGTCGTCGAAGCCGACGGCGCTCACGATCCGGCCGTCCTCGCGGGCCAGCCGGACGAGCTCGGTGAGATAGAGCTCGCCGGTGGTCGCCGAGGGCTTGACCGAGCCGATGCGCCGGCGCAGCCAGGCAGCGTCGAAGGCATAGCAGCCCGCGTTGACCTCGTTCGTTTCGAGCTCGTCCGGGGAGGCGTCCTTGGCCTCGACGATCCGCTCGACGCTCCCGAACTCACTCCTGACCACGCGCCCGAGCGTGCCCGGCTGGGCGGCGAAGACGCTGGCGAGGGCGATCGCGGCGTCGTCCATGCGGCGCTGGTCCAGGACCGCCCGGAGCTGCTCGCCGAGCACGAGGGGAACGTCGCCGGACAGCACGAGGACCTCGGCGGTGCCGTCGGGGAGCGCGGCAAGCCCTGCGAGCACGGCGCCGGCCGTACCGTTCGGGACGTCCTGGAGGGCGTAGTCGGGTTCGCCGGGCAGGCCAGCCTCGCGAAGGTCAGCCGTGGCCGGGGAATAGACGACGATCGGTGGCGTCGCTGGTTCGTCGTCGTCGTCAGCCTCGGCCCAGGCATCGAGGACATAGGCCAGCATCGGCCGGCCGCAGAGCTGATGGAGGACCTTGGGGAGCCGGGAGTGCATCCGCGTCCCGAGGCCAGCGGCCAGGACGATGGCGGCGGGCCGCCCGGTCGACACGGATCGTGGGGGTGTCATCGGAAGGTTCCGACAGGGTATCGGCGGGCCGCCGCGAGTGTCAATCGACGCCGGCGCAGCCAGGCCGCTCGCTGTTGGTCAGGCATTCCGGCGAGCGATCGCCTCGATCTCCACCAGCCCGCCCTTGGGCAGGGACCCGACGGCGAACGTCGATCGCGCCGGAGCCGGATCGGCCATGAACGTGGCGTAGACGGCGTTGACCGCGGCAAACGTGCCGATGTCGGCCAGGAAGATCGTCGTCTTGACCACGTCGGCCCAGGAGCAGCCGGCCGCATCGAGCACGGCCGCGAGGTTGCGCAGGGCGCGCTCGGCCTGGGCCTCGACGCCCTCGGCCAGCTCGCCGGTCGCGGGATCGAGGCCCAGCTGCCCGGCGCAGAAGACCAGGTCGCCGCTGACGATGCCCTGGCTGTAGGGCCCCAGGGCGGCCGGGGCTCCCGAGGTCGAGATCGCCTGTCGGGTCACGCTGGTCCCTCCTGTTCGGGTTTCAGGATATCCGTGCTGGGTGCCGGCGCTGCGGCGTCGATGGTGGTGGCCACGATGGACGGCCGGCCCTCGCCGGGCGCGACGATCATGCCGTCCGCCAGGCCGGCGCGAACGACGTTCGCGGCGTCCGCCGCCTCGGTCGCCGAAGCATAGAGGACCCAGAGGCTGGGACCGGAGCCCGACAGGCCGACCGGCCGGCGCAGCTGGCGAAGGAGCGATCGGCGTAGCGAGCGCAGGCCCGGCAGGACGAGGTCCGCAGCCCCGGCCAGGTCATTGGCGCTGGCCAGGATGCCCGCCCGGTCCAGGAGCGCGGACGAGCCCAGGCCCGCTCGCCATTCCGTGGCCAGGTGCTCCGACGAGGCTCGCGTGCTTCTCGAGTCGCGTGGCGCCGCCGCAGGCTCGGCGTCGAGGGCGGCGAAGACCGCGGCCGTCGAGACTCGCGCGTCCGGGGTCACGAGCAGAACCCCCGGCGCCGTTCCACGGAGCGGAGGGAGGACCTCGACGCGCTCCCCCCTGCCGGCAACCACGGCGGCCGCCCCGACCAGGAAGAACGGGACATCGGAGCCCAGGCGGGCCGCGACGCGTCGACGGAGCTCCTCGATGGCCGTCGCGTCGAGCGCACCGGCGGCGCTCCACGCCTCGAGAGCGCCGTCGATGGCGGCCGCGGCATCGCTGCTCCCGCCGGCCAGGCCGGCCGCGACCGGGATGTGCTTCTCGAGCCGAGCCGCGAGGGCGGGCGTGGGTACGGCCCGGCCGAGGGCCGAACGCGTCTCGACGATGGCGCGGAGGACGAGGTTCGTGTGGAGCGGTCCCGCGTCGAAGCCGCTCGCCCAGAGGGTGTCCTCCGTCGCGGCGGCCGGAGCCAGGCTGAGTCGATCGGCCAGGGCCAGGGGGACCATGACGGAATGGAGATCGTGGAAGCCGTCCTCGCGGCGGCCTTCCACGGCGAGGGTCAGGTTGAGCTTGGCCGGGGCCAGGCGGATCACGGGCGCGAGGCGGCGATCCGCGGGCGTGGGCGGATCGGTCCCGCCCATGTCAGGGATCCCGGCCTTCGATTCCGTGATCGATGCCCGTGGCCTGGGCCAGGCCGGCTCGATCGAAGGCCGCCCGGAGGGCGATCCAGTCGCCGACGCTGAGGGTCTGGGGCCGACGGTCACCGGCCACGCCGACCGCGGCGAGGGCATCGTCGACGGCGGCCTGCCCGGTCCGGAGCTGCCGGGCGAGGACGTTGCGGATCATCTTGCGGCGCTCGCGGAAGCCGGTCTGGACGAGCGCCCAGAGGGCGTCCTCATCGGCGACCGGCCCGGCGGCTCCGGCCCCCGGGCGGTGCGGCTCGAGGACGATCACGGCGGAGGCCACGCTCGGGGCGGGCTCGAACGCCTCCGCCGGGACGCGCCGGGCAATCCGAACCCTGGCGTGGTACTGAACGAAGACCGAGAGGTAGCTCATCCGGCCGGGCGGGGCGGCCAGGCGCTCGGCGACCTCCCACTGGACCATCAGGACCAGGCGCTCCGGCCGGGGCGCCGCCCCGAGGAGCCGGTGCAGGATCGGGCTGGTGATGTGGTAGGGCAGGTTGGCGACGACGCTGAAGGGCGGTGGAACGAGGCTCGGCAGGTCCTGGTCCAGGGCATCGCCCTCGACGAGGGACAGCGACCCGGGCGCCGCGGGATCACCGCTGCCGGCGGCCACGGCAGCCTCGAAGCGGTCGCGAAGGAGGGCGGCGAGGCGACGATCGAGTTCGACAGCGGTCACCGCGGCCCCCGCCTCGAGCAGGGCGCCGGTCAGGATTCCGAGGCCCGGTCCGATCTCGAGGATTCGGTCCCCGGCGATGGTTCCCGCCTCGTCGAGGATCGTCTCGAGGACGTCCGGATCGGCCAGGAAGTTCTGGGACAGGCCGTGCCTCGCCCGGAGGCCCTCGTCCCGGAGGAGCCGCCGTACCGAAAGCGGGTCGAGCCGTGGCGGAGCCGGTCCCCGGCCGGTCACGTCGACGCCAGCGGCAGGGAGGGACGAGCGTCGAGGTCCAGACCGGCCCGCTCGCCGACGGTGTAGCGCCGGGCGCCGGCCGCGCCGATCATCGCCCCGTTGTCGGTACAGAGCCCGGGTCGGGGGATCACCACCGGGATCCCGAGCGCCCGAGCCTCGTCGAGCAGGCGGTCGCGGAGCGCGCCGTTGGCCGCGACCCCGCCACCGAGAACGATGGACCGTGCACCAGTCGCGCGGGCCGCTCGGATCGCCTTGGTCACCAGCACGTCGGTCACCGACGCCTGGAAGCCCCAGGCGAGCTCCGCGATTCGGGCCTCCGGGAGTCGCAGCGCCGGGTCGCCGGCGATCCCCTCCTCCGCCCGGGCCCCATCGACGATCCGCCGGGCCGCGGTCTTGAGCCCCGAGAAGCTGAAATCGAGGGTGTCGCCGAGCCAGGCCCGGGGAAACGCGGCGTCGTGGTGGATCGCGCTCTCGGCAGCCCGCTGGATTGCCGGCCCGCCCGGATAGCCCAGGCCGAGGAGGCGGCCGACCTTGTCGAAGGCCTCGCCTGCCGCGTCGTCGACGGTCTGGCCGAGGAGGCGGTACTGGAGGTGGTCGCGCATCTCGACCAGGAACGTGTGGCCGCCCGAGACCACGAGGGCCACCAGCGGGAAGATGGGCTCCCCGATCTCGTCCTGCCCGGGATCCATGAGCCAGGCGGCATAGACGTGGCCCTCGAGGTGGTTGACCCCGATGAGCGGCTTGCCGTGGACCCAGGCCAGGGTCTTGGCCACGTTGATCCCGACAAGCAGGGAGCCGGCGAGGCCGGGACCGTAGGTGACCGCGACTGCGTCGACGTCATCGACGCTCGCCCCGGTGGTGGCCAGCGTCTCATCGAGGACGGGCAGGATCCAGCGGAGGTGGGCCCTCGCGGCGACCTCGGGGACGATGCCACCGGTCTCGGCATGGAGGGCCACCTGGCTGGCGACGACGTTGGCCTGGATCTGGCGTCCGCCCTCGACGAGGGCGATGCCGGTCTCGTCGCAGGAAGACTCGATGGCCAGGATGAGAGGGCCGCTCACGTGGGCTGCCCGCTACCTGGGGCCGTCGCGCCCACGTCGGTCGCGCCGCCGTCGGTCCCTCTTCCTTCCCCTTGGACCTCGCCCGGCCAGCTCGGCGGCGGGGCCTGGTCGAGGGCCGCCCGCCGCTCGGCCAGGCGCGCCTGCATGGCCGGCCCGTCCAGGGCCTCCGTCGTCATGATCAGGGCATCCTCCTGGTTGTCCGAGTAATAGCGGGGCCGGATCCCGACCGGCCGGAAGCCGAACTTCTCGTACAGCCGCCGGGCCGGCAGGTTGGAGAGCCGGACTTCGAGGGTCGCCTCCCGAGCGTGACGGGCAAGGGCCAGGTCGAGGAGCGCCAGCAGGAGCGCCTCGCCGACGTGCTGCCGACGCCAGGCGGGCTCGACGGCAAAGGTCGTCACGTGGGCCTCATCGACCATCATCCAGATGCCCCCGAAGGCGATCATCGCGCCGCCGGCGCGGGCCACGAGATAGGAGGCGAGGCGGTTGCCCTGGAGCTCGCTGCGGTAGGCCTCGTCGGGCCAGGGCTGGCTGAAGCTGGCGTGCTCGATCCGATGGACGTCGTCGAGATCGCCCAGCGCCATTGGTGCGATGCGGACCTTCAGCGGGGGTCGTGCGACCACGAGATCTCTCCGCTGCTGGCGCGAACCCCGCGCGGCAGCGTCACGTACTCGGGAACGAGGCTCTCGACGTCGTCGCCCGGACCGGCCCGGAGGCGCTCGGCACCCATTGCCAGGAGCGCCATGCCGAGGCGTCGGGCAGCTACGGCACCGCGGCGAACCGCGTCCTCCGGGGCCCGGCCCTCGAGGTCGACGGCCACGAGCTCCACGTCCTCGGGGAGCGTTGGCTCGGTGCCCCCGGCCAGGAGCTCGGGCGGGACACCCCGGCAAACGAGCACCCGGTCGTGGGGGCCGGCCGGGAGCAGCAGCGCCTGCGAGTGGCGATCGCCGAGTCCGGGTTCGACCTCCGAGGCGCGACCGTCAGCCATGGCCGCGGCCTCCAGCAGCGCCTGACCCGTCGCGATGCCGGCGATCGGGATGCGGAGGGCGTGGGCAAGGGTCTTGGCCGTGGCCAGGCCCACCCGCAGGCCCGTGAACGCGCCCGGTCCCGTGCCCACGACCAGCCCGACCATCCTGTCGCGCGAGAGGCCCGTCTCGGCCAGCAGCTGTTCAACGCCGGCCAGGAGCTGTTCGCCGTGGCGGTAGGCCGCCGGCCATTCGAGGACCTTGATCGGCGATCCATCCGGAGCACCGGCCGCGACGACGATGTTCGACGTCCCGGTGTCGATGGCCAGGAGCCAGGCCGTGGAGGCCGCATTGGCGTCCGCCGGCCCGCCGGTCCGTTCACCCGTCGCCGTCACGTCGCGTGCCCGAAGCGGCGAGCCGCATCGACGTAGCGCGCCAGGCCTGGGCTGCCGGCCTCGATCGTGATCTGCCGGACGTCATCCCCCAGGCCCTCGAGGCGCACGTCCAGGCGCTCGAGCGGGAGGGTCGGGCCGAGCCGATCCGGCCACTCGACGAGGGCGACGCCGGCGGCCTGGCGCTCGTCGATGAGCCCCCCGGCCAGGGCGTCGGCCGCCCCCGCGAGCCGGTACAGGTCGAGATGGAAGAGCGGCAGCCGGCCGTCGTACTCGCTCATCAGGACGAAGGTCGGCGAGTTGATCGTGGCCGTGACGCCGAGGCCCGCTCCGAATCCCTTGGCCACGACCGTCTTGCCGGCCCCGAGGTCGCCCCACAGGCAGACGAGATCGCCGGGCCGGGCGACGGCCCCGAGCGCCGCACCGAGGGCACGCGTGGCGTCCGGGGACGCGGTCGTCACGGACACGGCGGTGGCGGTCGGGCGGAGGGCGGCCATGGGCCGAGCGTACCGGAAGGGCAGGTCGGCTGCCCGAGGCGTCGCTCAGGCCATCAGGCGAAGCGCTCCAGGTCGCCCAGGGGAACCGCCACGGCCGAGCGGCTGCCGAGGCTGACGAAGGCGGCCTCGAGGACGATCCCGCCGGCAAAGCGATGCGGGCCGGCGAGGCCCTCGAACGTGCCCTCGGCGCCGGCCAGCGGTCCGGCGGTGACCCGCACGAGACCGGCCCGGGGCGTGGGCAGCTCCACGTCCGGATCGTCGACCAGGAGACAGGCGGGCTCGTCGACGATGCCGACCATGCGGCCCTCGAGGGCGTCGAGGACGGCCATCACGGGCGAGGCGATCGGGCGGCCGACTGCACCCTCCAGGACGAGGACGGCAAACGGCGGCAGGCCATGGACGCCGGCCCGGCCGCGCCGCTCCGAGGCCAGCACCTCCCGGCGCTCCTTCACGCCCAGCCCGCCGACGACGATGCCACGGACGCCCAGCGCCCGGGCCCGGGTGATGGCCTCGGCGTCGATGTAGGAGCCGACGACCAGGATCGTGCCGGCGGCGCCGACGTCGATCTCCGAGGCCCGGACGTGCCCGTCGCGAGCGGCGATCCGGTGCAGCCGGCCGGCGCTCGAGCCGGCCAGGACGTCGACGCCGAGGAGGGCTCGGGCGGGTGTCTGGATCGTCAGCCCGGATCCCGGGATGACCTCCCGAACGATGCCCCCGAAGGGCGCCTCGAGCGGCTCGGCGGGGTCCCCGGTGCCCAGCCGCCAGCGCTTCTCGCTCCGGAACAGGAGCTCCCCCTCCTCGCCGGCGTCGACACCTCGCCGGCCGGCCGGGGCGACCCACCAGGTGCCCGGCTCGGCGCTCGGCGGCCCGACGACCACGTCGGTCCGGGCTTCACGGATGCGGTCGGCGAGCGGGGCGCCCCGGACCACCACCTCGCCCGGGCCGACGAGGGGCCGATCCCCGGGCCGCAACGCGAAGCGGGCCTCGATCGGCCCGGCCACGACCGTCCGGAGGCGGACCAGGTCGAGTGCCGCCAGGCCATCGGGCGCGATCATCGTTCGTCGCCCGGCCAGGCCTGGGTGCTCCACTCGGCCAGTACCGACCGGCGCCGATCTCGACGTTCGGGCAGCCGGAGGGGCACGTCTCGAAGGTCGATGACCAGCCCGGCCAGGCCGCCGGTCACGGGGACCGTGACGTGGCGGGTGCGTCGGCCGAAGCGGATCGCCTCGGAGAATTCGAAGCGGGCCTCGGCCTGGCTGCCGGGCAGCAGGTCGATGAACGTCAGCTCGCCGGCCCGCAGCTCGCGCGACGTGGACTCCCCGTCAAAGCTCAGGTCCAGGTGCCCCGCCCGCGAGCGCCCCCGAACGAGGGCCCGCCGGCGCATCCCGAGACTGCCCGTGACCACGACGCTGCCCAGGGGCACGAGCGCATCGCGGAGGAGGTCGCCGAGGAGCGTCCGGCGTTCGCCCGGATCCTCGATCGTGCCGATCGGGCCGAGCAGGCGGGCATGGTCCCAGGCGAGCTGGGAGACGCCGGGGCGGCGGATCGTGTCGGCGACGGCGAGGACGATCGCCGCCGGTGGGGCGGTGGCGAAGGCGCCTCCGGCAACCACCGTTACGTCGGCCATGGGCTCGCTGCCAAGCTCGGTCGTGAGGGCGGCGATGCGGGCAAGGGCGGCCGTGGCCGCCGCCAGTCGGAGGCGAGCGCCGTCGCCTGCCGCGTCGACCCAGGGCCGGCCCCGGAGGTCCCGCAGTCGATCGCCCATCCGATGCCGATCGAGGCTGCCGGTGGTCCAGGCCAGGACGCCGTCGACCGTGGCGTTGTCCGGGTCGGGCGGGACGAGCGCGCCCTCGGCGGTGACGATCGCCCGGCTCGTCGGGTCCGCCCCGGCAACGCCGGGTTCGGCCACGACCCTCGTCCCGGCGTCGAAGCCGACCTCGACGAGCTCGACCCGCCGATCGAGGAGATCGGCCAGCGTCTCGGTCGTCGCCCGGAGGCGCTGTCGCCCGTCGGCCGGGTCGTCGAGAAGGCGCTCGAGGACGTCGCGGACGGCCGTCTCGCCGCGTCGGACGGCGGGTACCTCGAGGAAGCGGGCGGGATCGCCGGGAGGGTTCTCGCCGAGGGCCTCGAGCCAGGCCCGGCGGCCTCGCATCGCGCCGCCCAGGATGATGCCGAGATCGGGCCGTCGCCGTGCTGCCGCGCCCCCGAGGGCGGCCAGGTCATCGAGGGCTGCCCGCTCGTCGGGTCCGGCCGGATCCCCGGCCCCGATCAGGACAGCGCCGACGTCGCGGCGCAGGAGGAGCTCGGTCATCTCGCGGGGGTCGTGCGTCTCGGTCGAGGCCACCTCGACCCGCCACGCTGTGCGGAGCGCCTCGGCGCTCAGATCGGCCCCGGCCCGGCGCGAGGCGGCCAGGACGACCAGCGTCCGGGGCGGCCGGCTGCGGGCGGTCAGACGAGGCACGGCATCGAGGGCGGCCGGCTCGAGCTCGGCCCGGGCCGGGAGGCCCGGGTCCGCCTGGAGGGCTCGGGCCGCGAGGATGGCGAGGAGGGTCGACTCGGGGGTCGCGGCCGGGGCAGCCAGGCTGCCGAGCAGGCGCCACTGGTCGCCGATCCGGGTCAGGAGGCTGACGGATGTCGTCGCCCGGCCCGCGTCGATGATCGCGAGAGCGCTGGGTGCCCGGGTCACGCCGTCATGCTAGCGAGGTCTCGGTCTCGCGGTCGATCGCGAGCCACGGCCCTCAGGCGTCCCAGGCGGTCTCCTCATCGAGCTCCTCGAGGCGCTCGATGAGCTGCTCGATTCCGTCCTCGTCGGCGAGGATCGCGCTGGCCCCCGCCATGTCGCCCCCGAAGAGGCTCCGGAGGACCGGATCGAAGAAGAGCATGGCGTTGGCCCCCAGCGGTCGATACGGCCGGCTGGCGTGCAGGAAGTGGACCGCCGAGGTCGTCAGCCCGCGGAGCTGGATCTCCCGTGCAACCTCCTCGACGAGGTCGTCCCGCTGATCCTCGGGCAGCTCCAGGGGTCCGATCTCGCTCACGATTCGGCTCCGGGCACCCGGCGGACCGGCACGCCGACCAGCTCGGCCCGAGCGTCCGACGCATCCGACGCATCCGACGCATCCGGCGGGTCGGATTCGGCGTGAGCGTCCGGCTCGGCTGGAGCGTCCGGGCCTGGGCCGTCCGCGGCCTGCTCGGCGGTCCGGGCGAGCGCCCGCCCGAAGGCCTCATACGTCGCCGGGCCACGGAGGGCGAAGATCACGTGCTCGATCGAATCCGCGGCGCCAAGCTCTTCGCGGACGGTCCGGACGAGGATCTCGGCGGCCTCGTCGAGGGGGTAGCCGCCTATGCCCGTCCCGAGGGCCGGAAAGGCGATGCTCGTGGCTCCGATCTCGCGGCTCCGGGCCAGGGCGCTCCGAACCGCCTGGGCAATGGCCTCGCCCGACGTCCGATGCTGGGAATCGAGGGACACGGCATGGATCACCGCCTCGGCCGCCAGTGACCCCGCCTCGGTCACGACCGCCGAGCCGACGGCGACCGGGCCCTGGCGGACGGCCGCGTACTCGATCGAATCACCGCCAGCCCGCTTGATGGCGCCGCCGACCCCGGTCGACATCCACAGCGTTGGGCTCGCCGGGTTCACGATCGCGTCCACTTCGAGGACGCAGATATCCCCGTTCCAGAGTTCGAGGCGCGTCATCCGTCCCCTCTGGTGACGAGCGTAAGGGCCACCGGCGGCCCGGACGCGGCATGGTACACCCGGGGCAGGCGCCGGGACATGCCCGTGAGGACCTCCCAGGTGTTGGTGTTGCGGGCCCGCGCCACCGCCGCGATGGGGATCTCGGCTGCGCCCTGCCGGCCGATCAGGACGAACTCGTCGGCCACCGTGACCGGCGCTCCGGGAACGTCGGTCACGTCGGCCATGACCGCGTCCATGGCGACGTTGCCGACGAGCGGCACGGCCACCCCTCGGACGAGTGCCGAGGCCCGGTTCGAGAGGGCCCGCGACCAGCCGTCGCCGTAGCCGATGGGGAGGGTGGCGATGCGGCTCGGCCGGCCCGTCCGGAAGGTCGGCCCATAGCTGATCCCCCATCCCGCCGGCAGGTCGAGGACGCGCACGGGCCAGGCCCGGAGGGCAAGGGCCGGTCGGAGCCGGGCGGCCGTGGCACCCTCGCCGAGGCCGGCCAGCTCGTCGGGGATGAGGCCGTAGATCGAGAGGCCCGGCCGGACGCCGTCGTAGGACGCGACGCCCTCGGTCACGAGTGAGCCGCTGGCCCGCACGTGGCGACGTGGAAGGCGGACCCCCGACTGCCGCAGGCCCGCGGTGGCCTCCTCGAAGGCGCCGACCTGGGCGGCGGTCACGGCCGGGTCCTCGGGCGCCTGGAGATGGGTCCAGAGTCCGGCCAGCTTCGTGCCGGGCGCCTCCTCCACCTGCTGCGCCGCGACGAGCAGCTCGGCCACGCCGAAGCCGCCCCGGCCGAGGCCCGTCTCGACCTCCAGCTGGATGCCGAGCCGTCGCGCTGGCGCGGCTGCTGCCAGGATCCGGAGTGTCGCCCCCAGGAGCTCGGGATCGCCGGCGGTGATGGTGATCCGACGCCGGGCGGCCTCGACCACCCAGGCCGGCGGCACTGGATAGAGGACCAGGATGGCCCGCCGGATGCCGGCCGACCGGAGGGCGAGTGCCTCGTCCACCGAGGCCACACAGAAGCCGTCCGCGCCGGCGGCCTCCAGGGTCCGCGCGACCTGGGCCATGCCGTGGCCGTAGGCATTGGCCTTGACCACGGGGTAAACGGGGACCCCGGGGCCGGCGAGGAGCCGGATCACGCCGAGGTTGGCGGCGATCGCCTCGAGGTCGATGTCGAGCCACGCGGAACGGGGCAGGGAGGCCGGGTCGAACTCGCTGAAAGCGCTCGGGCCGTCCGGGCTCACGAGGGGCCGGCGACGGCCGAGGGGCCGGCGACGGCCGAGCGAACGGCAAAGCCCAGCTGCTTGCCGCCCCGCTGGCGCTCGGCGATCAGGGCCAGGCGCTTGCGGACGATCGGCACGGCGTCGGGCAGGTCCGAGGCCAGGAGGCCGGCATCGCCGAGGCGCTCCCGGACGAGGTCACCGGCCATGCCGTGGAGATAGACGCCGACGCGAGCCGCCGCGGGCGGCGCGAGACCCTGGGCCAGGAGGGCCCCGATGATCCCGGCCAGGACGTCGCCCGTTCCACCGGAGGCGAGGGCCGGGTTCTCGAACGGTGCGACCGCCACCGACCCTTCGGGGTCGGCCACGACGGTCTTCGCCCCCTTCAGGACGATGACCTTGCCCCAACGGGCCGCGGCGTCCCTGGCCGCCCGCGTCCGGGCGGCGTCGTCGGCTACCAGGTCGCCGTCCTCGGCCGCCTCGATCCCGGCCCCGGCCCGGAGGCGGGCGAACTCGCCCGCATGCGGGGTCAGAACCGCCGGCCGGGTGGCCACGGTCCACCACTCGCCCAGGGTGGCCATCGAGCGGAGCGCCTCGGCGTCGAGGACGATGGGTGCCGGCGAGGGCTCGTCGCCGGCGGCAAGGAGCTGTCGCACCAGCTCGGTCGTGGCGAGGCCCGGACGGAGGCCCGGGCCGAGGACGATGGCGTCGTGCTCGTGATCGAGGATCCGGGCGAACGATGGCTCGGGGTCGATCTCCTCGACATCGTCCTCGGGCAGGGCCATTGTCGTCGCCTCGACCACCTTGGCCGCGAAGAGCGGCTGGAGCGACTCGGGCACCGCGAGGGTCACCAGGCCTGCCCCGGCCCGGCCCGCACCACGACAGACGAGGAGGGCCGCGCCGGCGTAGTCGAGCGAGCCGGCGACGACGAGGAGCTTGCCGAAGGTGCCCTTGTGGCCGCGGGCCGGCCGCTCGGGCAGGAGGGCGGCCACGGTCCGGTCGTCGAGCGTCGTGCCGGCGTCCGTCACCGGCTCACCGGCCGGCGCCGCCGCCGCCGCCGCCGCCGCGTCGGCTTCGACCTGTTCATGCTGGAAGCCGAGGCGGCGCTCAGTCATGCCTGCCACCCTCCGGAACGGTCTCGGGGGTGGCCCGGAGCCGCTCCATGCGGGCCAGGATCCGGCGCTCGCGATCGTCGAGCCGCTGCTCGATGTCGAGGGGAAAGACGTACCGGCCACCGGCTCGCCGGACACCGAAGGCGATCGCCACCGCGTAGTCGGATTCGTGGGTGATCGAGACTGCGATGCGCTCCATGCCCAGCTGATCGGCCCGCCCCGCCGCGCGGCCGTGGAGGCGGACGGCCGGCTGTCCGGTCGGCATGCGCTCGATCTCGATGTCGCGCCAGCCGATCCCCCGGACGCCGAGCCCGAGGACCTTGCTGACCGCCTCCTTCGCCGCCCAGCGGCCGGCGAAGGTCTCGGGCCGGTCGCGGACGTAGCCCTGCTCAGCCGCGGTCAGGACGCGGTTGCTGAAGCGCGCTCCGAAGCGCGCCAGCGAGGCCCGGATCCGCTCGACCTTGATGATGTCGATGCCGAGCTCCGTGGTGCCCACCGGAACACCGGGCCCGCCCGTGGCGGGCCCGCCGCGATCGACAGCGAACGGGGCGAGGGTCTCGCTCGGATCGTCGGCGTCGACCATCGGCGGCTTACTCGACCGTGACGGATTTCGCCAGGTTGCGCGGCTGGTCCACGTCCGTGCCCCGGGCGATGGCCACGTGGTAGGCGAAGAGCTGGAGGGGAATGATGGCCAGGACGGCGCTGATCGCCTCGTGGGTGTCGGGGACCCAGCAGACGTCGTCGGCGAAGCGGGCGATCTGGGGATCCCCCTCGGTCGCGACGGCGATGACCCGGGCATCCCGGGCCCGGCCTTCCATCACGTTGCTGATGAGCTTGTCGTAGGTCGACGAGCGGGTCGCCACCGCGACGAGTGGGCACTCGGCGTCGAGGAGCGAGATCGGTCCGTGCTTGAGCTCACCGGCCGGGTAGCCCTCGGCGTGGACGTAGCTGATCTCCTTGAGCTTGAGGGCGCCTTCGAGGGCAGCGGGATACGTCGACCCCCGGCCGACGAACATGAAGCCCCGCGAGTTCACGTAGCGGCGGGCCAGGTCGGTCGCGTTGGGGGCGTTCAGCTCGAGGGCCCGCTGGGCCGCGTCCGGCAGGGCCCGGAGGGCGGTGGCCAGCTCGAACTCGGCCGCCTCGGGCAGCGTCCCGAGAAGCCGCCCGATCGCGGCCGCCAGGATGACCAGGGTCGTGACCTGGGTCACGAACGTCTTGGACGCGGCAACCGCGATCTCGGGGCCGGCCTGGAGGAAGAGGACGGCATCGGCCTCGCGGGTGATGGCCGAGCCAACGGTGTTGGTGACGGCGATGATGGGGCAGCCGCGCTCCCGGGCGTAGCGGGTCGGGGCGATGGTGTCGGCGGTCTCGCCAGACTGGGTCACGGCGATGACGAGCGTCCGGCCGTCGAGGGGCGGGGGGCTGTAGCGGAACTCGGAGCCGACCGTGACCCTGGCCGGCAGGCCCGTCCAGGCCTCCAGGGCAGAAGCACCGACCATGGCCGCGTAGGACGCCGTCCCGCAGGCCACGAGCTCGATCCGGGTGACCTCGCGCAGGGCCGGCAGGAGGGCCGCGATCTCGGGCACGTGAACGCGCCGGTCGCGTCCCACCCGTCCAGCCAGCGACTGCCGCAGGGCGGCCGGCTGCTCGTGAATCTCCTTGAGCATGAAGGTCTCGAAGCCGCCCTTCTCGGCGACCTCGGGCGACCAGTCGATCTGGGTCTCGGGGCGGATCCGCTCGTTGCCGGCCACGTCGGTCACGACGACGCCGCTGGGGCGCACGTCGGCGACATCGCCCTCCTCGAGGAAGATGATCCGCCTGGTGTGGGCCAGGATCGCGGCGACGTCGCTGGCGATGAACGATTCCTCGCCGTTGAGCCCCACCACGAGGGGTACGTCCTGGCGGGCCCCGACGAGCCGGCCGGCCTCCTCCTTGTGCATGACGACGATGGCGTAAGCCCCCACGACCTGGCGGAGGGCGGCCCGGACCGCGTCGGCCAGGTCGCCGTCGTAGGCCTCCTCGACGAGGTGGGCCAGGGCCTCTGTGTCGGTCTCGGATTCGAGGGTGTGGCCGCGGGCCTCGAGCCCGTCCCGGAGCTCCCGGAAGTTCTCGATGATCCCGTTGTGGATGACGGTGATCATGCCGGTGCAGTCGACGTGGGGATGGGCGTTGAGGTCGTTGGGCCGCCCGTGGGTCGCCCAGCGCGTGTGGGCCAGGCCCATCGCGGCGTGGGGCGTCCGGTCGGCGATCGCGGTCGTCAGGTTGGCGAGCTTGCCGGCCCTCTTCTCGACGAAGAGATCACCCTCCTCGTCCACCAGGGCGATGCCCGCCGAGTCGTAGCCGCGGTACTCCAGGCGCCGCAGGCCCTCGATCAGGATGGGGCCCGCGTCCCGGGGCCCGGTGTAGCCGACGATGCCGCACATCGGATCAGGTTCCTCGTCTGGTCGCTCCGGCCACGCCGGGCGTTTCCTGGCTCGATGGGATGGGCACCGCGGTCAGTGTAGTCGCTCTGTCGCGAGGGCAGCCAGGGCGTCGGCGAGCTCAAGGACCATCGCCGCGTCCGGTCCCTCGACCATGACCCGCAGGGCGGGCTCGGTGCCCGACGGCCGGACCAGGACCCGGCCGGCCTCGCCGAGACGCTGCTGGGCGGCCACGATCGCCCGCTGGAGGGTCGGATCGCCCTCCCACTGGTCCTTGTGCCGAACCCGCACCGCGCGCTGCTGCTGGGGCATGAGGGGAATGGCTGCAGCGAGCTGGGCAAGGGGCCGCCCTGCCTCGAGCATGACCCGCAGGACCTCGAGGGCGGTCACGATGCCGTCGCCCGAGGTGGTGTGCTCGGCGACGATCACGTGGCCGCTCTTCTCGCCGCCGAGGCCGGCTCCGGCGACCTGCATGCCCTCGAGGATGTACTTGTCCCCGACGGGGGTCCGAACGACCGTTCCGCCGGCGGTCGCGATGGCCTGCTGGAGCCCGCCGTTCGAGAGGACGGACACGACCAGGGTCCGGCCCGCCAGGGCGTCGCGGCCGAGGCGCTCGAGGGCCAGGATACCGAGGACCTGGTCGCCATCCACCACGTGGCCGGCCGCGTCGACGGCGATGAGTCGGTCGGCGTCGCCGTCGAGGGCGAAACCGGCGTCGGCGCCTCGCTCCGCCACCAGCCGGGCGAGGCCGGTCGGGTCGGTCGCCCCGCAGTCGAGGTTGATGTTGCGCCCGTCGGGGGCCGCGTTGATGACCTCGACCGAGGCGCCGGTCGCGGCCAGGATGCCCGGCGCCACGCGGTAGCCGGAGCCGTTGGCGGTGTCGAGGATGATCCGCACGCCCTTGGCGTCGATCGCCCCGGCCAGGCGCATCCGATCGGCCTCGTAGACCGCCATGAGGGCCGACGCGTCGACGGCCACGCCGAGGTCCGCATTGCCGACCCCGCCGAGCTCCTCGGTCCGCCAGATGAGCTGCTCGAGCTCGTCCTCGACCTGATCGTCGAGCTTGAGGCCTGCCGCGTCGAGGACCTTGAGCCCGTTGTCGGCCGCCGGGTTGTGCGAGGCCGAAACCATGATCCCGGCGTCGAAAGCCCCGCTGCCGGCAAGGAAGGCGAGGGCGGGCGTGGGCACGACCCCGACCCGGTGGACGTCGCTGCCGAGACTCGTCGCCCCGGCCGTGATGGCCGCCACGAACATGTCACCCGACTGGCGCGTGTCCTGGCCGACCACGATCGAGCGATGCTCGCTGGCCAGTCGATGGGCGGTTGCCCGCCCGAGGGCGTAGGCCATCGTCGGCCGGAGGTCGACGTTGGCGACCCCCCGAATGCCGTCGGTACCGAAGAGGCGAGCCACTGGTTGGGGATCCTCCGTGTGGGCCTGGCTTCAGGATCTTGACGACATGCCGACCGAAGGTTTCGGCCACCGGGTTGCGCCGCCCGTCAGGGAGACGGGCTGGGCGAGGCGCCGGGTGACGCGCTGGCCGAGGGGCCGATCGTGACGGTGATCGGATTGGGGCTTGCCCCGATCAGGGTAAGGCCGGTGATGAGATTGGCCGAGGCCTTGACCTCGTGGCTGCCGGTATCGAGGCCCGAGACGTCGACCGTCAGGACGAAGTTGGAGCCCGACAGGCGGTCGAGGTCGGCGACGGGCCCGCCGATCGTGACCAGGAGTCGATCGGTTGACAGGGCGTACGTTCGGTCGGCCCTGGCCCCGGACAGGACCAGGCCGGCCTCGAACGTCCGGGTCGCCGTGACGGGCCGGAGGGTGACGATGACGTGGACGGTCGCCACGCCGGGAGCCTGGACCCCGTCGGGCAGCTGGAGGGCGGTGTCGACCCCGACATTCGACGACGCCCCCGTGATCGTGACCGGCGCGCTGTCGGCGAACTCGAGCGGGGCGATATTGTCGACGTCGCCCTCGATCGAGACGACCAGCGGCTCGACGCTCACCGATGCCACCTCGAACCCGACCGCCGGCGAGCCGACGACGATCGGCCGGACCGGCAGGGATCGAGTCTGGCGGTTGGTGAAGATGGCAAGGCGGACGCGGACGGTCGTGGGCGCAACGTCGACGGGTGCCAGGGGCTCACCGCCGGCGTCGACCGGGAGGAGATCGACGGTCCGGTTGATGTCGATGCCCGAGGCATCGACGTTGAGGCGGGCCTGGGCCTCCTCGACCCGGTTGACGATCGAGGCGGCCCCGCTCACGACCGCGTTCGCCACCGACAGCGTCGGCTCGCCGACATCGAGGCCCGACGGGATGGGTCCCAGGACGGCCCGGATGGGCA
The DNA here is from genome assembly GCA_041691215.1 of Chloroflexota bacterium. Classification (GTDB taxonomy): domain Bacteria; phylum Chloroflexota; class Limnocylindria; order Limnocylindrales; family CSP1-4; genus UBA5189. The sequence continues at coordinate 19,560 of JBEPVB010000023.1, forward strand.
CGGTCCGGCTGATCACGGCGTCGAGCTGGACGGTGATCTGGCGCGGTTCGTAGTCGAGGACCTGGATACGGGGGTCGACGGCCGAGACGCGGACCGCGACCGAGGTCCGGCCGCCGGTTGGGGCCACGGTCGAAAGGTCGACGATCGCCCGGAAGCTCGAGCTGTCGAGGCGCAGGCCGAGGTCCTCGGGGGCGAAATAACGGATGCGGCGGACGGCGCCGAGGTCCGACAGGATCGTCACCGACGAGGACAGGCCGGTCGTCTCGATGGGCACCGCGCCCTCGAAGATCTGGGTGCTCGACGACAGGACGAGGCCGGCATAGAGGAGGGTGGCCAGGGCCAGGGCCCCGAGCTTGAGCGGCCAGTTGTGGACGATCGTCCAGACTGCCCGCCTCACGGGCGCCGCCCGGGGGTCCCGGCCGGCTCGCCCGCATCGACGGGCGCTGCGACGTCCATCGATGGCTCGGACTGCCGCGAGCGCGTGGCTTCGGGCATCGAGGCCGGCCTCGTGATGGTCGTGGGTTCGAGCGTCCGGTCGGGCTCCCGGCTCTGCTTGTCGTCAGCGGCGGCCAGCCCGGCGACAGGCCCATCCGGGTCGAGGCCCGAGGCCTCCGCCAGCGGCGCGGTCGCGGCAATGCCGTCGGGGGCCCCCGGCATGGTGGTCGGCTCGGGCCCCAGGAACGCCCGGCGATTGGAGCGGCGAACGAGCCGGCCAAGGTCAGCCAGCGTTGGGGCCCCCCGACCCTGGCGTCCGCGGAGACGGCGGCGGGCAAGGTCGGCGGCGGGATCGAGCAGCTCACGGATCGCGCGAGCCAGCTGGAGCTCGTTGAGGTTGCGCACGATCCTGGCCCGTTCGACCAAGCTGACCTGCCCGTTCTCCTCGGACACGACGACGACGATGGCATCGGTCTGCTCGGCGATCCCGAGGGCCGCCCGGTGGCGCGTCCCGAAGCGTTCCGTGTGGACCGTTGTCTCGGTCAGCGGCAGGAGCGCCCCGGCCGCCAGGATGCTCGTCCCGCGGATGATGACCGCCCCGTCATGGAGGGCGCTGCGGGGCATGAAGATCGACCGGAGGAGGTCCACCGAGAGGTCGCCGTGGACCATGACCCCCGTCTCCGCGATCTCCTCGAGGCCTGTGTCGCGTTCCAGGACGATGAGCGCGCCGTGGCCATCGCCCGACAGGAGGGAGGCGGCGCGGGCGACGTCCAACGAGACGTGCTCGGCGACGGTGTTCTCGCCCGGCAGGAGCCAGGCGAGCGAGCCGACTCGGCCGATCCGCTCGAGGGCCCGCCGGAGCTCCGGCTGGAAGACCACGACGAGGGCGAACAGCCCGACGACGGCCCCGGCCTGGAGGATCTGGGTGAGCAGGCGAAGGGTCAGCGCCTGGGCCGCGAAGTAGACGACGAAGAGGACGCTTACGCCGATCACCAGGCGGACCGCCCGCGTTCCACGGATCAGGCTGAATAGCCAGTAGATGAGGAGCGCAGTGATCCCGATGTCGAGCAGTGTCGTGGGCCGAACCTGGTCGAGGATCGACGCGAGGAGCTGCGGCATCGTCGGTCGAGTGTAGCATCGTGATCCGGTCGCTCCGGCTTGCAGCCGCCTTGTCCTGACCTCGTCGCGGGCGGCGCGCCATGGCCCCGGCAGCCTTTTCGACGTTCCACCGGCCGCCGAACCGGCCCCCTTCGACGCCCGTCAGGCTGGCCCGCCGGGCCCCTTCCGAGTCGCTATCGAGCCGCCGTCCGGGCCACCGAGCCCGTGCTGGATGACGAAGATGGCGACCGCCCCGGCCGCCGCTTCATCCTCGTCGAGCTCCGCCAGCCGGGTCAGGAGGCGGACCTTCTCGCTGGCCAGGCTCGACCAGCCCCTGGCGAGCTGGTTGGCCGTCACCTCCAGCTGGAGCTCGGTGTCGTTGGGATCGATGGCCATCAGGACGAAGCAGGCGTCGAGGGCGGCATCGAGGCGGCCCATCGCCCGCTGGTGGGACGCCAGGGCGAGGAGCGTCGTTCGAGCGCCGCCAAGGTCGTTGGCGTCGAGCTGGGCCTCGGCCTGGAGGAGCGTCGCGACGGCGTCGAGGTGGTGATCCTCGGCGGCCGGCTCGGCCGCGATCAGGAGGGCTTCGGCGTCGTCGGCTACGGCGGCCGGCCCGATCTCGTCCGTGTCCGCGGCGGCCTGTCTGGTTTCCACCCGCACCGGCTCGAGGAGCTGCATGGCGAGCCGGAGCGCCTCGGCCGCGGCGGGATCGGCGTCCTGTTCCCGGAGGAGGGCGGCCAGGCGTTCGACGGTCCGTCGCCGGGTCCGGGATTCGGCGAGCTCGAGCGCGCGTCGCGCCGCGTCGCAGGCATCGACGGTCCGGCCGCCTCGCTCCAGCTCCTCGGCGAGGATCTCGAAATCCCGGGCCGAATCAAGGCGATTGCCGTGCTCGGCCCGCATCTCGGCCCGGCCTCGCAGGGCGGTCTCGTCGCCGGGCGCCCGCTGGAGCGCCGCCGCATACGCCGCTTCGGCCGCATCGATCCGCCCGAGCCGGGCCAGGACGGCCCCGAGGCTGGCATGGGGGAGGGCCCGGTCCGGGGCGATCGCGGCCGCCACCTCATAGGCCGCGACGGCGAGGTCAAGGCGGCCGCGAAGGGCGGCGATGTGCCCGCGCCGGAGGGCGTCCTTGTACTGCTCGTAAAGGATCTGGCTCATGCGCTTCCGATTCTGCCAGCCGCGTCCACCGCGATCGCCGGATCGCCCGGCTCGGCCAGGAGCTCGACGAGCAGGGCCTTCTGGAGGTGCAGCCGATTCTCGGACTGGGGGAAGACCAGGCTCTGGGGGCCGTCCATGACCTCCGAGGTGATCTCCTCCCCCCGATGGGCCGGCAGGCAGTGGAGGACGCGGGCGCGGGGGCCGGCGATCGCCAGCAGCGCCGCGTTGACCTGGTACGGGGCGAAGGCCGCCCGTCGCGCCTCGGTCTCGGTTTCCTGGCCCATCGAGGTCCAGGCATCGGTGTAGACGATATCGGCACCCTCGACCGCCGCCCGTGGATCCTCGCCGATCGAAAGGCTGCCGCCACTGGCGGCGGCGAGGTCCGTTGCCTGGCCAACGACACCCGCATCCGGTCCGTAGCCCCGTGGATGCGCCAGGCGGATCGTCGCTCCCTGACCGGCGGCCACGAGCGCCAGGGAGTGGAAGACGTTGTTGCCGTCGCCCACGAAGGTGATCACCCGCCCGGCCGCGGAGCCGAAGGCCTCCTCGATGGTGAACACGTCGGCCAGGGCCTGGCAGGGATGCTCATGGAGGGTCAGGGCGTTGATCACGGGGATCGATGCCTGGGCCGCGAACTCGGTGGCAACCTCATGGGGTCCCGTCCGGATGACGATCGCATCGACGAACGCCTGGAGGTTGCGGGCGACATCGGCGACGGTCTCCCGAACGCCCCAGCCGACGTTGCCCGAGGTCAGCTGGATGGCCGAGCCGCCGAGCTGGACCATGCCCGCCTCGAACGTGACGCGGGTCCGCAGCGACGGCCGCTCGAAGAGCATCGCCACGGTCCGACGGAGGAGGGGCGGCCGCTCGTGGCGGCGCTTCGTCCCGAACTCGCGCTTGAGTCCGGCCGCCGTCGCGAAGACGCGCCGGATCTCGGCCGGGCCCAGGTCCCCGGCGCTGACGAAATCCCGGCCCCGCATGCTGCCTGCCGGCGCAATCGACTCAGGGGCCACGGTCATGTCGGAACTGTAGCCCCGGACTGTCGATCCGCTCGGCGCGGCCCGAGCCGAGCTCGCGCCGAGACGGAAGTGCACGGGCCCGGTCTTCACGGGCGAACTCAGCCAGCCGTCGGATGGCGGTCGGAGCGAAGGCGCCGACGAGCTGGTGAGCGAGCGCGCCCCAAGGTGCGTGAACGAGCGCGTGGAGACGGCAACGGATGCGATCGGCCGTCAGCCGACGGCGATCAGCGCTTCGTGTACTGCGGAGCTTTTCGGGCTCGCTTGAGCCCGTACTTCTTGCGTTCCTTCATCCGCGGATCGCGGGTCAGGAAGCCGGCCTGTCGAAGGGCAAGCCGATGGCCGTCGGGGTCGAACTCGAGCAGGGCCCGGGCGATCCCGTGGCGGATGGCGCCGGCCTGGCCGGTCACGCCGCCGCCCTCGACCTTGACCATCGTGTTGAAGCGACCTTCGGTGCCTGTCACGCGGAAGGGCATCCGGAGGTCGTTCTCGTCGATGGCGTTGCCGAAGTGCTCGAGAAGGGACCGGCCGTTGACGACGATCTCGCCCTCGCCCGGCAGGAGGCGGACCCGCGCGATCGCGGTCTTGCGCCGCCCGGTCCCCGAGTTGAAGGCTGTAGACGTCATTGAAGGCTCCTCCGTCAGCCGAGCGGCTCAGGCCGCTGGGCCTGATGCGGATGGTCGGATCCGGCGTAGATCTTCAGCTTCCGGAGCTGCTGGGTCCCGAGCCGGTTGTGGGGCAGCATGCCCTTGATGGCCCGTCGGAGGACCTCCTCGGGGCGACGCTGGAGGAGATGCCCGAGGGTCTCCTCCTTGAAGCCCTGGGGGTGTCCGCTGTGGCGGGCGTAGGTCTTGCTGTCGATCTTGTCCCGGCTGACGGTGAACTTCGCCGCGTTCAGGACGATGACATGGTCCCCGGTGTCGAGGTGCGGGGTATAGGTGGGCTTGTGCTTGCCCGCGAGGACGCGCGCCACCTGCGTCGCGAGGCGACCCAGCGTCTGACCCGTCGCATCCACGACGAACCAGTGGCGCTCGATCTCGCTCTCCCGAGCCGTGTAGGTCTTGGCGTTCATCGTTCCTCGTGTTCTCCGCTCGTTCGTTCCGATCGCCGTCCCATGACGACGCGCCGAAGGCATAACCCCTTGGCCGGGGCGGCTGCTCCAGCAAGGGCCGGTCCACGCCCGGTCAGTGCCGTCGGGACCGTGCTGTCCCCGATCTTGCCCTGCCCCACGGCGATGAGGGCGGCGACCATGCGCCGGACCATCCCGCGAAGGAAGGAGTTGGCTCGGATATCGATCGTGATCAGCTGGCCCTGCCGCCGGACCCGAACCGCGTACACGATTCGGACTGGCTGCGGGTCCGGCCCTCCGAAGGCGCTGAAGTCGTGCCGGCCGACAAAGGCCTGCCCGGCTCGTGCCATCGCCTCCGTGTCCAGGTTGGTCCGCACCCGGAACGCCGTTCGTTCCCGGAGCGGGCTCCGCGGTCCGTTCCAGACGGTGTAGCGATACTCCCGATATCGCGCCGCGTAGCGAGGATGGAAGCCCCTCGCCGCCCGTCGAACATCGCGAACCGCGACATCCGGCGGAAGCAGGCCGTTGAGGGCCGCCGTCAGCTCAGCTGCCGGGACGTTGCCCGCGTGGGAGAAGGCGATGACCTGCCCCGTGGCGTGCACTCCGGCATCTGTCCGACCGGCAGCGTCGACGGGGAGCCGGATCCCACCCGAGAGGTGGGCCAGCGCCGCCTCGAGCGCTCCCTGGACCGTCCGTTTTCCAGGGTTGAGCTGGAAGCCGGCGAAATCCGTGCCGTCGTATTCAACCGTTGCGCGATACCGCACCGGGGGGTTCTCTCGAGCCCCATTCATTGGTCGCCGCTGCGTCGGCACATCCGTGCGTTGGCGCGTCCGCTCACTCACTCACGCACCTTGGGGTGCGCTCGTTCGTGTGCTCCGCGCCGCCTTCGGCTGCGCTCGACGGAGCGTCGACGTGCTATTCCAAATCGCCTCAGACGAGTTCGATTTGGACCATTTCGGCGGCGTCGCCCGAGCGCATGCCGAGCTTGATGATCCGGGTGTAGCCGGACGTTCGATCGGCGTACTTGGGGGCGATCTCGTCGAAAAGCTTGGTGATGACGAGCGGCTCGTTGGGGAATTGCGAGACGACCGAGCGCCGCGCTGCGAGGTCGCCCCGTTTGGCGAGGGTGATCATCCGCTCGACCCGGCCCTGGACCTCCTTGGCCTTGGCCTCGGTGGTCTTGACCCGCTCGTAGCGAAGGATCGAGACGGTCAGGTTCTTGTAGAGCGCAAGTCGCGGCCCCATCTTGCGGCTGAGCTTACGGCCGTCGATCCGGTGCGCCATCTCAGGCTTCCTCGCCCTCGAACCCGGCGTCGGCCTCGCCGGCCTCGCCTTCCTCGCCCTCGAAGTCCGAGGGCTCCGTGTCGGGAAGGATGAAGCCACGCATCCGGAGGCGCTCCTTCATCTCGTCCAGGGACTTCTTGCCGAAGTTCCGCATGCGCAGGAGATCGTCGTCCTTCAGCTGGAGCAGCTGGCCGACCTTGACGATGTTGTTGCGCTTGAGCGAGTTGTAGGCCCGCATCGGGAGATCGAGCTCCTCGATGGGCATGTCCAGCATGTTCGGGGGGAGCTGCGGCGCACCGGTCCCCGGCCGGTCGCCGGGCAGCGCCGCCTGGCCGATCGTCACGAACGGCCGGAACTGCTCCATCAGGATCTGGGCCGACCGGCTGAGCGCCTCTTCGGGGCTCAGGCTGCCGTCCGTCTCGATCTCGATGGTGAGCTTGTCGTAGTTCGTGACCTGGCCGACGCGCATCCCCTCGACCCAGTAGTTGACCTTCCGGACGGGGGTGAAGATGGCGTCGACGGCGATGACCCCGATCGGCAGGGCCTCGGCGCGCTCGGCGCCCAGGTAGCCGACGCCGCGCTCGACGGTGAGGTCCATCTCGACGGTCACGTCGTCGGCGTCGAGGGTCATCAGGACCAGGTCCGGGTTGACGATCTCGATATCGGCCGATTCGGTAAGGTCGGCGGCGAGGACCGGCCCGGCGCCGCTCTTTGTCAGGCGAAGCTGGACGGGATGGGTGGCGAAGCTCTTGAGGCGGAGCTTCTTGACGTTCAGGACGATCTGGGTGACGTCTTCCTTGACGCCCGGGATGGTCGAGAACTCCTGGTACACGTCCCGGATCTGGATGGACGTGACCGCCGCCCCCTCGAGCGAGGACAGGAGAACGCGGCGAAGGGCATTGCCGAGGGTGACGCCGTAGCCAGCCTGGAGGGGACCGGCCTCGTACTTGCCGTACGTGCCGACTTCTTCGACAGGCTCGATCTGCGGGGTCTCGAGTTCGATCATGGGGTGCGATTACCTCGAGTAGAACTCGACCACGAGCTGCTCGTTGAGATCGAGCGGCATCTGGTCGCGTCGGGGCAGGCTCACAACGGCACCGGCAAGCCGGGCCGGCTCCAGGCTGAGCCACTCTGGCGCCTGGTGCGAGCGAAGGGTTTCCTTGGCGTTCTTGAACGGCTCGCGCTCTCGTCGCGAGTCCCTGACCTCGACCCGGTCGCCGGGCCTGGTCACGTACGAGGGAATGTCCGTCGGGACGCCGTTGACGGCGAAGTGGCCATGGGTGACGAGCTGACGGGCCTGGGCCCGCGACGAGGCGAAGCCGAGGCGGAAGACGACGTTGTCGAGGCGCGTCTCGAGGCAGCGGAGGAGGTTCTCACCGGTCACCCCGTCCTGGTTCTCGGCCACCACGAAGTAGTTGTGGAACTGGCGCTCGAGGACCGAATAGACCCGCCGAACCTTCTGCTTCTCGCGCAGCTGGATGCCGAAGTCGCCCATCTTGCGACGGCGCACCCCGTGCTGGCCGGGCGGGCTCGGGCGGCGCTCGAAGGCGCACTTCTTGGAGTAGCAGCGCGTGCCCTTCAGGAAGAGCTTGGCGCCCTCCCGACGGCAGAGGCGGCAGACGGAACCGGTGTAACGAGCCATGTGATCCTGTCTCGACTAGACGCGACGCCGCTTGGGCGGGCGGCATCCGTTGTGCGGGATTGGGGTGACGTCGGTGATGGCAGTGACCTCGAGCCCGGCGATCTGGAGGGATCGGATGGCCTGCTCGCGGCCGGCGCC
>JBEPVB010000024.1:0-26267 GCA_041691215.1 Chloroflexota bacterium
CGGCAGGCCGAGGACCTTGGTCAGGTAGAGCAGGGCGAAGAGGTTGGCGACGCCCAGCCCGCGGCCACCCCCGCCGAGAATTGAGGCGACGTAGACCCGCCGGAGGACTGGGTTCCGCCAGACCTGGCCCATCGCCTGGCGGACCGAGCCCTCCGCCCGGGCCGCCGCCCGATCCGTGCCACGCTCGGTGACCCAGCGGACGATCGCCAATGCGATCAGCGACGCCGGCAGGCCGAAGATGACCGAGACGCCGCGCCAGCCGAAGGCGGAAAGGAGGAACGGGCCGAAGAGGGCGACGATCACCGTCCCGACGTTGCCGCCGGAGATGTGGGCGCTGATGGCGAAGCCGCGTCGTTCGGGCGGGAACTGCTCCGCGAGCAGGCCGTTGCCGACCGGGTGCTGGGGCGCGCCGCCGATCCGCGACACGATGTTGGTGGCCGCGAAGGCGCCGAACGTCGGCGCGGCGCCCTGGGCCGCGAACCCGACCCCGAACAGGATCCCGCCGATCCCCATCAGGTACCGCCGCGGCACGTGCCGCGTGACGTAGGCGAACGTTGCCTGGACGAGGCCCGACGAGATGGCCCCCGCCGCGGCCACGAATGTGATCGTCTCCAGCCCGACGTGGAACTCGTCGATCACGGCGAGGAAGATCATCGGCATGATGACCGCCTGGGCATGGTTCACCGCATGGGCGATGGACAGCAGCCAGAGGGTCCGCTCCGGGCGAATCGTGGGCTCGATCCGGCCTGTTGGCTGGACCTCGCCGGGCGCGACCGATGATGGTGGGGCGACGTCGGGGAGACTGGCCACCGCGAGAGGATAGCGGCGCTCCGACCCCAAAGAGTCGGCGTCATGGGACCAAGGTCCCGTGGGCGTGCTCGGGTGCACCACCCTAAGGTCGATCCTGGATCTGGACCCGGCGCCGATCGGCCGTGGGCCCGACCCGAACGAGGCGCCCTCCAGCCCATGCACCGATGACCAAGCTCGCCATCCCACGCCCCGGACTTCGCGCCGGAGTCCTGGCCGCTTCGGCGATCCTCGTGGTCGTGGCCGCCCTCCTGGTCGCCAACAACGTCTCCGACCATCTCGCCGCGGCGGCGATCGACGAAGCAACCATCACGACCCAGGCGGTGATTCACGCCGATGTCGACCCGGTCATCGATCGAGCCATGGGCGCCGACGCGTCGGCCCAGGGCCAGCAGGCGCTGAACGAGGCACTCGGACGGTTGGTCGCCTCGGGTGACCTCCTGCGGATCAAAATCTGGGGACCCGATGGGACGATCCGATTCTCCGATCTGCCCGCGCTCCGGGGGCTGCAGTTTCCGATCGATGGCGACCTCGCGGAGGCCCTCGCCGGGGAGCCATCCCACGACCTCTCCAAGGGCGAGGATCCCGAGAACATCTTCGAGCGCGGCCTCGCCAGCGACCTCCTGTCCGTCTACCTGCCGATCCGCGGCGTCGACGGCACCGTGGTGGGGGCCTACGAGGTCTACCAGGACGCGGCGCCGATGCTCCACCAGATCGCCCAGACGCGGCAGGACGTCCTGCTGATCGTTGGGGTGATGACGGCCCTCCTGCTGGCCGGGCTGTACGGCGCCTTCTCCGGAGCATCGTCGCTCCTGGCTCGCCAGAACCGGAAGCTGCGCCAGCAGGCGGCCACGGAGCACCTCCTGACCACCGATCTCCGCCGATCGGAGGAGCGCTTCCGGTCCCTGGTCCAGAACTCGGCGGATGTCTACAAGGTCCTCCGGGCGGACGGCACGATCGCCTACGAGGCGCCCGCGGTGACCCGGGTTCTGGGCTACCGACCCGAGGACCGGGTCGGCCGGTCGATACTCGACCTCGTCCATCCCGACGACCGCGCCTGGGTCGACCAGACGTTCGCCGACGTGCACGCCGTGGCCGGCGCCCAACGGCCCTGCGAGTACCGGGCTCGCCACGCCGATGGGTCATGGCGCTGGATCGAGTCGACCTGGAAGAACCTCCTCGACGAGCCGGCCGTCGGCGGCGTTGTCGTCAACTACCGTGACGTGACCGTCCGGAAGGCCCTCGAGGACGACCTCAAGCACCAGGCCTTCCACGATTCCTTGACCGGGCTGGCCAATCGCGCCCTGTTCGCGGATCGCCTCGAGCACGCCCTTGCCCGGGTCCGCCGCGGCAGGGCCTCGGTGGCGGTCCTGTTCATCGACCTCGACGACTTCAAGGGCGTCAACGACAGCCTGGGTCACGGCGAGGGGGACCTGCTCCTCGTCGGCGTCGCCGAACGCCTCCGGACCGTCATTCGGGCCGGCGACACGCTCGCCCGAATGGGTGGTGACGAATATGCGGTCCTCCTCGACGATGCCGAGGATCCAACGATCGCGGCCGACCTGGCGGCCCGCTTCTTGAACGTGCTGGGGGCGGCCTTCGATATCGGCGGCCGCGAGCTCGTCATCCACGCCAGCATCGGCGTGGCCGTGGCCGCTTCGCGCGACCAGACCGCGGTCGAGCTGCTCCGGAACGCGGACGTGGCGATGTACGTGGCCAAGCAGAACGGCAAGGCCCGGATCGAGCAGTTCGAACCAGCGATGCACGCCGCTGCCGTCACCCACCTGGCCCTCCGGGCGGACCTCGAGCGGGCGACGGCGCGCGGTGAGTTCACCCTCCTGTACCAGCCCGTCATCGACCTCACGACCGGCCACATGACCGGCGTGGAGGCCCTGATTCGCTGGCATCACCCGGAACGGGGCGTGGTCAACCCCAACGACTTCATCCCGATCGCCGAGGAAACCGGGGCCATCGTCCCGATCGGCCGCTGGGTCCTCGACGAGGCTTGCCGCCAGGCCGCTGCCTGGCTGACCCTGGCCCCGGATCGACCCCTGACGATGAACCTGAACGTGTCCGGCCGGCAGCTCGTCGAAGCGGAGTTCGTGGCGGACGTCAGCGAAGCCCTTCGCGCCTCAGGCATCGAGCCGTCCCGCCTGGTGCTCGAGTTCACCGAAGGCGTCCTGCTGGCGGACACGGCGTCGATCGCGACCACCATCGAGCGCCTCCACCAGCTCGGCGTGCGCCTGGCGATCGACGACTTCGGCACGGGCTACTCGTCGCTGGCCTACCTCCAGCGATGGCCCATCGACATCCTCAAGATCGACCGCTCGTTCGTGGCGGCCATGGCCGACGGTCCGGGCGAGGCCACCGTCATCGGCTCGATCCTCGAGCTGAGTCGCGGGCTCAACCTCGAGACGGTTGCCGAGGGCGTCGAGACGGCCGACCAGCTGGCTCGGCTTCGAGCGATCGGCGCCCGCCAGGGCCAGGGCTTTTTCTTCGCGAGGCCGCTCCGCCCGTCGGCGATCGCCGAGCTCCTCGCCAGCGGCCCCGCCGACATGCGCCGCACCTCCGGGTCCGCCAGCCAGCTCGACGTCGCCTGAGGGCTTGGCGAGGCACGATCTGGGGTCAGGTCCCGGAACCATCGCGCGGTGGTCGGGCTACAGCGTGCCCAGCAGGCCCGTTCGGCCTCGCCCTCCCCATGCGCGTGTTGGCCAGGGAGGCCTGACTCCCCCGCCTCGTCGCTCGCCGGAGGCTCTGCCATCCTGGGCACCCGGCTGGCCTCGATCGGGTCATCCGGCGGCCGCAGCGGCTGGTCGAGATCGTGGTCCGGGGAATCCGCCGGCCCTAGAACTGGTCCAGGTAGCGTTCCACTTCCCAGTCGCTGACCTGGGTCCGGTACTCGTCCCACTCGGCCCGCTTGCCTTCGATGAAATGGCTGTAGACGTGGTCGCCGAGGGCCTCCCGGATGACCTCGTCCCGCTCGAGCTCGTCGAGCGCCTCGCCGAGCGTCCCGGGCAGCTCCCGGATCGACTTGGCCGCGATCGCCGCCCGGTCCATCTCGAAGAGCGATTCCTCGACCGGCTCGGCCAGCGTCAGGCCCTTCTCCACGCCATCGAGACCGGCCGCGATCATGGCAGCGAACGCGAGGTAGGTGTTCGATGACGGGTCCGGACAGCGAACCTCGACGCGGGTGCCCTCGATCGACTTGCCGGGCGAGACCATCGGCACCCGGATGAGGGCCGAGCGGTTCGTTCGGCCCCACGTCAGGTAGGTCGGGGCCTCGTAGCCGGGAACCAGCCGCTTGTACGAGTTCACGAGGGGGGCGAGGACCGCGATCATGCCCCGGGCGTGGGTCAGGATGCCGGCCATGTAGGACTTTGCCAGGGGCGACAGGCCGTAGGAGGCGTCGGGGTCGGCGAAGGCGTTCCGGGCGTCGGCGATCGAATACAGGCTCTGATGGGTGTGCATGCCTGAGCCATTGATGCCGTGGATCGGCTTGGGCATGAAGGTCGCGTAGAGGCCGTGCTGCTGGGCGATCGCCTTGAGGGTGAACTTGAAGGTCACCGCGTTGTCGGCGGTCTGGAGCGCGTCGGCATACTCGAAGTCGATCTCGTGCTGGCCGGCGGCCACCTCGTGATGGGCAGCCTCGACCCGGATGCCGAAGGCCTCGAGGGCGTCGACCATGTCCTGGCGGACCTCCTGGGCCAAGTCGGTCGAGAAGTCGAAATAGCCAGCGAGGTCGTGGGGCAGCGGCGCGACCTTGCCATCGTCGTCCCGGCGGAACAGGAAGAACTCGAGCTCGGGGCCCATGTTCACGACGTAACCGAGCTTCCTGGCCCGTTCGACCTGGCGGCGAAGGACGTTCCGCGGATCGCCGACGAACGGCTCGCCTCGGGGGGTGAAGACGTCGCAGATGACGCGGGCGGTTCCCCGTGGGCCATCGCCGCGCTGCCAGGGGATCTCCGAGAAGGTCCCCATGTCGGGCACGAGGTACTGGTCGCTCTCGGCGATCCGGGTGAAGCCCTCGATCGAGGAGCCGTCGAACCACGTCCCGTGCTCCACCGAGCCCTCGAGCTGGTGGATCGGGATCGTGACCGCCTTGACCGCCCCGATGATGTCGGTGAACTGGAGCTGGACGAAGCGGATCCCGGCCGCCTCCGCCGTCCGGATGCGGGCGACGGGATCGGCTTGGCTGGCCACGGCAGTGGGCCTCCGGCCTAGTAGTGGAAGAGGAGTTCGCGGTACTTCGGCAGCGGCCAGAGGTCGTCCGAGACGAGGGTTTCAAGCGCATCGGCGGCCTCGCGGAGCGAAGCCTGGGCCGGGATCACCCGATCCACGAAGGCCCGCGCCTCGGCCTGGACCGAGGTCGCCCCGTGGGCCTTGTGCTGGGCGCGCTCGAGGGCCCCGATCGCGGTCACGAGCCCATCGACGAGCTTGCCGACCTCGCCGGAGATCGCGGCCACGCCCTTCGACGAGCCGGCCCGCTCCAGCTGGCCGAGGTAGCCGACCGCGGCCGGCAGGATCATCGTCCGGGCGATATCGAGGGCGCAGCTGGCCTCGATGTTCGAGACCTTGACATAGCGCTCCCAGTTGATCTCGACACGGGCTTCGAGCTCCCGCTCCGACAGGACGCCGAAGCTCGAGAACAGCTTCTTGGCCTTGGCCGTCGTCAGCGATGGCAGGGCATCGACCGTGGTCCGATTGTTCGGCAGGCCGCGGCGGGCGGCCTCGGCATGCCACTCCTCGGCGTAGCCGTTGCCCTCGAACAGGACCTGCTTGTTGGCCTTGACGATCTCCGAGAGGATGCTCGTCAGGCCAGCGAAGTCGCCCGCCTTGAGCTTCTCCAGCTTGTCGGCGAGCTGCTTGAGCGAATCGGCGACCGCGGTGTTGAGGACGGTCTGGGGCCAGTAGATGGGGGCCGATGAGCCGACCGCCCGAAACTCGAACTTGTTGCCCGTGAAGGCGAACGGCGAGGTCCGGTTGCGATCGGTGGCGTCCTTGGGCAGGACTGGCAGCGACGTCACCCCGAGGTTCGCCGAGCCGCCCTTCTTGGAGCCCGACGTCGCGCCCTTGGCGAGCTGCTCGATGACGTCCTCGAGCTGCGAGCCCAGGAAGATCGACATGATCGCCGGTGGGGCCTCGTTGGCCCCGAGCCGATGATCCTGGCCGGCATCGGCGATGCTCGCCCTGAGCAGGTCGGCGTGCTCGTTGACCGCCCGGATGACCGCGACCAGGAAGGCCAGGAACTGGGCGTTGGCGTGGGGGTCGTTGCCCGGGTCGAGGAGGTTCTCGCCCTCGTCGGTGCCCATCGACCAGTTGTTGTGCTTGCCCGAGCCGTTGATGCCCGCGAACGGCTTCTCGTGGATCAGGAACATCAGGCCGTGCTGCAGCGCCAGGCGCCGCATCATGCTCATGACGACCATGTTGTGGTCGGAGCCGACCGAGGTCGGCTCGTAGACCGGGGCCATCTCGAACTGGCCGGGCGCGACCTCGTTGTGGCGGGTCTTGGCCGGGATCCCGAGCCGCCAGAGCTCGCGGTCGAGATCCATCATGAAGGCCAGGATTCGCTCGCGGATGGAGCCGAAGTACTGGTCGTCGAGCTCCTGGCCCTTGGGCGACGGGGCGCCGAACAGCGTCCGCCCGGTCAGGACGAGATCCGGCCGCTGCTGGGCGAGGCGCCGGTCCACGAGGAAGTACTCCTGCTCCGGACCAATGTTCGTAAAGACGCGGGCAGCCGATGTGTTGCCGAACCAACGCAGGACCCGGAGGGCCTGCGCCCCAAGCGCCTCCTGGGAGCGGAGCAGCGGGATCTTGTGGTCGAGGGCCTCGCCCGTGTAGGAGACGAATGCCGTCGGGATCGTCATCGTCACGCCGTTGGGCTCGACCTGGAGGAAGATCGGGCTCGTGACGTCCCAGGCGGTGTAGCCGCGGGCCTCGAATGTGGCCCGGATCCCGCCCGACGGGAACGAGCTGGCGTCCGGTTCGCCCTGGATCAGGTTCTTGCCCGAGAACTCGGCGATCGTCAGGCCGTCGTTGGTCGGGTTCAGGAACGAGTCGTGCTTCTCGGCCGTCGAACCGGTCATCGGCACGAACCAGTGGGTGTAGTGGGTGGCTCCGTGGGCCATGGCCCATTCCTTCACGCCGTGGGCGACCGCGTCGGCGATGACCTCGTCGAACGGCTCGAGGCCCTCGATCGTCCGGCGCAGCCGCTTGAAGATGGGCTTGGCCAGGTACTGGCGCTGGGCGACCTCGTGGAAGACGTACTGGCCGTAGATGTCGGCGCCCGCGAACTCGAGGTACTCCTGGGTCGAGGCCACGCGGTGGTTGGCGATCGTCTCGATGGCCCTGTGACGTGCGGTCATGTCTCTCCTGCCGGCGTGGCGACTGTCAGAGTGGTGGGCGACAGGTGCTCCGATCCACCCAGCAGCGGACCGTTCTTGTGCGTGGCGCACGATCCGCGGTTGGCTGGCGCACGCCTCGACCCATGATAGTCCCCGGGACTGCCCCCTGGCGGTCCCCGGGTGCGGTGGGACGCCCGCCTACTTAGCCATCGTGCACAAATCGAAGGGCGATCGAGAGCGCCAGGCGGAGGTCTGGGTCGGACAGGCGCCAGCCCGTCACCTCCTCGATCCGGCGGAGGCGATAGGCAACCGTGTTCCGGTGCACGCCGAGGGCCGCGGCGGCCTCGTTGACGCTGCCGCGGTCCAGCAGCACCCGGAGGGTTGCGAGTCGCGCCCGCCGAACGTCGGATCGACCGTGGAGGGCAGGCTCGAGGAGGGCGCGAGCCACCCGCTCGCCATCGGGCAGGTTGTGCAGGGCGACCAATAGGCGATAGACCGGCAGGAGGGCAGCCCTGGCAACGCGCGGCGGATTCGCGAGGCGCTCCGCGGTCTCGAGCGTCGAGCGGGCCTCCGCCTCGGCGGCCGGTCGGTCGAGGGGGGCCGAGAACGCCCGGGAGACCGCCACCGGTCGATCGAGGAACGAGCCCAGGTGCGAGGCCACCGACAGGCCCTCGGGATCCGGGCCGGCGGCGACATCGACCGCCAGGACGGCCCGGATCTCCAGCGAGTCGGCATCCCCTCGGAGCACCAGGCGGCGCTGGGGAGCCAGGAGGCGGAGCTCGTGACGGACGGCATTGCGCGTCGCCCGGGCTTCGGCGACGTTGTCCTCGCCGCCCGGCTCGCGCTGGCGGGCCAGGAGCACAACCCAGGGCGGTCCTGCCCCCGGCAGGGCCTCGGTGCGACGGGCCTGGTCCACCGCCAGGCGAACGGCCTGGTCCCGCGACAGCTCGAGGGCGAGGAGGCCCGCGATACGGGCAACGCTGACCCGCTCCAGCTCGCTCACGGCCCGGTCGCCGAGGAGAGCCAGGCTCCCGGCAGGACCTTCGGCCCCCGGCAGGGCGACGCGGAGGGCGACCGCGTGGCGGGGGCGCGCATGGTAGCGGCTGACGGCCGCCGCAGCCTCCGGCAGGTCCGGCGGGGCATGGACGGCGAGGGCATCACCACGCCGACCTTCGAGGGCGACTGCCCGGCCGAGGAACCTCGCGATCACGCCGACCAGGGCCACCGGCCCGCCGCCATCGAGGGCGAGGCGCTCGAGGGCAGTCTCGAGGAGGGCCGCTTGGCGATCGAGCTCGGCGCCCTGCGTCACGAGGAAGCCGATGATGCTGCGCTCGAGCGCGACCGGGTCGGCTCGCGGGACCCGGAGGGCCGCCACGCCCAGCTCGCGCAATGCGGGCTCGAGCGCCGCGAAGGCGTCGGGACCCCCGGACTCCCCGGTCGGATCCGCCGGCGCGGCATCGCGATCGACGAGGAGAAGCCCCGCCACACGAGCCGCGGCGCAGGCCGCGGCGAAGGCCAGAACCTCCTCGTCGGCCGGGGCCACGACGGCAAGGGCGGAGGCCGGAACGATGGCGAGGTCGCCGGGCTCCAGGGCGTCGAAGGCAGGGACCCGGGCCCGCATGACCCGGACCCAGGTGATCGGCAGCGCCGTCGCCGGCTGGGCTCCGACCGAGCGGGCGCCCGGGAGCATCGCGAGGGCGAGCTCGGCCAGGTCGGTCACGGTCCCGCGTCGGCCCCGGCGCTGCTCCCCGCGGCGCTGCTCCTCGCTGCATGGCCCTGCCCGCTGGTCGCTCGAGCCGCGACGAGATCGTCGACGAGGCGGCCGAACTCGCGATCGAAGTCGACATAGCGATCCGAGCGCCCGACGAGGGCGAGGCTGCCGTCGGATCCGAGGCGGGCCCAGAGCCGGCGACGCGGCAGGTAGAAGGTGATGGTGAGGCCGAGGATCAGGCTGGCGAAAGCGCCCCAGACGATCCCCTGCCCCGGATCGCGCTTGGCAATGAGGAGCGTGTAGTCGCTGAAGCCCTTGAGGCTGACGTTGAAATCGAGGGCCTCGAAGGCGGCGGTCGCGCCGTTGGTCACGGTCAGCGGGAAGCCGGTCTGGATCTGGTTCGTGCCGTCCGCGTTGAGGCCGGTCACGACGTAGGGCAGCACCAGGAGCGTGCCCACGCCCTCGGACGTCCGATCCAGGAGGAGCTGCAGGCCGACGTCGCGGCCCGGTACGGCCAGGGTCCCGAAGGGCAGTCCGCCGGCAGCATCGGTCAGGGGCACGGGACCCGACCACAGGATCGAGCCGTCGGTGGCCCGGACCTCGATGTTCGGCGCTGGCCCGAAGCCGTTCTGGTGGAAGGTGTAGCCGCCGGCCTTGAGGGGGTCGTTGACCCGGATCTGCTTGCGGGCGAGGAGCTGGCCGTCCTGGTAGACGGACAGGTCGGTCACGAAGTCGGAGGCCACGCCGTTCTCGAGCAGGCCCGGCGCGGAGAAGCCGTTGTTCCGGACGAGGAGCAGGCCCGGGGTCCCGATCGGCTGGACCGTCAGGGTGTCGCCCTCGGCGACGACCAGCCCCTGCTCGTCGCCGAAGCGCGAGGTCACGGCGGCGGCGATGAGGAAGAGGATCAGCCCCAGATGGGTCAGCAGGGTGGCCATCTTGACCCAGCGATGGCGATCGCCGTAGAGGTAGCTGGCCCCGTCGGCGGCCGCTGTCCGGACGCCGAAGCGGTGCCGACGGAGGACGCCCACAACGGCCGCTTCGCTGAGGCCGGGGGCGATGCGAACGCGGTCGGGCAGGCGCGGATCGAAGTAGGCGTCGGGCTGGACGACCCGGATCTCGGACGAGGTCCGCCACAGCCGCGGCGTCCGATCGATGGTGCAGATCACGATCGAGACGATGAGGACGATCAGGCCGATCGAGAACCACGTCGAGGAGAAGACGTGGAAAAGCTGGAGGCGCTCCATGGCATTGACCACCCCGACGCCCAGGACCCCGTCGTAACGGGCGTGGATATCGGCCATCGCGCTGGCGTAGTCGCCGGCGGATCGGAAGGCGAAGCCGGGCAGCTGGCGGACCGTCATCCCGACCACGGCGAGGATGGCCAGGACGATGATCTGGAGGACCGCGAAGTTGACCGAGGTGAAGAGGCGCCAGACGAGCAGCCACGCGGCGTCGGCCCGCGCCGCGAGCGTGACCCGGCCCGGGTTCGTGCCGGCCGACCGGCCGGCGGTCAGCGCGGACACGGGGCGGGCCCGATCAGCGGGGGCTCGGCGCGGCGGCCTCGCCCGGCGGGGCGGCGACCGGGGCGCTGGAGCGGGCGACGTCGAAGGCGCGGCCGAAGTCCGCGGCCACGTCCTCGACGTCCTCGAGGCCGACGCTGACGCGCAGGAGGCCGGGGCTGATCCCGCTTTCGAGGAGCTCCTCCTCGGACAGCTGCCGCTGGGAGGTGGAGGGCGGATGGACGACCATCGTGTGGACGCTCCCGAGCGACGCCGTTCGCTCCGTGATGGCAAGCGCATCGATGACGGCTTGACCGGCGGCCCGGCTGCCCGCGATCTCGAAGGCGAGCATCCCGCCGGCGACGCCCGGCCGGAACTGGCGGCGGACGACATCGTGCTGGGGATGGCTTGGCAGGCCCGGATAGAGGACGCGTTGAACGCCCTCCTGCCGCTCGAGCCAGGTCGCCAGGGCCAGGGCATTGGCCGCGTGGCGATCCATCCGAACCGCCAGGGTCATGAGGCCACGGAGAGCGAGGAAGGCCTCGATCGGGGCGAGGGTCGCGCCCGTCTCGACCTGGACGCGGCGAACCCCATCGAGAAGCTCGCCCGAGCCGGCCACGACGCCGGCCATGAGGTCGCTGTGGCCGCCGATGTACTTCGTGGCCGACTCGACGACCAGGTCGGCACCAAAGGCCAGGGGCCGGCAGACATACGTCGAGGCGAACGTGTTGTCGACGATGTACCGCGCGCCGGCGCGATGGGCGATCTCGGACAGCGCGCCGTGGTCGGCGACGAACGTCGTTGGGTTGGCCGAGGTCTCCGCATAGAGGAGCCGCGTCGGCCGCTCGGCGACCGCCGCGGCCACGGCCTCGATGTCGGTCATGTCGACGAGGACGACCTCGACGCCGAAGCCCCCGAAGTAGTGGACCAGCTGGGACCGCGTGGAGCCGTAGGCGGCCAGCGGCGCGACGACCCGCTCGCCGGCCTGGAGGATCGAGGCACAGGCGGCGTGGATCGCGCCCATCCCCGATGCGAGGGCCAGGCCCGCCTCGCCGCCGGCCAGCTCCGCGTACGCATCCCCGAGGGCACCGGTGGTCGGATTGGCGATCCGGCTGTAGGCGAAGCCGCCCGGCGGACCCGCGACGGCCATTGCGAGCTCCTCGGAGTCGGCCGAGGCGAAGGTGGCCGTCTGGTAGATCGGCACCGAGGTCGAGCGCTGCCCGACCGGGGCGATGTGCGAGGCTGCCCGGATCGCACGGGTCGAGAAGCCGAGCTCCGTCCGGGCTGCTGACGGGCCCTGGCCGTTGCCGGCGACCGATGATTCGTGGGGGCCGCGGTGGTCGTCGGCGGCGGCGTCGTCCATGGCCCTGCTCATGGGCCGGATGCTACACCGACCGGCCGCCGCCTCCCGCGGAGACGGTCGGGAGTTCAAGGTCCGTCTCGGTCCCGGTGGTCGGTCCGGCGACGCGGTTGCGGCCAGCTCGCTTGGAGGCGTACATGGCCTGATCGGCGCTGATCATCAGCTCATCCACCGTCTGGCCATCGAGGGGGTAGGACACCACGCCGATCGATACGGTCGGCGGCTGCTCCATGCCCGGCACCATCACCACGGCGACGGTAAGGCGGATCTTCTCGGCCACGACCCATCCACCGGTGGGATCCGTCTCGGGCAGGAGGGCCACGAACTCGTCGCCGCCATAGCGGGCGGCCACGTCGATGCGGCGGACGCCGCCCTTGATCGTCTCCGCCACCGCCCGCAAGACCGCGTCGCCGGCGTGATGGCCGTGCCGGTCGTTGATCGCCTTGAGCTCGTCCAGATCGAGCATCAGGAGGCAGAAGCCCCGTCCGGATCGCGCGCTGCGGGCGATCTCGCGGTCGAGGGCGGCGAAGAAGAAGGTCCGATTGAACAGGTTGGTCAGGGAATCGACGGCCGAGAGGCGGATGGCCGCATCCCGGGACCGGCGCTGCTCCCGTCCGATGACCGACCCGACGTAGGCCAGCAGGAGGAGCGCGGTCAGGTTGACGCTCACCGTTGCCAGCTCGATCGGGCTCGGCAGACCGCTGCCGATCGAGGCGGCCACGATGTAGCCGATCGCAGCGGCCGAGGTCAGGATCAGGGTCGCCATCGGCCGGACCACGAGGGCCGCGGCGCCCACGATCAGGGGGAAGGTGAAGAAGAAGGGGCTGCTGTGACCGCCGGTCAGGAGGACGAGGATGGTGGCGAAGGTCAACGCGACCGTGCCCTCGAGGACCGAGCGGGCGGCCCCGAGCGCGGCCGGTGGCAGCAAGTCGTGGATGACCAGCACGAATGTTCCCGCGAGTCCCAGGAGAATGAAGATGGCGGGCATGGTCGCGGGCCACAGGCCGCTCGTGCCGACGATGACCGCGGTCGACAGGAGGAAGACCCAGGACACGATGCGGACGATGCGGTCGTACGTCGTCGGCTCGCCCTCCCCGCCTTCGACGAGTCCGCCGATGAGGCGCCCGGCGTCGATGCCGGCCAGGCCCGGGGCGTTGGTGTCGAGGCCGGGATCCGAGGTCAGCGGGCTTGGCCGGCCCAGGATGGGGGGCACGATGATGACCGCCATGACGACGAGGTTGACCACGATCGCCGCCCCGATGACGGCGAGGAGCGCCCCGGTCTCCACTGTCAGCGCGTCCCGAACTGGTAGGTCTGCTTCACCAGCCGGAGGTAGGTGAACGTCTCCGTGCCCTGGACGCCTTCGATGGCCTGGAGACGCTCGGTCAGGAAGGTCAGGAGCCCCTCGTTGTCCTCGGACACGGTCTCGATGAGGATGTCGAAGCGACCCGTCGTGACGACGACGTAGTCGACCTCGGGCAGCTCGGCCAGGGCCTCCGCGACCGAGACCATCCGTCCCGGCTCGCAACGGATGCCGATCAGCGCCTGCTGGAAGCCGAGCTTGCCGGGATCGGCGACGCCGACGACCTGGAGGATGCCGCCCTCGATCAGGCGATTGGTGCGTGCCCTGACGGCGGCCTCGGACACGCCGAGCTCGCTCGCGATCTGGGTGAACGGGCGCCGCCCGTCGGCCTGGAGGTGCTCGATGATCCGCTTGTCGAGCGGCGTGAGCTCATCCTGGCGACGCGACCCATTCCGGGGCTTGGGCATGGTCTCCTCCGGGGCCTCAGCCCTGTGCCGCCTATTCGACCACACCCGATTCCTGAGCGCCAGCCTATGGGGCCAGCGGGTGGTGCGTCCTAGCCCCGGTCCAGGATCTCGAGGACTCCTGCGAACTCCTCGAGCGAGGCAATGGTGATCGGGTCGAGGACGACCTGGACCTCAGCGATGCCCGCACGAGCATAGGCCAGCAGCTCCTCGGCCATCACCTCTGACGGGCCGCTGAGCGGTTCGAAGCCGGGCCGGGCAACGTCGCCCTGAACCCTCCCTTGCCCGCCGGTCAGGCGAACCTGGACGGCCACGCTTCGCTCGATGTCGTCCGGGTCGCGACCGACCTCCCGGCAGATCCCGTCGACGAGGTCGCGGAGGGCCGCCACGCCGGCGGGCGAATTGTTGGTGTCGGCGAACCAGACATTCCAGGCATCGACGTGCGGCAGGGTGATCCGCAGCATTCGCTCACCCCGGCTGCCGATGAGGAGGGGCGGGCCGCCGGGCCGTGCCGGGCGAGGCTGGAGCTCGCAGTCGCGGGCCTGGTAGTAGCGACCATCGAAATCGATGTAACCGTCCCGGAGGAGTGTCCGGATGATCGTGAACGCCTCCTCGAAACGGTCGATCCGATGGTCGAACGGAAAGCCGAAGGCCCGGAACTCGGTTTCGTTCCAGCCGGCCCCGAGGCCGACGACCAGCCGTCCGCCGCTGATCTCGTCGACAGTCGCGGCGAGCTTGGCCAGCATCGCCGGGGCGTGGAAGGCGGTCGAGGCCACGAGCGGCCCGAGCCGGATCCGGGAGGTCGACGCGGCGATCGCCGAGAGGAGCGTCCAGACCTCCCACGGCCCTCTTGTCGAGCCGTCGGCGAGGCGATACAGGAGATGGTCGCCGACCCACAGGGTGTCGAAGCCGAGCTCCTCGGCCCGGCGGGCCATCGCCACGTACTCCGGCCAGCGCACCTCGCGCTCGATCTCGGGGAGCTGGACGCCGACCCGCAGCGGACGACGCGGATTGACGGGAGGCACCTGCGTGGTCGGTCGGTCAGTCATCGCCGAACCGTAGCAGCGCGATGCGCCGGGCGGCGAGGGCGCGGCGGGCAGCAGGAAATGGTCGGGGCGGAGGGATTTGAACCCCCGACTTCGTGCTCCCAAAGCACGCGCGCTACCAGACTGCGCCACGCCCCGTTGTCAGCGTCCCGATGGACGATACCCGACATTGTGCGGGTCGCCGCATCAGGGAGTGAAACCGAACCTCCCGATCCGACGTCATGACCTTCGACGCCGGACGGATGGCAGGCAGAGCACTCCGCCCGGCGTCCCCATGTCCGTCAGCCGCGCCACGACATCACCAGAGCGAGCCGCACCGCACCGGACCGCCCTTGCCGGCGCTGCCGGCTGCTAGACTCGGCCCGACGGTAGTGCCCGTACCGGCCGGACGAACGAACTCGCAGGGGAGTCTCGAACGGACGTGCATGCTCGCCGGGCGCGGCCGTCGGGCGATGGAGCCCGGGCCGATCGCCGCCCTTTTCGACCCGCGACCGCCACGCGCCGGCGCCGGACCGAAGCCCGCCCGGCCACGCGCTCCGGGTCGGTGGCGCCCAATGACCTGCGCCGGACCGTGGCGTCGGCCGCGTCGGCGTTGGTGCCGGGCCTCGGCCAGCTGATCAACGGCCGGACACGCCTGGCCAGGTGGTTCGCCCTGCCGATCCTGGCCGTCGTCGCGTTCGTGGCCTTCCAGCTCGCGATCGGCTCCCCGGCCCGGCTCGTCGCGTCGATCGTCTCGCCGACGGCGATGAGCGCCATCCTCGTCCTCAACGTCATCGTCCTCGGCTGGCGCCTGGCCTCGGTGGGGCACGCCTTCTTCGACGGGCGATATCCAGCGAAGGCCGGCCGGATGGGCGTCTCAGGCCTGGCCCTCGTGCTGCTGGCCGTCGCCCTCCCCCACGCCGTGGCGAACGCCTGGGGGAGCGCCGCCCAGGCGGCCCTTGGCGGCGTGTTCGTCGGCCCGAATAGCACCGGGCCAGGGCTCAACGTCGCGGCCGTGCTTCAGGGGCCCGGCCACAACGAGCGGTTGAACGTGCTCGTGTTCGGGGTCGACACGACGGCCGGGGAGGCCCAGCCCCTGACTGACGCGATGATGGTCGTCTCGATCGACCCCGTCGGGGTCACTGCGTCGCTGATCACCGTGCCCAGCGATACCACGAAGATCCCGCTTGGCAACGGCAGCATCTACGGACCGACCCTGAACTCCCTGCTGGCCTACGCCCACGGCCACCCTGCCCAGTTTCCGCAGGGCGGCATCCGGGCCCTCGAGGATGCCGTTGGGGCACTCCTGGGAATCCCGATCCAGGCCTACGCCAGGATCGACCTTGGCGGCTTCATCAAGCTCGTCGATTCGATCGGCGGCATCGACGTCGTCAGCAAGCGGGCCTGGTTGGACCCGGGCTACGCCTTCGGACGAGGATCGTCGGCGAGGCCCGGCTTCCGGGTGACGGTCGGGCGGCATCACCTCGACGGCTGGGCGGCGCTCGCCTACGGGCGGGCCGGGATCCGGCCCACGGAGTCCGATGTGACCCGCGCCGCACGCCAGCAGGCCGTCCTGCTGGCCCTCCGGGACAAGCTCCTCGCCAATGGCACGTCGCTGGCCAACCTGCCGACCGTCCTCGGGGCCGTCGGCGGCCTGATCACGACCGATCTCCCGACCGACCGCCTGCCCGACCTGGTCGCGACCCTCGAGGACCTCCGGCCGGCGGCCGTCTACCGGCTGGTCCTCGGCGCCCCGCTGCTCACGGACGTCACCGACCCAACCGTCGGCCGCGTCCGGCAACCGGACCTCCCCGCCATCCAGGCCGCCGTGGCGGCAATCGCCCCGGCCCCTGGCCGGACGCCGGCAGCCAGGTCGAACAGCGCGCCGGCCACCACGCCCGGCGCCAGCGCGGCCCCCACGGACGGCTTGCCCGGAAAGCCCGGCGCTTCGCCCTAGAAGCCGAGTTTCCGAAGGTCCGCCAGCATCCGCCGGGCGGCCCGGGCGCGATGCGAGATCGCGTGCTTCTCGGCGGGATCGAACTGGCCGAGGGTGCGGCCCCCCCGTGGCTCGGAGATCGGTTCGAAGAGGGGGTCGTAGCCGAAGCCAGCCCTCCCGCGCGGGCCCGTGGCGATCCGCCCCCGACAGGTCCCCCGCCTGAGGATCATCCGGAGCCCGCCCCGGGGACCGCGATCGTCGGGCAGGGCCAGGGCGAGGACGCAGACGTAGCGGGCGCCGCGGCGCTCCGCCGGCAGGCCCTCGAGGGCGGCCAGGAGCTTGGCGTTGTTCCGGGCGTCGGTCGCATCCGGGCCTGCGTAGCGCCGCGTTCGGACCCCGGGGCCCCCGCCGAGGGCATCGACCTCGATGCCGGAGTCGTCGGCCAGCGACGGCAGGCCGGTGGCATCGGCCGCGAAACGGGCCTTGATGCAGGCGTTGGTCTCGAACGTCTCGCCGTCCTCGACGGGTTCGCCCGGGACGCCGAGATCGTCGAGGGTCACGAGACGGGCGTGGTCGAGGGCGAGGAGCTCGGCGAGCTCGCGCCGTTTGTGCTCGGAGCGAGTGGCGATCACGAGCCGGGGCTCGAGGGGGTCCACGGCGGCGCCCGCCCGCGCTTCGAAGTCGGTGCTCATGCCCGGCGCCACGCCGCGCTGTCTGGCCTCAGCGCCGGACGGTGGCCAGGGTGGTGCCCTGGATCTCGAACAGCCGGGCCAGGCCCACGTTGGCGAGGTCCAGGAGCTCCTCGACGCGCTGGCGATCGAAGGGCCGGCCCTCGGCCGTGCCCTGGAGCTCGACGTACGTCCCGGCGTCGGTGCCGACGACGTTGAAGTCGACGTCGGCGCCGGAGTCCTCGCCGTAGTCAAGGTCCAGCATGGGCGTGGTGCCGATCAGGCCGACCGAGACGGCAGCGACCTTGCCCACGAGCAGGCGCTCCATGCCGTAGGTCATGAGGGCCGCGGCGAGGGCCACGTAGCCGCCCGTGATCGAGGCACAGCGCGTCCCGCCGTCCGCCTGGAGGACATCGCAGTCGACGGTGACCGTCCGCTCCCCGAGCTTCGTCAGGTCCACGACGCCGCGGAGAGAGCGGCCGATGAGGCGCTGGATCTCGTGGGTCCGGCCGCCGAGGCGGCCCCGGACGCTCTCGCGCTCCGATCGTTCCGCCGTCGCCCGAGGAAGCATCGCGTACTCGGCGGTGACCCAGCCCGTGCCCTTCCCCCGAAGGTGGGGCGGCACGCGATCGGCGATCGTGGCCGCACACAGGACCTCGGTGTCCCCGACCCGGATGCGGCAGGAGCCCTCGGCCCACTTGAGGACCCCAAGGGTCAGGGTCACCGGGCGCATGTCGCCCGGCCCCCGACCGTCCGACCGAACCTGGGGCGGCGGATTGCCGATGCTCATCGTCCTCGCTCCTCGGCCTTGGCGGCATCCCAGTAGGCATCGAGGGTAGCGAAGTCCAGGTCGCGCATGGCGACGCCCCGCTCGGCGACCATCCGCTCGACGCGCCCGAAGCGGCCTCGGAACTTGTCGTTGGCGGCGCGGAGGGCCGCCTCGGTCTCGATACCGAGCCTTCGTCCGACGTTCACGACGACGAAGAGGAGGTCCCCGAACTCCTCGCGCCGGTTGGGTTCGTCAGGGGCTTCGGCCAGCTCGGCCAGCTCTTCGGTCACCTTGTCGAGGACGCCCCCGAGGGTCGGCCAGTCGTAGCCGATCGCGGCGGCGCGTTCCTGCATCTCCTGGCTGGCGGCCAGGGCGGGCAGCGACCGGCTGATGCCGTCGAGGGCGCCGGCCTTGGTCGCGGCCGGCGCGACGCCCGACTCGCCGGAGGTCGCGTCCCCGGGCACCTCGGCCCGTTCCGCGGCCTTGATCCGCTCCCACTGCCGGGAGACGTCGGCGGGGGTCGCCGCGACCGCGTCGCCGAAGACGTGGGGATGGCGCCGAACGATCTTGCGGGCGAGCGAGGCCTGGACATCGGCCAGGTCGAAGACGCCCGCCTCGGCGGCCAGCTGAGCGTGAAGGATCACCTGGAGGAGGAGATCGCCGAGCTCCTCGGCGAGGTCTGGCGTCGCTCCGTTGGCGAGGGCGTCGTAGACCTCGTAGGCCTCCTCGAGGAGATGTTTACGGAGCGATTCGTGGGTCTGCTCCAGGTCCCACGGGCAGCCATCGGGCCGGCGCAGGCGCGCGCTGATGTAGGGCATCGCCCATGGCCCGGCAGCAGCGAGCTCGGGCGTCACCGGCCGCAGGTAGAGCGGGTGGGCCAGGTCATCGAGCGCCAGATCGGCGACGGTCCGTCCTGCCGCCTCCGACGCCCCGAACAGCCCGATCTCGTGATCCGGCGGATAGAGCCGGCGGAGGACGCCCAGGGCATCGCCACCCCGCGGGCCGTGCCGCCCCGGAAGCGGCTCCACCCCCGCCGGCGGGGGTGTCTCGAGAACGGCGCCCGGGACCACGAGGACCGGGCGTGAGGCCTCGATCGGTGTCGCGACGAGCGTCTCGGCCACGACGACCTGGAGGCCCGCAGCGAGATCGAGCCCCCAGCGGCGGCGCGCCTCGGCGACCAGCGCGTCGAGCACGCCGGCTACTGCGTCGCGGCGGTGCTGACGTCGCGGGTGATCTTCGCCCGAGCCTTCTTGGCCGCGTACCAGTTGGTGAAGGCGCTGCTCTTGAAGGTCGCGATCTGGTCCGCGGTCGGCGTCTTGACCTCCTCGGCCACGACCTTCCAGAGGTAGACGCCGTCGCTGGCGATGTTCTTGACATCGCTCAGGCCGCCGACGGAGGCTGCCCAGATCGCCTGCTCCTTGGTGCTGTCAAGCTGCCCGACGGCGACCCAGCCGATGTCGCCGCCCTGGCCGGCCTCGGCGCCCTCGCCCTGGTCACGAGCGACCTGGGCGAAGTCCCCACCGGCCACCAGCTGGGTCCGGAGGAGCTTCATCCAGTCCTCGTCGCCGGTCCCGAGCGGCCGCATGAACTGGATGACGTGCCAGCCGAAGGAGCTCTGGACCGGTGGCAGGACCTGGCCGGGCTTGAGGCCCGCAGCCAGGATCGCGGCCTGGAACGCCTTGTCGATGCCGCTGGTCGCGTCGTAGAAGGGCAGCTTGCCGCCGGTGGACACCGCCGAGCTCTCGTCGGATTTCGTCCGCGCCAGCTCGTCGAACTTGGTAGGGTCGGCCACGACCTGGTTGTAGATGGCGGTTGCCTCGGCCTTGGCCGTCTGCCAGGCCGGGTCGGTCAGGGGCAGGGTCTGGGCGGCCGACGCGTCGTGCTTCGGGGAGATCAGGATGTGGCGAACCTTGACGCCGCCCGTCGCGGTCGCTCCCGAGGACAGGAAGATCTGGAGGACGTGGCGTTGCTTGGACGGCTGCGACATGTCGGCGACGACCTTGGCATCGAGGTCCTTGCGGACCAGGTCGGCCTTGATCGCGATGCGGTAGCCGGCGAGCTTGATGCCGGCATCATCGAGCTGGCTCTGGAAGGTGTCGTCGGGAGCTGCCGGGGCGATCTCGGTGACCCGCCCGATGCGGTAGGTCCCATCATCGCCGAGGATCACCCCGGTCAGCGTGCCCTGGGTGGCGGCGAAGAGGGCGGTCATGAACGGCGCGTCGTAGCCGCTGTCCTTGGGCAGCCAGCCGAGGTCCCCGCCCTGGGCGGCGGACGCCGCGGTCGAGTCCTTCTTGGCGATGTCCTCGAAGGTCTTCCCGGCCTGAAGCTCGGCGAGGGCGGCGTTGGCCGTGTTCCGGGCGGCCGCCTTCTGGATGTCGCCGGGCTTGCCGGTGGCCGGGTCCTTGTCAGGGGCGATTTCGATGACCCAGCTGTGGCGCTGCTCGGCGAGCGTCCGCTCGATCGTCAGCTGGGCGTCGATGTCGGCGTCACTGACCGAGACGCCCTCCTCGCCGGCGAGCTTGCCCTGGATGACGATGTCGATGAGGCGCTCGAGGGCGATCGAGGTCAGGCTCTGGCGGCGCTGCTCGAGGAACTGGATCTGGCTGGTCATCGAGGCGTCGGTGAGCCGGCCCGCCGTGTTCAGGGTCCGGATCCGGCCTTCCGTGTAGTCGATGCGGAACTTCTCGATCGCCAGGCGTGCCCGGAGCTGATCCTTGGAGACGGTGGTCCCGTCGACCGTCGCCGCGGCGCCGTAATGGTCGCTGTACCACGAGTACCCGGCGTACCCGATGAGGATCAGGACGGAGAGGACGATGACGACGACGAAGCCGACGTTCATCACGAAGGCACGCCGGTCGTCGGAATGCCAGCCGGAGCGGCCGGGTCCCTTGACGACGGGCTTGGCACGGAGAGTCATGCGGCGGTCGTTCCCTGCAGGTGGTTGATGGCGCGGGCGACAGCCGGCGCGCGGACGGGGCCGGTATCGTACCGCAAGACCTCACCCGGTCCGCATGAGACCGTCGAGCAGGGCCAGGTAGGCGCGGGCATCCCCCTCCCAGCTCATGCTCCTCACGAGCTCCGCCGTACGGGCCACCGCGAGCTCCCGCGCAGGGACTTCGTCGACCAGCCGGAGCACAGCCGCGGCCAGCGCCGCGGCGTCGCCGGGTTCATAGGTGCTCACCGTGCCCGGCGGGAAGGTCCGGACCACCATCGGCAGTCGCGAGGCGACGGCCGCGCGATCCATCGCCGCGTACTCCAGGATCTTCGTCGACAGACTCGCGTCGGTGAAGGCGTCGCGGCGGGTGGGGGCCAGGCCGATGTCGGCGGCCGCGATCGCCGCCGGCACGTCGTCGAGGGGAATGCGGCCGCGGAAGCGGACGAGCTCGCCGAGGCCCAGGTCACGGCTGAGGGCCTCGAGCGCCGCGGCCGAGTCGCCCCGACCGAAGACGTCGAAGGTGACGGCCAGCTCCGGTCGCTCCGCCCGGATCGCGCCCACGGCCCGGATCGCAACATCGAGCTCGTAGGTCGGGGTCAGGGCGCCGGCGTAGATGAGTCGGAGCGCTCCATCGGCCATGAACGGACGAGCGGGATAAACCCCGGGATCGAAGCGGACCAGGGAGGGCGAGTTCCGGACCACGTCGATGTGGGCTTCCGGGACGCCAAGTCCGAGGAGCCGCTCCCGGAGCGCGTCGTTGACGGTCAGGGCGTGGGTTGCCGCGGCGATGGATAGCTGCTCGGCCGCGAGGAGCGCGCGGCGGATCAGGGGATTGGAGGTCCGTGGGAAGCGGCTACGGAAGAAATCGGGCATTGCCTCGTGGAGGTCGAGGACAACCGGGACGCCGGCCATCCGGAGCGGCAGCGCGGCCAGGACGAGCCAGTCCGGGAGGGTTGCGACCTGGACCAGGGCGTAGCGCCGGCGGGGCTGGCTGCGAACCAGCAGGATGGCAACGCGGACGAAGAACGAGAGGTACTCCCCGAGGTACGTCGCCAGGCCGGCTCCCTGGTGGCGCTGGACATCGAGCCGCCGGACGCTGACCCCGCCGACCAGGCCGTCCACCGGATCGTCAGGCCGGCGCAGGGAGATCACGTCGACGGGTCGCCCCGAGGCCAGGATCGCCTCGGCCTGGCGGCGGACGCGGGGATCCTCCTCGTAGTAGGAGTGGGTGACCAGGACAACCGGATGGCCGCGTCTGGGCTCGCCTGGGTCCGTCATCGGGCGGAGTCTACCGGGAGGGCGTGCTACCGTACGCCCCGCATGACGACCACCCTGGACGTGCCGGTCGCCTCATATGGCGGCGAACGGCCAAACGCCTTTCGTCTCGTCCTTGCCGGCCTCACCGACATCTGGTCCCGGCGACGCCTTGCCCGGTACCTCGTGCAGGCGGAGCTCACGAAGACGGGCGCCGACACGCTGCTCGGGAACATCTGGTGGATCCTCGATCCGCTCCTCCAGATGGGCGTCTACGTGGTCTTCGTCTCCCTCATTGTCGGCCGCACGACGGCCGAATACCCGCTCTTTGTCTTTGCCGCGATCCTGCCCTGGAAATGGTTCTCGGCGGCCGTCAACGACGCCATCCAGTCGGTCGTTTCACGAGAGCGGATCATCAAGCAGGTCCACTTTCCGAAGATCATCCTGCCCGTCTCGGCGACGCTCTCGGGGATCGTCCATTTCGCATTCGGGCTGATCCCGCTTGTCCTCCTGATGCTGCTGTTCTACCGGGATCGGCTGGCCTGGACCCTCCTGCTCATCCCGGCCATTGCGGTCGTCCAATTTGCCTTCACCCTGGCCGTTGCGATCCTCGTCGCCGCCGTCAACGTCTTCTTCCGCGACGTCGGGAACGTGGCCCGTCACGTCCTTCGGCTGTGGTTCTACCTGTCGCCGGCCCTGTATTCCGTCCAGCAGGTCGATGCCATCGCGGTCCACCATCCGGAGGCCCGGATCGTCTTCGGACTCAATCCGTTCACGGTCCTGTTCGAGAGCTATCGGGCCGTGATCTATGACGACCGCCAACCCGCCTGGACCGGGCTCCTCGTGCTCCTCGCGATCTCGGTGGTCCTCATTGGGGTCAGCACGTACGTGTTCAAGCGCCTGGAGCCTTCGTTCGCGAAGGTCCTGTGAGCGCCGTTCGCGGCCAGCCCGTGGCCGGCGGCGACCGGATCCCGGCGATCGATGCCCACGGCCTCGGGGTCCGCTACAACCTCCGATTCACCAGGAAGACCACGGTTCGCCAGTCCTTCTCCCACCTGCTTCGCCGTCGCGAGGGCCCCACCCATTTCTGGGCCCTCCGGGACGTCTCCTTCCGGGTCGACCACGGGGAGTCAATGGCGGTGATCGGCCCCAACGGGGCGGGCAAGAGCACGCTCCTGCAGGTCCTGGCCGGGATCATCGAACCGTCCGAGGGGCAGGTCCGCCTGCGCGGCAAGGTTTCGAGCCTCCTGACCCTCGGCGCCGGCTTCGACCCCGAGCTGACCGGTGTCTCGAACATCCTCCTCGCAGGGGCCTTCATGGGCATCGACGACCTCGAGATGCGGCGGCGGCTGCCGGAGATCGTCGAGTTCGCCGACATCGGCGCGTTCATCGATGTGCCCCTCAAGACGTACTCGTCCGGGATGCGGGCCCGCCTCGGCTTCTCGATCGCCACCGCGGTCGACCCGGACGTTCTCCTCGTCGACGAGGTCCTCGCGACCGGCGACCAGTCTTTCCGCGAGAAGAGCCGGCAGCGGATCGAGGAGCTCATCGGAGCCGCCAAGGGCATCGTCCTGGTGACCCACGACATGCATTGGGTCACGACGTTCTGCAACCGGGCGATCCTCCTGGAACTGGGCCGGGTGGTCGCCGATGGCGCGCCCGAGGACGTCGTCGCGATCCATCAGGAGCACATGAACGCCAGCCGACTTGCCAAGGAGGCCGAAGCCGCGCGGCTCCGCCTCCAGGGTGTCATGTAGGTCCAACCTCGCCCCGTGGCCCGCGGACCGCGCAGCGTTCCCCGGCGGATCAGCCTTTGGGCGCAGCCGCATTCGCTGCTCGCGCGCGTGCAGGCAAAGGGGGCGAACGCCGGCGGCGCCGCGACCCTACCAGGCTCGGCCGGTGACCCTCCCGTAGAGGGCCACCAGGATCTCGAGCTGGGTGGCCCAGTCGTAGCGCGCGGCTGCCGCCCGACGACAGCGCGCCCGAAGGTCGGCCCTGGCGCCCGGGCCGAGATCGAGGATCGAGCGCAGCGCGCCGGCGATGGAGGCTGGGTCCGTCGGATCGCACACCGCGCCGAGGGGGCCCTCCGGGTCGTCAAGAATGATCCGGCGACGTTCGGGAAAGTCCGACGACACGACGGGGGTCCCGGCGGCCAGGCACTCGAACAGCTTGTTGGGCGTCGACAGTAGCTCGTTCAAGGTCCGCGGCTGGTTCGGCATCGCCCCCACATCGGCGGACGCCACCCATTCCAGGAGCGCGGCTGGCGGCACCGGAGGGAGGACGTGCACGCGGCCCGCGACCGCCGGATCGGTGGCAAGGCGGTGGATCTCGGGCTCCATGGCCCCGCTTCCCATCAGGGCCAGGTGAGCCGCCGCGAGACCTGGCTCGCGGATTGCTGCGATGAGCTCGGGCAGGCCACGATCGCGCATGAACCCACCGTGGTAGAGGATCAACGGCGTTCCAGCGCGCAGGCCGAGAGCGAGGCGAAGGTGATCGGGCGGCGGCGCATTCGGTACCCAGGCGGCCTGGGCATTGAGGACGACGGTCGGCCGCGGCACGCCGAGCCGCTGCTCCAGCTCCGCCGCGAGGGAGTCGTTGACCGTCAGGACCGCGGCCGCCCGCTGCGCCCAGGTTCGCTCACGACGGGCGAAGATCGAACGCAGGGGCGCCGGGAGGCGAGCGATGTTGTTGCCCCCGACATAGAGGTCGCGAGCGTCATAGAGGAACGGCGCCCGGGCTCGTCGGGCAAGGTCGATCGCAACCGGCAGCGCCAGGAAGCCCATCGCGTGGTACAGCGCAGCCGGGCGGTCGACCCCGCGTGCGGCTGCGGCCTGGCGTCGCGCGGTGGCCGCCGTCCGGAGCATCCGCATGCCTTCTCGCAGGAGTCTGCCCCGACGATCCGCCGAAGCAGGTGCTACGGCCGCCGACTGGGCCTCGCCCGCGTCGACCCGATGGAGGACGACACCGGGCGCCAGGTCCTCACGATCAGGCAGGCCGGACTGGGACCGGGCGATCACGAGGACGTCGTGGCCGCGGGCGCCCAACCCGAGCGCCATCCGCCGCGTCCGCGAGTCGTAGGCCCCGCTCGACGGCAGGACAAAGGTCACCCGCTGGGGGACCGGCGCGCCGCTCGCGGGGACCCCCACGGGCTCGCCCACGGTGGTCCCGGCGGGCGAGCCGGACCGCGCCACAGCGGCACTCGTCGGGGCCAGGTCGGCATACAGGCTGAGCAGCGCGGCCGACTCGGTCTCCCAGTTCCACCTGGTCCTGGCCGCCCGAAGGCAGCGGTCACGGAGCGCCCGACGGTCCGATTCCGGCAGGTCGATGATCGAGAGGATTGCCCGGGCGACGGCGGGCGGATCCATCGGGTCGACGAGGACCCCAAGCGGCGCGCCGGGGTCGGCGTCAACGATCTGGCGGATTCCCGGAAAGTCGCTGGCCACGACGGGGACTCCCGCGGCGAGACACTCGAACAACTTGTTGGGCGTGGAGAGCCGATGGTTGCGGGTGGTCGGGGCGATGGGCATGACGCCCACGTCGGCGCCCGCAACCCATGACGTGACGACGGCCGGGTCGACGGGCGGGAGGACGTGGACCCGTCCGCCGAGGGCGGGGTCGCCGGCCGCGATCCGAAGAGCATCGCCACCTGCGCCTTCGCCGAGGAACACGCCGTGAACGACTGCCATGGCCGGCTCGCGCAGGGCGGCAACGACGACCTCGATGCCCCGACCCGCGGCGAACGAGCCGTGGTAGATGACGAGCGGCGTGGCCTCGGAAACCCCAGCGGCCGCACGCAATGGCGACTGCGCCCGCATCGTCCCCGCGCCGCCGATCCGGCGGCCCGTCGGCCGCACCGAGGGCGCGTTGTGGACGACGACGAGGCGACGGGGCACGCCGATCCGGTGCAGGGCCGCGGCCAGGCCGCCGTTGACGGCTATCACGGCGTCGGCACTCCGGATCGCCCGGTGCTCGTAGCGGCGGAGGACTCGCTTCGCCCATCGCGGCCTCGTCGCCGTATCACCCGCTTCGGTGTACAGCTCGTGGGCATCGTAGATGAGCCGGCCGCCGTGCTTCGAGCGAGCGGCGAGCGCCGCCGGCAGGCCGGTCAGGTCGTGGGCATGCCAGATGTCGGCGGCCGGGGGGGGGGGGGCGGCGCCCCGCCCCCCCCCCCCCGGGGGGGGGCCCCCGCCCCCCC
>JBEPVB010000025.1:0-25756 GCA_041691215.1 Chloroflexota bacterium
CCGTCCCGGGCGATGACCGTCGGCGCCTCGTCGAGCAGGCGGCGCACGAACGGGAACCGCTGGCGGGCCATGGCGACGAGGCGATTGGTGGTGAAGAGGGTCACGAGGATGACGATCGCGCCGGGAATCGAAACATCCGGACCCGTGATCGCCGGCTGGAGCGCGTTGGCCGCCAGCAGGACGGCGGCCAGATCGAAGATCGTGAACTGGCCGAGCTCTCGCTTGCCCGAAACGCGAAGCGCGGTCAGGAACAGGAGGTAGACGATCAGCGAACGTCCGACAAGCTCGAGGGGCGGGGTGGCGAACTGCCAGGCAGGTCCGTTGAAGTCGAGCATCGGGGCATCGTCGCACAGGCGTTCCGGCGGTGACGGGACTCATGCGCACGCATCGCCCGACGCGCGCTAGAGTCGGCCCATGGAATACGAGACGCGCACCGTCCGGCCTGACGAGGTGCTCCCCTGGCTTGACTGCCTGACGACGGGCTTCCTCGATCGGCCGAACGTCAACAGGATCGCCGACCAGCTGTCGCCGTATTGGGACTTCACGCGGCTCTGGGGCGCCTATGACGGCCCCGTCGTTGGGACCCTCCGGAGCTGGGCAACGGAGGTGACCGTTCCGGGTGGGGCCCTCGTTCCTGCCTCGGCCATTGCCGCCGTGACGGTCAGGCCGACCCATCGACGCCGAGGCATCCTCCGCCAGATGATCATCGCCGAGCATGACGCGGCCCGGGAGCGTGGTGAGCAGCTGGCGATCCTGTACGTCTCCGAGGCCCCGATCTACGGCCGCTTCGGCTACGGGGTCGGCGTCCAGCCCTGCACCTGGGTCCTCGATACGCGTTCGACCTCGTTCGTCGGCGGACCGACGACCGGGATCGACCTGCTGCCGGTCGAGGACGCCACGAGCGAGCTCATGAAGAACCTGTTCGACCAGCTGCGTCGGGCCTGGCCGGGCGAGATTCGCCGTCGCGATTTCACGTTTGCGATGGACATCGGGCTCATCGAGCTGGACTGGGACGGTCCCTGGAAGGGCTGGGTCGCCGTCCACCGCGACGACGGCGGTGATCCCGATGGGTTCGTCCGCTACACGGCGAAGGAGAACTGGGAGCACCACCAGCCTCGCGCCTCGCTCAACGTCCGGGATCTCGTCGCCCTGAACGACGTTGCCTATGACGCGCTCTGGCGGTTCCTGGCGGACATCGACTTCGTGGCCACAATCACGGCTCAGCGTCGATCGCCGGACGAACGCCTGCCGTGGATCCTGACGAACCGGCGCGCAGCGGAGGCGACCGAGCTTGTCGACGGGCTGTGGGTGAATGTCCTCGACATTCCGGCGGCCCTCTCGGCCCGCACCTACGAGCACGAAGGCGACCTCGTGATCGAGGTGATCGCCGGCGAGCCGGCCGGAACGAGGACGCGCGTTCGCCTCGAGGCCGGCCCCGACGGTGCGGCCTGCGCGACGACGACCCGGGATGCCGACCTGACCATCCACGCCGACGCGCTCGGAGCTGCCTACCTCGGCGGCTCGCCGCTCGCGAAGGCGGTCCTGCCACGTGGCTTCGAGGAGCATCGGCCTGGCGCACTTGCCGAAGCAGAGGCCCTCTTCCGGACGATCGTCCCGCCTCGCTGCTCGACGTTCTTCTGATCCCTCGGCGCGAAGGGGGCGTTAAAGGGGGCGTTGTCAGTCGCGCGTGAGATCCGCGTCGGGACCGGCGCCCGACCGCCGGGGCGTGCCCTGGGTGGATCCTCGTTGTCCCGTGGCCTCGGCTCAGTCCCGCCGCGTGACTTCCACGTAGAGGGCCTCGAACGAGGCGGCAGTCCAATCGGCATCGTGGGTCTCGGCCCAGGCCCGGGCGGCTGCGCCGAGTCGCGCCCGGCGACCCGGATCCGCGATCACCGCCGCCAGGGCATCAGCGAGGCCCCGCACATCGCCAATCGGCACGGCCACGGCAGCTGGCTCCGGGAGGGCCGCCAGCTCCGCGACCAGCCCGACGTCGGTGCCCACAGCCGGCAGCCCACGCATCGCCGCCTCGAGGACCGCGACGCCCTGGCTCTCGTGATAGGACCCCTGGATCAGGAGATCAGCCCGCTCCATCCAGGCAATGACCTCCGTGTGTGGCGCGAACCCTCGGAAGGCGATGGAATCCTGCTGGCCGACCGATCGAGCCAAGGCCGCGCTCGATCCCGCCATGGTGTCCTCGCCGATCCAGTCGATCCGAGCATCAACCGCTCCGTGGCGCCGCAGACGGGCGAGCCCGCCGATCACGACCTCGGGACCCTTGACCCGGCTGACGTTGGCCACCACGAGGAGGCGGACGAGGCTCGTCTCCGCTCCATCGGCGGGCCCGGAAGCCGTCGCCCGTTCGGCGCCCAGTGGTAGCCAATGCGCGTCCGGCCGCCGGGCGAGGACGGAACCGAGGGCGTATCGACTTCCGGCCGTCACGGCGGCCGCGAAGCGCAGGGCCAGCGAGGCATGGAGCCGGCCCCGCCGCGACCGGGCGCCGCCATAGCGGATCCGCCGCAGCCCGACGAGCTCGCCGCCACCCACGCTGGTCACCACCGGGATACGGAGCAGCCGACCGGCGACCACCGCGATGGAGCTGGGCGCGCCCAACCAGAACGCATGGATCACCGTTGGCCGGAAGCGCCGAAGTCGCCAGAGCGCGGCCGCCAGGGTCCGGATCCGCCCCGCCCCGCCGCCCCGCCGGCCGCCGAGGCAGACGATCGTGGCACCCCGAAGGTGGTAGATCGGCGGCGACCCCACCTGGTCGGTTGCCAGGACGAGGACCTCGTGGTCCCTCGCGAGCCGCTCGATCAGTGAGAGCAATGCCGGGATGACCGCGTGGACGCCATCGGCGCCCACGCCGCCGGGCACGACCAGCGCGATCCGCATGGGGCGAACCGTAGCGGGTCCAGGGACCCGTGGCGCTGCCGGGTCGCTCGGCGCCACCGGGTCGCTCGGCGCGGCCGGTTGGATCAGCCCGGCCGGTCGCTCGGGGCGCCTATCATCAGACCATTCCTGCCGCTAAGGGTCTCCGCATGCTTTCCGATTCCCTGGTGGTCACGACCATCGCCGTGTCCGACCTCGCCGCGTCGAAGGCGTTCTTCGAGGAGCGCTTGGGCCTGCCCGTTCTCGACGAGCAGCCGTTTGCCATCCGTTTCGGCGCCGGCAGGGGATCCCAGATCTCGGTTCGCCGCGGACAGCCGAACGTCGGCCAGACCGTTGGCCACTTCGAGGTCCAGGACATCGCGGCGACGGTCCAGGAATTGACCACTCGCGGCGTGACCTTCGAGGAGTACGAGTCGCCGAAGACGGTCAACGGAATCGCCACGCTCGGGCCTGCGCGCGCGGCCTGGTTCAAGGATCTCGACGGCAATATCCTCGGCCTCCGCGAGGGGCCCGTCCCCGAGGCGAGGTAGGCCGGCGGAAATGATCGCCTCGCCATCCGGCCGTCTCGGCGGGCCGAACGGGGCGTCGTTGACGCTTCAGGCGTTAATCCCGATAATCTAGGTCGGGATTACAGAACGACGCCACGGATCGCCTGGCGCCGGGCCCGCCCAGCCGCAACCGGAGCCGACCGGAGACCCGATGACCTCCTCCCAGACCCGCGAACTCGTCGCCGACCGACGCGAGCAGTACGCCTTCCACGATGACATCGCGTACCTCCGCGAGACGAAGCGCGGCCTGACCCGGGAGACGGTCGAGGAGATCAGCGCGATCAAGGCCGAGCCGGACTGGATGCTCCAGTCCCGCCTCCGGGCCTATGACCACTTCCTCAAGCGGCCGATGCCGATGTGGACGGACGGCCTGGACAAGATCGACTTCGACAAGATCGTCTACTACCGCAAGCCGTCCGAGCGCGAAGAGAAGTCCTGGGACGACGTTCCCGACCAGATCAAGGCAACGTTCGAACGCCTCGGCATCCCCGAGGCGGAGCGCAAGTTCCTGGCCGGCGTGGGGGCCCAGTACGACTCGGAGGTCGTCTACCACTCGGTGAAGGAAGAGCTCTCCAAGCTCGGCGTCGTCTTCATGGGTACCGATCAGGCGCTCAAGGAATACCCGGAGATCTTCCGCAAGCACTACGGAACCGTCGTGCCCCACGAGGACAACAAGTTCTCGGCCCTCAACGGGGCGGTCTGGTCGGGCGGCTCCTTCGTCTACGTCCCCAAGGGCGTCGAGGTCCCGCTGCCGCTGCAGGCCTACTTCCGCATCAACGGCGAGAACACCGGCCAGTTCGAGCGGACCCTGATCGTCGTCGAGGAGGGGGCCATGGTCCACTACATCGAGGGCTGCACCGCCCCGATCTACGCGACCGACTCGCTCCACGTCGCGGTCGTCGAGGTCGTCGCCCTGCCCGGCTCCAAGGTTCGCTACACGACCATCCAGAACTGGTCCAACGACGTCTACAACCTCGTCACCAAGCGGGCGCATGCCCATACGAACGCCAAGGTCGAGTGGATCGACGCCAACACCGGCTCGCGCAAGACGGTCAAGTTCCCGAGCATCTACCTCCGCGGCGAGGGCGCCAGCGCCGACATCATCTCGGTCGCGGTGGCCGGCAAGGGCCAGCACCAGGACACCGGCGCGAAGGCGATCCACCTCGCCCCGAACACGACCTCCCGGATCGTCAGCAAGTCCGTCTCGAAGGACGGTGGACGGGCCACCTACCGGGGCCACCTGAAGGTGTCGCCGGGCGCCACCGGCGTGGTCGCCTCAGTCCGCTGCGATGCGCTGATGCTGGACGACGAGAGCCGCAGCGACACATACCCCTACATCGATATCCAGGAAGACGACACGACGATGACCCACGAGGCCACCGTCGGCAAGATCAGCGCCGAGCAGATCTTCTACCTCATGAGCCGCGGCCTGACCGAGAACGAGGCCCAGAACCTCGTCATCCAGGGCTTCCTCGAGGTCTTCACGAAGGAGCTCCCGATGGAATACGCCATCGAGTTCAACCGCCTCGTGAAGCTCGAGATGGAGGGCTCGCTCGGGTGACCTCGTCCTCCGCCCCGGCGGGGGAGGCGACCACCGCGGCGCGTCCACGCCCCGTCCGTCGCGCCGCGGGCGACCTCCCGTTCACGTTCGCGGACCGCGACCTCGCCCTCGCGCTTGCATCGGAGCGGGCGGAGCCCGACTGGCTTCAGGATGATCGCGTTGCGGCCTGGCAGGCCTTCGACGCGATGCCTGTGGAGTCGAACCAGCTCTACACGCCCTACGTCGACCTTCGGGCCGCCGTCCTCGACAGGATCCAGCCGTGGATCCAGACGGCGTCCGGCCCGGAGGCCGGCACGATCACCGATCTCCCCGATGACGTCGACGCCCTGATCGAGGTCCGCGAGGATCGCGTCGTGGGCCTGGCGCTCTCACCGGCCGCCACCGCGGCCGGCGTGGTCCTCGAGACATTCGGCGCGGCCCTGACACGTGATCCTGACGGCTTCCGCGCCGACATCGAGGGCGGTGGGACGCTGCCCGCCGACGACAAGCTGGCCCAGCTCGTGCGCGGCTTCTGGAGCCAGGGCGTAAGAGTTGTCATCCCCGACGGGGTCCACCTGGTGCGGCCCATCGTCGTCCGCTGGCGGAGCGGCAATCCCGGCCGCGCAATGCTAACCCGGACGCTGGTCCACCTCGGGGCCGGCGCCCAGGCCACCCTCGTCGAGGAGCAGCTCCCGTCGGGCGCCGACGTCGACTGCGCCGAGGGCGAGACGGTTCCCCAGGGCTTCTTCCACGGCACCACGGAGGTCATCCTGGAGGCCGATGCGCGCCTCGCCGCCGCCTCGATCCAGGACCTCGGCGAGCGCCAGGTCGCCTTCCAGCACCGGCACGCGAGGATCGGCAACGGTGCTTCGCTCCACTGGGCGATGGCCCAGCTCGGCGGCCGGCTCGTCCGCTCGCGCGT
This sequence comes from Chloroflexota bacterium, assembly GCA_041691215.1. GTDB lineage: Bacteria > Chloroflexota > Limnocylindria > Limnocylindrales > CSP1-4 > UBA5189. Next base: position 5,897 of record JBEPVB010000025.1, read on the forward strand.
CGATAACCGCCTCGAGGGAGATCGGAGCTCGGTCGAGCAGGTCGAGATCGTCTTCGGGACCGGCGAGCAGCTCTTCGATCTGACCAGCTACACCCGCCACCTTGGTCGTGACACCACAGGCAACCTCCTTTCCAAGGGCGCCCTCTCCGATCGCTCCCGGGTCTACATGAAGGGCCTCATCACGATCGAGAAGAGCGCCGTCGGGACGGACAGCTACCTCGGCGAGTTCGGGATGAACCTGTCCCGGGCTGCCCGTGCGGTCGCGATCCCGTCGCTCGAGATCGACCAGCCGGACTGCCGTCGGGCGATGCACTCGTCATCGGTCGGCCCGATCGATTCGAACCAGCTCTTCTACCTCGAATCGCGCGGCATCTCGCCCGACGACGCGCGCAAGTTCATCGTCCTGGGCTTCCTCGAGCCGGTCGTCGCCCGCGTTCCGCTCGAGGCCGCTCAGGTTCGACTCCGCGAGCTGCTCGAGGCCAAGTGGGCAGCGGGGATGGCCGGGACCGCGCCCGGAGCCGCGGGCGCCGCAGCCTGACCGGTCGTCCAGCCGTGCGCCGGATCGACCTCCTTGCCCTCTCCGACGTCCCCGAGGGCACCATGCTGATGGCCTGGGCTGACGGCTCCGAGCCCGTGATCGTGGTTCACACGGGCGGCGCGGTCCGGGCCTACCAGGGCACCTGCACCCACGAGTACTTCGAGCTTGACAAGGGCTTCCTGACCGGCGGTGGCTCGCTTGGCGCCAACGGCATCCCGGCGGGCACGCTGACCTGCGCCCTCCACCTGTCCCGCTTCGACCTCGGCACGGGCGAGGCGCTCGATCCGCCGGCCGAGCTGCCGCTCTTCGCCTACGAGGTCGTGATCGAGGACGGGCGCGTGCTCATCGAGGTCCCCGAGGGCCCGCTTGAGATCAACGAGTAGCCGACCTACGGCGCAAGCGACAGGGTCGTAACCGCTGATTTCGAGACCGTGCCGGGGGAGAACGGAAGGGGCACCGTCGCGCCGCTCGACCAGAGGTCGATGAGGTCGCCGTAGTGGCGATCGAAGGGGTTGCCGCTCTGGCCGGTCGTCGTCACGATGCGCGCCCCGTCGGGGTTCGACATGTCGATGGTCAGCCGGTAGGAAGGCCCGTTCGAGACGCTGAAGACCTTGTCCAGCCCGACCGGCAGGTACGACGGATCGCCGGGGTCGGGGTAAGCCGCCGACGTCCGGTAGTAGTTGTTCTGGACCGCCCCGTCGACGCCGCCGACGGGCCGAGCGCCCGAGTTGAAGTACCACTCCAGCGGCCCGATGCCCGAGATGCCCAGCGTCTGCTCCTGGAAGTCCACCGTATGGATGCGGCCCCACGTCCAGCGCGCCGGTGATCCGAGCTCCGCCCGGAGCTGCGACCCGGTCCGGTCCAGCGCGGCTGCGAGGATGTCCTTCTGCCGCTCGACCATCGGCGTGGCGATGTCATCCCACCACGGGCTGGCCGGGTCCTCGAGGACCGAGATGAGTGCCTGCCAGCTCTCGGTCGAGCCGACCCAGGCCCGGGCGATCGGGCCCAGCTCGTCGTCGAAGATCGACCGGGTCAGGGTGAGCTCCGTGGTCGTGTACGCGGCACAGCCGGCCGAGTCGACGTCGCACTGGCCGTTCCAGGTGCGGATTCGGTCGAGCAGGAGCTTGCCGTCGTCGGTCCTCGGTTCGGCGTCCAGGAGGGCCGGCACGATCGCATCCGCCCGGAGCGGGTGGCTGTTCATCTCGATCGTCCGGAGATCGGTGGTGGTGAGCTTGCCGGCCTTGGCGATCAGGAGATTCGTGATCTGCTTCGCCCGGTAGCCGGGATCCCACTCGTCGGCGACGAAGTACGGGTAGTTGCCATCGACCGCCGCGTTGTTGGCCGTGACGATGAAGCCGCTCGGCGGGTCGTATTGCCAGGGCAGCTCATCGAACGGGATGTAGCCGGTCCATTCCTGGGTCCCCGACGCCCCGTCGCGGACACGGTCGCCGGTCTTCTCGCCGGCCCGGATCGGGATGAGGCCCGGGAGCTGATACCCGATGTGCCCCTCGACATCGGCATAGACGAAGTTCTGGCTCGGCGATCCGTACGTGCTGAGGGCGTTGCGGAAGGCGTCGAAGTCGCCGGCCGTGTTGAGGTGGAAGATCGCGGTGTACGCCCCGTCCGGCTCCTTCGTCGAGGTCCATTGCAGGGTGACCGGGGGCTGGTCCACCAGCCGGCTGTCGACGTCGTTGATGACCGGCCCGTGGCGCGTGGAGCGTATGGACGCGGTGACAGGGTCGCCGCCGGCCACCTTGATCGTCTCGGTCCGGACGTCGAACGGGACGGACGTGCCCTGGTACAGGTAATGGGTCGGGTCCTTGGGGTCGACGGTCTCCCGGTACAGGTCCTGGACGTCGGGGCCGACATTCGTCGCGCCCCAGGCGATCCGGGCGTTGTGGCCGAGGACGACGGCCGGGACGCCCGGGAACGAGACGCCCACGACGTCGTACGGGCAATCGGCATCGACCACCCGGCAATGGAGGCCGTTCATGATCCAGACCGACGGCTCGCTGAACCCGAGGTGGGGATCGTTGGCCAGGAGCGCCCCGCCGGTCGCCGATTGCGAGCCCGCCACGACCCAGTCGTTGGAGCCGATGCCATGGTCGCCGACGAGGCCCGCGCCCTCGTCGAGCCCGGCGAGGGCGAGGATTCCCGATCCCGTAGCGGCGAGGTCCTGCCAGGCTGCCGCCGTTGCGGCGCCCAGGCCTGCGCTTGCCGGGGGGCCGCTGCCTGCTGATGCGCCGCTGCCGGCCTGGGCGACCGCCGGCTCCCCGGCGCCGGCGCCGCCCGAGCCCTTGAGGCCGCTAGGGGTGATCACCGGGCCGGCGGGGTCGTAGGCCGGGAACAGCGAATCCGTGCGGGCCGGGTCGCCGAGCCTGGCGTCGGCGAGCATCCGGAAGATCTCACCGTCCATGTTGCCGCCGAGGTTATAGGCCTGGACCTTCTGCCAGGCGGCTGAGTCGAGCGGCGTCCATGGAGCCGGCGTGTAGCCGCCGAGCCCACCGGTGCCCGACTTCAGGGCGGTCACGACGAACGGGAACGAGAACGATCCGTGCTGGTCCCTGATCCAGGCGTTCACGCCGTCGGCGTACCACTGGAGGGCGTCGTGGACGTCCTGGGGCATGGCGTCGAGATCCCGCTGGGCCGCCTGCTCCCAGCCGAGCGTCCGGATGTACTCGTCCTTCTTGAGGGTGCTCGCGCCGAAGAGCTCCGACAGGCGGCCCCTGCTGATGTGCCGCCAGACCTCCATCTGCCACATCCGCTCCTGGGCGTGGGCGTAGCCCTGGGCCATGAAGAGGTCGTGCGGATCGCCGGCCACGATCTGGAGGATCCCGCTGGCGTCGCGAGCCACCGCCGCAACCTGGTGGAGGCCGGCGACGTGGATCGTGCCACTGGTCCGCGGCAGGCCCCGTGCCGTGACCGAGCCCAGGAGGCCGACGATGGCCAGGACGAGCACGACCACGACGATGGCCAGCGCCTTGAGGACCCTTCGCACCACGTGCACGTTCGATGTGCTCCTTCAGTCGCCGGGCGGAAGGTGGCGGTCCGGATCGCCGCCCTGGGTCAGCGTGGTAGCTCCACGCCCAGGTCGGCCGCCTCGGCGTTGCGGAGGATCGCATCCGCGTAGACCACGTCGGAAAGACCAACGCCGAGGTGGCTGACGACCACCCTCCCGGGCGGCCGCACGGTCCCGGCGAGGATCGCCTCGCCGATGGTGGCCGCCGGGTCCGGATAGCCGTCGAAGCTGCCGGCCTCGCGGTTGGCCAGGTACTGCGCACGCTCGTCGACGAGGAAGAGCGCTGCCTCGCGAGCGACCTCGGCCGCGCAGTACGTGGCGTAGTCGATGGGGATGACGGTTGCCCCCGGGACGAGCCACTCGTTGGTCATCGACTGGCGCTCCTCGGGCGGCCCGAACGACGCTGCCGTGAGGACCACATCCGAGCCCTCGACGGCCGCCCGGGCACTGGCGGCTCTCTCCGCCCGGCCGATCCCCGGCGTCGAAGCCGCCTCGTCGGCCAGGGCCGCCGCGCGACGCGGGTCCATGTCGAAGATCTGCAGCTCCACGCCCGGCAGGACGTGGCCGAAGACGGGGAGGTGAGAACGGCCCTGGACCCCCGCCCCGATGAGGGCCGCGCGCATCGGTCGGCCCTCGACGCTGGGCCCGAAGCGACGCATCGCCAGGCCCGAGACCGCGGCCGTGCGTTGGGCCGTGATCGGCCCACCATCCATGATCGCGATCGGGATCCCCGTCGCCGGGTCGTTGACGATGACGAGGGCGCTGATGCCGGGCAGGCCGAGCTCGTTGTTCGAGGCAAATCCGGCGACCCATTTCATGCCCACCAGGTCGCCGAAGAGATCCGCGCCGCGGAGCATCGCCGGCATGGCGTGGACGAAGGCCGCGTCGGGCCGGGGATGGATGGCGACCTTGGGCGGCATCTCGGCGCCACCGGGGGTGGCCAGGGCGATCATCGTCCGTTCGGCCAGCCCCAGGCGAGCCTCGAGCGGCGGCATCGCCTCGATCACGTCCGCGGCGGACAGCCAGCGCAGCGGCGGCAGCAACGGGGCGGTCATCGGCGGGAGTGTAGCGCCGTGCCCGGGCCCGGAACGGCCCGGCATGCGTGCGGCCGTCGCCGAGGGCAGCGGCCCCCACGGTTCGCGGCCGGACGACTACGATTCACGTGATGGCCCCCATCGACACTGCCCAGAGCCTCGAGAATCTCAAGCTGGAACGCGATGCCATCCAGCTCTACGACGCCCTCGCCTCGATCGAGCGCGATTCGCGGCGAGCCGACGCGTTCCGCACGATCGCGGGCAACGAGCGTCGCCACGCCGAGATCTGGGCGACGCGCCTGCGCGACGTCGGCGCCGCGGTCCCACCGGCCGGCGGCGCCCGGTTCCGCATCCGGGTCATCGTCGCGATTGCCCGTGTCTTCGGGACCAACGCGGTCAGGGACCTGGTGCTCGCCCTCGAGGGCGACGAGGAGGGCATCTACAACGCCCAGGCCACGCCCGAGGTCGACGCGATCGCCGCCGACGAGCGCGAGCACATGGAGATCTGGAAGCGCCTCTCGGCCGACCATGGCGCGGAGCTCATGAAGAGCGAGACGGGCGCGGCGGCGGCCGCCCGGGCGACGATCGCCGCCGGGGCGATCGGCCACAGCGCTGCCCCGGCCGGGGTCTCGGCACCCGGGGAGATCGCTGCCCGCGAGCGCTGGCACCGGGCCGGCAGGTCCGGAACCCTGCGGGCGGTGATCTTCGGCGTCTCGGATGGGCTCGTCTCGAACCTCGCCCTGGTCATGGGGGTCGCCGGCGCGAACGCCGCGATCAACGGCCAGAACTTCGTCCTCCTGGCCGGCGTTGCCGGCCTCCTTGCCGGGGCCTTCTCGATGGCGGCCGGTGAGTACATCTCCATGCAGTCGCAGCGGGAGCTGTTCGAGCGCCAGATCGCCCTGGAGCGGGCCGAGCTGGAGGCGATGCCGGCCGAAGAAGAGGCTGAGCTCGCCTCCGTGTATCGGGCCAAGGGTTTCACCGCCGACGAGGCCACGACCATCGCCCACCGGATGTTCGCCGATCCGGAGCACGCCCTGGACACGTTGATTCGCGAAGAGCTGGGTCTCGACCCGGACGAGCTCGGCTCGCCGTGGGGCGCCGCCTTCGGCTCCTTCGTTGCCTTTGCGATCGGGGCCGCGGTGCCGGTGGTGCCCTACGTCGTCGACGCCGGCGGGCCGGCCTTCGCCTTCGCCCTCGGCGCCTCGCTGGTCGCCCTGTTCCTGGTCGGGGCCGGCGTCTCCCTCCTGACCGGGCGCAGCCTCCTCTTCTCGGGTGCTCGACAGGTGGCGCTCGGAGCCGCCGCAGCGGGCATCACCTACCTGGTCGGCAACCTCATCGGCGTGTCGGTGGCAGGCTGAGATGCCCGATCTCCGCGCGATCGTGATTGCCCTGGGGGTCGGCCTGGGCGTGGGTGGCTATTTCACCCTGTGGTGGCACTGGCCGCTGGCCATCGGCTGGGGCATCGGGCTCGTCCTCGGTGGCCTCGCCCTCGTCGGCACGATGCCGGTGGCCAAGGACCCGACGATCGCCGATGAGGCCTGGAAGGCGGCGGCCCCCGAGTTCGTCGACCCGCCGGCGGAGCCGGGGCCCGATGGGCGGCCCGCGACGGGCGCGAGCCGCAGCCGTGACCTTCGGTCGGGCGACTGACGGCGGCGGCCCGATCGGCTAGACCGGGCGCTCGGCCTCGGGCAGAGCCTCGTCGTCGATCCGTTCGAGGTGGTGCGGAGGCGGCTCAAGGCGATAGGCGCGGTGCTCGAGAAGGATGCGCTCGACGATCCCGGCGTCCACCGGCCGGCCCGGTGACGCCAACCGCTCGCTGATCCAGGTCGCCTCGGCCGGCAGCTCGTCATCCTGGAGGTCCTGCTCGCGACGGGCACCGTCCATGTAGACCACGGCCACGAGGCCGCCGCCGGCGACGAGGCCGAGGAGCAGCAGCCACCACTGGAACTCGGCCATCAAGCCGCCATCCGACGCGCGTCCATTGGGCCGAGTCTACGGTGATCCGCCCGCCATCGTCCCGGCAGCGCCCCGCTACACTCGGCCGCGATGATCACCTTCACCCCCGAGCCCATCGCCATCCATCTCGGCCCGATCCCGGTCTACTGGTACGGGATCGCCTACGCCGTCGGCCTGCTCGTCTCGTACATGGTCCTCGTCCGCCAGGCTCGCCGGTTCGGCCAGGACGTCGAGCTGATCGGCAACGGGCTCATCGTCATCGCGATCGCGGCCTTGATCGGCGGGCGCCTCTATCACGTCATCGATCAGTGGAACCTCTACAAGGACGACGTCCTCAAGATCGTCCTGCCGCCCTATTCGGGCCTCGGCGTGTACGGCGGCCTGATCACGGGTGTCCTGGCCTTCCTGCTCCTCGTGCGCTGGCACCGGATCAACGGCTGGCTCTGGGCGGACATCGTGGCCCCTGCCCTATTCACGATGCAGGCCATCGGTCGCTGGGGGAACTTCTTCAACCAGGAGCTGTACGGGCCGCCGACGAATCTGCCCTGGGGCATCGCCGTCGATTGCGCCCATCGCTTCAGCGACCACGGCACGGTCATCTATCCCTGCAGCCAGTTCCCCGAGGCGACGACCTTCTTCCAGCCGCTCTTCCTGTACGAATCGATCTCGGGTCTCCTGGGGGCGCTGTTCCTGCTCTGGCTGTCGAGCCGACGACCGTACCGGCTCCGGGCCGGCGACCAGATCCTGATCTTCTTCATCTGGTACGCCATCGTCCGCTTCCTCCTCGAGAATCTCCGGACCGGGAACTGGTTCGTCGGCGGGGTGCCAACCGCCCAGCTCATGTCGATCCTCTTCGGGCTCGGGGCCTTCCTCCTCCTCCTGTACCGGCACCGCCGGCCGTTTGAGCCGGTCGCCGAGGCGGCGCTTACGGCCGGCGACCGCGGCAACGCGCCGCCGGCCGACCTCGACGACGAGGCCGACGACGACGAGGCCGACGACGACGAGGCCGACGACGGGGCCGACGACGAGGACGGGGAGGACGAGGCAGACAACGACGGCGATGACCTCGACGACGACGTTGCGCCCGCCGAGAATGCCGTGCCCGCGGATGATGCCGCGCCCGCCGAGGCGGCCGCCCCAATCCATGACGAGGCCGGCGCCGAGGACGCTCCGCCGCCCCAGATCCGCTGACCCTCGATGGCTCCCGACGACCACCCCATCTCGCCGGGCGACCGGCGGCTCCCGCCGGCTCGCGTGGCCCCGGAAGCCCTGGCCCGGGCCCGCGGTGATGCCCGGGAAGGCCTGGACTGGCTCGGCCGGCAGCCCGAGGTTCGGGCCACCCTCCTGTACCGGCTCGTTCGACTGCTCGCCCGGGGGGTCCTGTTCGGGATCTTCAGGTTGCGGATCCGGGCCGAGGGCCGGTCCCTCCTCCCGGCCGGCGGCGGCTACATCCTGATCGGGGCGGCCCACCGCGGCTGGATGGATCCGTTCGTCGTCCTGCATGCCCTGCCTGCGGTGCCCCGGGCCTGGTTCCTCGGCAGCGCGGCGTCGACCTTCTCGGCCCGCTGGCGGGAGGCACTCATCCGCCGGATCGGCGGGCTCCTTCCGGTCTGGCGCGGCGGCGTCGGCATTGAGCAGCACGTCCGCGCGGCCCGCGCGGTCCTCGCCGCGGGCGGCGTCTTCGTCCAGATGCCGGAGGGCACCGTGAGCGGGCCGCCGGGGCGGGTCGGGCCGTTCCGGGCCGGCGCGTCCGTCATCGCGCTGCGGATGGGCGCCCCGATCGTCCCGCTGGCCATCGCCGGGACCGACGAGCTCTACATCGGGCGGCGGATGGCGTCTCGGATCCTGCCGCCATCGTCGATCGGTGAGCTCCTCGCCCCGGGCTGGGACGGCGTCGTGCCCGCGGCCGGCACGCGCGAGGAGATCGAGCTGGCCCGGCAGCTCGGCGCGGCCGTCGCCGCGCGGCTCGGACCGGTCGTCGAGGAGCTCCAGAAATGGACCGACGACCCGCCCGAGCGGCGCCGGCCGCTGCGGCGGCGGTTGACGTGGCTCCTGCTCGGGCCCGGACGGCTGGATCGCAGGGCGGGCAGCCCTCCGGCCTCCTGAACCCGTCCCCGGCGCCGACCTACACTCGCCCCATGCAATACGCGGAGTCGATCCTCGACCTCGTTGGCGGGACGCCGCTGGTGCGGCTCAGCCGCGTCACCCGCGACCTCGGCAGCGGTCCCCAGCCGCTGATCCTTGCCAAGCTCGAGACCCTCAATCCCGGCGGCTCGGTCAAGGACCGCATCGGCCTGCCGATGATCGAGGCGGCCGAGCGGGCCGGCCTGCTCAAGCCGGGCGGGACGATCATCGAGCCGACGTCGGGCAACACGGGCCATGGGCTGGCCATCGCGGCCGCGCTCAAGGGCTACCGCTGCATCTTCGTCATGGCCGACAAGCAGTCGACCGAGAAGCAGGCTCTCCTGCGGGCCTACGGTGCCGATGTCGTCCTCTGCCCGACCAACGTCGAGCCGGAGTCGCCGGAGTCGTACTACTCGGTCGCGGCCCGCCTGGCCCGGGACATCCCGGGCGCCTTCAAGCCCGATCAGTACTGGAACCAGGAGAACCCCATCGCCCACGAGCGGACGACGGGGCCCGAGATCTGGGACCAGACCGAGGGCCGGATCACCCACCTCGTGGCGAGCGCCGGAACGGGCGGCACGATTACCGGGGTGGGCCGCTACCTCAAGGCCCAGAACGCCTCGATCACTATCGTCGGGGCGGATCCAGAGGGCAGCGTCCTTTCCGGCGATGTCGCCCGGCCGTACCTGACGGAGGGCGTGGGCGAGGACTTCTTCCCCGGCACGTACGACGCCTCGGTCGTCGATCGCTGGGTCCGAGTCTCGGACCGCGACGCCTTCCTGATGGCCCGTCGGATCACCCGCGAGGAGGGCATCCTGGCCGGCGAGTCGTGTGGGACCGCCGTGGTCGCGGCGCTGGATCAGGCCCGCCTGATCATGGCCGGCGATGGCGACAAGGCCGTCGAGGCCGTGCTGGTGGTGATCCTCCCCGACGGCGGTCGCTCCTATCTCTCGAAGCTCTACAACGACGAGTGGATGCGGGCCAACGGCCTTCTCGCCACGAGCGGCGCGGTCGTGCGGGTCGGTGAGCTCCTCGCCGGCCACCACCAGGGAGCCGAGCTGCCCGATGTGGTCCTGGCCAGGACGACCGACCGGGTCGGGGCGGCCATCGACACCCTCCAGCGCTTCGGGATCAGCCAGCTGCCCGTCTCGCAGGATCCTGCCGGCGACGCACTGGAAGGCATCGTCGGGTCGGTCAGTGAGCAGGGCCTCCTGGACCGGGCCTACCGCAATCCCGAGATCGTCGGCCGGACCGTCGGCGAGGTCATGGACAAACCCCTGCCCACGGTCAACGTCGAGGCTTCGCTCGACGAGGCGTTCGCCCTCCTGGCCGGTGGCAGCCCGGCCGTGCTGGCCGTTCGCGACGGCCGGCCGGCCGGGGTCGTGACCAAGCTCGACCTCCTGGAGCACCTCGCCCACTCGCCGGTCCGCAGATCGTGAGCGGGCTCGTCGTCCCGGACATCCGGACGGCGCGCCTCGACCTCGTCTCGATGTCCCTGGCCTTCATGCAGGCCCTCGAGGCGGGTGACCCCACGGCGGCCGGCCAGGAGATCGGGGCGACGTTCCCGCCGTCGCTGGCAGAGACCCTCCGCGACTTCGTCAGCTACCGGGTCCCGGCCCTCGAGGCCGACCCGGCCAGCCAGCCGTGGCTCGGGCGGGTGATGCTCGAGCGCGGCCCCGGCAACGTCCGGACCGTGGTCGGAACGGCCGGCTTCCACGGACCGCCGGACGAGGACAGGCGGGTGGAGCTCGGCTACGGGGTCGAGCCGGCCCATCGCCGTCGCGGTCTCGCCACGGAGGTCGTGGGGGCGCTCATCTCGTGGGCCGAGGGCCAGGGCGTGAACCACTTCAGGGCAACCATCGCCCCGACCAATGGCCCGTCCCTGGCCATCGTCCGGGCCTTCGGGTTCCGCGAGGTCGGCGTCTTCATCGACGCCGTCGATGGCGAGGAGCTGGTCTTCGACCTGGATCCCGAAGCCTGACGGGCGTCCCGGTCAGGGGCAGCTCGGGCTCGCCGGCGATGCGATGATGGACGCGATGCGTGCCGACGACCTTCGCTCCGACCTGGCCTTCGAAACCCTCGCCGTGCACGCCGGAGCTGAGCCGGACGAGGTGACGGGCGCCGTCGCGCCGCCGATCTACCAGACCAGCACCTACGCCCAGGACGGCGTCAATCGGCCGCGCGGCGGCTACGACTACGCCCGGACGGTCAACCCGACCCGGGACCGGCTCCAGCGGGCGGTGGCCGCGCTCGAGGGCGGCGGGGAGGGGATCGCGTTCTCCTCCGGCTCCGCGGCCACGGCGGCCATCGCCGAGCTCGCCCCGCCCGGGTCCGAGATCGTCGTCGGCGATGACGTCTATGGCGGGACGTTTCGGTATCTCGAGAAGGTCCGCCGCGGCAACGGCGTCGATGCCCGCTACGCAGACCTCGCCGGCGATCCCGACGCGCTCTGGGAGGCCTTCACGGAGCGCACTCGCCTGGTGTGGTTCGAAACGCCCACCAACCCGCTCCTCAAGATGATCGATATCGGCGCGGCAGCGAGCGCCATTCGCGCCCGCTACGGGGACGCGCCGGATCGGCCGCTCCTTGTCGTCGACAACACGTTCGCGTCGCCGGCGCTCCAGCGGCCGCTGGACCATGGCGCCGACATTGCCTTCCACTCGGCGACCAAGTATCTGTCCGGCCACAGCGACACTGTCCTGGGCATCGCCGTCAGCCGCGACGCGGCGATCGCCGAGCGGCTGCGATTCCTGCAGAACGCCATGGGCGGCGTGCCCGGACCGTTCGACTGCTTCCTGGTCCTGCGGGGCCTCCGAACACTCCACCTGCGGGTCGCCCGACACGTCGAGAACGCGACGGCAGTCGCGGACTTCCTGGCCGCCCGCGACGACATCGCGTGGGTTTCCCATCCCGGGCTGACGGAGGGCCGCCATGCCCATCCCCATGCTCCGGCGGCGGTCGGCCAGATGTCGGGCGGCACCGGCATGGTGTCGTTCCGGCCACGACCGGGCGGACCGCACGGCCGGTCGGCCGCCGAGCGGGCGATCGCCATCGCCGAGGCGACCCGGATCTTCACCCTCGCCGAATCCCTGGGCGGCGTGGAATCGCTCATCGAGGTGCCGGCCCAGATGACCCACATGTCGGTCGCAGGGTCGCCGCTCCAGGTACCCGACGATCTCGTCCGCCTCTCGGTCGGCATCGAATCGGCGACGGACCTGATCGCCGACCTGCGCTTGGCACTCGACCAGAGCTAGGTAAGCAGGCCACCTCGTTTTGACCGTTGTCTCCCGACACGGCGGGCATTACCATCGCCTGTCCACGGTGTCCGGGGCCGCCGCGACGTCGATCTCAGGGAATCAGCGAGGGTCTTCTCATGTCCGGTCAATGGCCAAAGCCCGGTTGGAGCCTGTTGAGCAACAAGCCAGGGTCCACCGCTTCGTCGACTGGGAACCCGGTCCCGGTCGACACCGTGACCGCGTCGAATGGCAGCGCGCCGGCCGCGCCCAGCAATGGGCCGATGGCAGGGGCGAGCGCGGTCGGTGCGGACGGATCCGAATTCCTGGCCAAGCTTGCGCGGGCCATGCACACGACCGCCGCCCGCGAGCGAACCACGATTGCCGACGCTGCCGAACGGCGCCGCCAAAATCACGTCCAGGCCATCCGGGAGCGGGCGGCCCAGGAGGCCCAGCGCATCCGGGAGCTGGCGGCCGAGGACATGAGGGCGATCGAGACGTGGGCCGACGGCGAGGCGAACCGCATCAAGCTCGAGCGAGAGCAACGGGTCGCGGCGCTCAACGAGGACCTCGAGCTCAGCCTCAAGGAGCACGGCGCGAGAATCGAGGAGGAGGTCACGGCGGCCGAGACCGCGCTGGCGGCCTACCGAACGGCCGTCGACACGTTCTTCGCGGGCCTCGATCACGAGACCGATCCGATGGTGATCGCCCGCCAGGCGGCCAGCTACCCGGCCTTTCCGAAGCTGGCGGAGACCGAGGCATTCTTTTCCCGTGCCGCTGACCCGGCCCCTGCGTTGGTCGGTGTCATGAGCGCCACCCCGGCGGGAGGGTCGCTCGAGGCCGCGACGGCAGCCATCGTCGGGAGCCACACCCTGATCGGGGAACCGGCCTCGGACGCGAGCCCGGCGTCGGACCCGAGCCCGGCGTCGGACCCCAGCCCGGCGTCGGACCCCAGCCCGGCGTCGGACCCCAGCGTCACGCAGGTTGAGGCGCCGGTGCCCGTCGGAGCCTATGTGGGCCCCAGCGGCTCGACCGCCGGGCACGAGGTCTCGGCCCTCCGAGCGCTGCTGGCGGCGCGGTCCGACGGCGGGCCCGGGCCGGAGGACAACGGCGCCGACCGAGACAGCCAGGGCTGACCGGCTTCGAGATCATCGGGGGCCCCAGGACCCGGGGGTTGGCCCGGGGAGGGCAAGCGCCGCTGCGCGCGGAACGGCGCAACCGTTCCGCAACCTCGTTTCTCTCGGGTGCTACGATGAGGCCAATAACAGCGACTGCGGAAGCCGACTCTCGCGAGCCCTCGAGCCCGCCCGACGCGCGGCCGGTCGAATCGAAGCCCTGACGGGCCGGGCCATCTCGCCCGCCGTCTGCGCCGAGGAGACCGCACCGATGACGGCAGCCACCGCTCCCGGGTCCACTCGCAGCCTTGCCAGGCCCGGCCGAGCGAACCTCTCCACCGCCGAGCTGTACGAGTTCGCCCTGCGCGAGAACGAGGGGCTCCTGGCCGCGAACGGCCCGCTCGTGGTCCGGACCGGCGAGCACACGGGTCGCTCGCCGCAGGACAAGTTCATCGTCGACGAGCCGTCATCCTCGGCCAAGGTCTGGTGGGGCGACGTCAACCACCGCATCTCCGAGGAGCAGTACGACCGGCTCCGGGCCCGGCTGATGACCTACGTCAAGGAGCGGGACCTGTTCAGCCAGGACCTCTTCATCGGCGCCCATGCGGCGCACCGGCGGTCGTTGCGGGTCTACACCGAGACGGCCTGGGCCAGCATCTTCGCCCGCAATCTCTTCCGCCGGCCGACGCGGGAGCAGCTGGCCGACTTCGCCCCGAACTTTACGATCATCGACGTCCCCTCGTTCAGCGCCGACCCGCTGACCGAGGGCACCCGGACCGGCACCGCGATCCTCGTCCATCTCAAGCGGATGGAGGTGATCATCGTCGGCACGATGTATGCGGGTGAGATCAAGAAGTCGGCCTTCACGGTGATGAACTACCTGATGCCGGACGAGGGCGTCCTGCCCATGCACTCCTCGATCAACGTCGGCAAGGCCGGCGATTCGGTGGTCTTCTTCGGCCTCTCGGGAACCGGCAAGACAACGCTCTCGGCGGATCCACTCCGGAGCCTCATCGGCGACGACGAGCACGGCTGGGGCACCGACTACGTCTTCAACTTCGAAGGCGGCTGCTACGCCAAGACCATCCGCCTCTCGGCCATGTATGAGCCCGACATCTTCGCCACGACCAAGCGCTTCGGCACGATCCTCGAGAATGTCGACATCGATCCCGTGACCCGGGAGCTGGACCTCGATTCGGAGCGCTTCACCGAGAATACCCGGGGCGCTTACCCGCTCAACTTCATCGGCAACGCCGACCCCAACGGCATCGCCGGGACTCCCCGCAATGTCGTCTTCCTGACCGCCGACGCGTTCGGGGTCCTGCCGCCGATCTCGAAGCTCACCAGGGAGCAGGCCGCCTACCATTTCATCTCCGGCTACACGGCCAAGTTGGCCGGCACCGAGATCGGGGTCAAGGAGCCGAGCGCCACGTTCTCGGCAGGCTTTGGGGCGCCGTTCCTGCCTCGCCACCCGGGCATCTATGCCCACATGCTCATGGACCGGCTGGCGCAGTACGACGTGCCCGTCTGGCTCGTCAACACCGGCTGGACGGGCGGGCCCTACGGCAGCGGCGAACGGATGAACATCAACCACACCCGGAACATGGTCCGGGCGGCTATCAACGGCGATCTCGCCGGCGTCCCGATGGTCGAGGATCCGGTCTTCCGGGTCTTCGTCCCGACCACCGTCCCGGGCGTGCCCTCGTCCCTCCTCCAGCCACGCGATACGTGGGCCGATCCGGCCGAGTACGACGCGGCGGCGCGCCGGATCGCCCACATGTTCCACGAGAACTTCGCCGCCTACGCCGACGGTGTCAGCGAGGCCGTCCGGCAGGCCGGTCCGATCGTCGCCGGGGAGGCGGGCGAGGTTCGAGTGTCCGCCCCGGGCGAGGGCTGACGCAGGGCCCAACCGCCCAACCCCGCCGCCCCATCAGCATGGAGACGCCATGAGCCGCAACAAGGTCACCGTGATCGGCGCCGGCAATGTCGGCGCCACCGCCGCCCAGCGCATCGCCGAGGCCGGCCTGGCCGACGTCGTGCTCGTCGACATCGTCGAGGGGCTCCCGCAGGGCAAGGGCCTCGACCTCGCCGAGGCGGCGCCCGTCGTCGGCCACGACGCCCGGGTGATCGGGACCAACGACTACGCCGACACTGCCGGCTCGGACATCATCGTCGTCACGTCGGGCATCGCCCGCAAGCCCGGCATGAGCCGCGACGAGCTCATGACCACGAACGCCGGGATCGTGCGGGGCGTCGTCACCGCCGCCGCGGCCCAGTCGCCGAAGGCCATCCTGATCGTCGTCACCAATCCCCTCGATGCGATGTGCCACGTGGCGATGGAGGCCTCGGGGTTCCCCCGCGAGCGAGTGATCGGCATGGCCGGCGTCCTCGATTCGGCCCGCTTCCGGACATTCATCGCCCTGGAGCTCGGCGTGTCGGTCGAGGACACCCACGCCTTCGTCCTGGGCGGCCACGGGGACACGATGGTCCCCCTGCCGCGCTACTCGACCGTCGCCGGCATCCCGATTACCGAGCTCCTGCCGGCGGACCGCGTCCAGGCCCTCGTCGATCGGACGGCCAATGGCGGCGCCGAGATCGTCGGCCTCCTCAAGACCGGATCGGCCTTCTACGCCCCGGCCGCGGCCACGTTCGAGATGGTCGAGGCCATCCTTCGCGACCGGAAGCGGGTCCTTCCCTGTGCGACCCTCCTCGGCGGCGAATACGGCGTCGACGGGCTGTTCGTCGGGGTGCCGGTTGTCCTGGGTGCCGGCGGGATGGAGCGGGTCATCGAGATCCGCCTCTCGGACGACGAGCAGGCCGCGTTCCAACGGTCGGCGGCCGCGGTTCAGGAGCTCGTCGAGATCCTCCACCGCTGACCTCAGCCGCCGCGAGCCCCCGACCTCACGGGATCGCTCGGCCGGTACACTCCCGGCGTGATCCCAGCCCCAGCCCGCCGCCCTGATCATCGAGCGCCGGGCCGGTACGCCTGATGCCCGTCGCCGTCATCACGTTCGCCTTCGATCCCCTGGTCCATATCGGCGACAGCAGCATCCGGCTGGAGACGCTGGCCCTGGCCGGGATCATCTTCGCGACGCTCGTCCTGGCGACGCTCATCGGCCGGGTCACGCCGATGGCCGGCCCATACGTGCCCGCCCCGACGCTCCGCCCGAGCGACCTGCCATTCCTGATCCTCGGCGTCGTGCCCGGCGCAGTGCTCGGCGGCCGCCTCGATTACGTCCTGGTCCACCTCGACTACTACGTCGCCCATCCGGCGGCGATCCTCGATCCGACCCAGGGCGCCCTCGGCCTCGGCCTCGCGGTGCCCGGAGCGATCCTCGGCGGGGCGCTCATCGCCCGGCTCGTCGATGCGCCCCTGGACCGATGGCTCCATGCAGCCGTCCTCCCGATGCTCTTCCTGCTCGCCGCCGGCAAGCTCGCCGGCCTCCTGTCCGCGGCCGGTCAGGGCGCTCCTTCCGATGCTGCGTGGGCGACGGCGTATCTCGGTGATGGCCCCTGGAGCAGCCTGGCGGCCTACTTGCCGTCGCATCCCTCGCAGGTCTACGAAGCGCTGGGCACGACCGTCGGCCTCCTCGCCCTGGGCATCGCCCTTCGGGGCGGCGCCTTCAGCCGGCGGACCGGATCCGTCCTCTTCGTGGGCCTAATCCTCTGGGCCCTGGCCCGCGGGATCGTGATCCTCACCTGGCGCGATGCGGCAGTGTTGGGTCCGCTGCGTGCCGAGCAGGCGATCCTCCTGGCCGTGATCGGTGCCTCCATCTGGGCCATCAGCAACCTCCGGAGGCGGATCTAGGCGGTCGTCCCGGGCGCTCCGAGTCCCGCGAACGGCTCGAGGAAGGCCGTTAGTCGGGATCGAATCCGGCGCCGACCTCATCCGCGACCTGGGGGATGCCTTGGACCACGCCTGACGGCCGCTCATCCGGCCAGCGTGCAGCATCCGCCCCAGGGAGTCCGTCCCTTCCCAGCTCGGCGCGGATCACGCGCCGCACGGCCTCCTCGAATTCGCCCAGGACGGCAGGCGTCAGCCCGGCTACACCGACCAGGGCCAAGTCGCCTGGCGCGGGCATGGGCTTGAAGCGGCGGTCGACCCTCTGATCGAGCGCCTTGCGAATCGGCGTGAAGGCTGCCGCGATGACGAGGGTCGAGACGACGATCGCCCCGTCGGACTGGGCACCCGTCACCTGGGTGAAGACGTCCTGGGAGAGCTTGAGCGTCGCCGCGAAGACCCCGGCCAGGATCGCCGTCAGGACACCGTAGGCGACAGTTCTCGAGATGATCTCGTCGATGTCGTACAGCCGATGTCGGAGGACCGCGACGGCGACCGCGATCGGCATGGCGAACACGAAGCCGATCATCAGGTACTGGGCGAGCGGCGCGAACGAGAACGCGCCACTGACGACGAGCGGAAGCCCTACAGCTGCGAGCCACTTGAGCTGCTCTCGTGAATCGCCGGAGGACTTCCGCCATCGGAAGACCAGCGTTACGGCGCTGAGAATCGAACCGCCGATCAGCAGGACCGCGCCGACGATCGTCAGCGCGCCCGCCAGATCGCCGCCGATCGGCACAGGGTTCTCGATCGAGGGGTAGTTCGCGAGCGGGCCCGGCGAGGTGGCCAGTCCGATCGCGACAAGGCTGGCGCCGACGACGGTCAAGGGCAGCAACCAACCCCAGCGCCGAGTCGGCGGCTGGCCGTCGGGGAAGAGCAGGAGGATCGGACCAAACACCGAAATGCTCGCCACCCAGATCAAATTGGAAATCCAGGACGTCCAGACGAGCGCGGACGAACCCCACGCAAGTCGGGTCGCGGCCGCCGGAGCCAGGTCGGCCGCGAACTGGACCGACGAGAACATGCCGCCGAGGAGCAACAGCCAGCCGATCGCATTGCCCGGTCGCCGCCGCAGGATCAGGGCGCCCATCCCGACGAAGGCGAGGCCGACCGGAGCCTGGAAGCCGGTGAACCCGAAGGTGGGCGCCGGCGGCGGCCACGTCGTGATGAGGAAGAATGATCCGACTACGAGCCCGATGAGCGCGCCGCCGAGGGCGATCCGAAAACCCCAACGGTCGAGCCGAGAAGGTGTGGGCATGCGCTCCAAGGCTACGCCCAGGTTCGCTTCCGTCAAGGCGGCGTGACCGTTCGAGGAGCGCGTGGCGCGTGGCGCGGTATCGTTGACTGAGTACGGACTCATCACGGCGCGCGCCAGAGGTTCCGCTCATGACCCAGGTCGCCGAACCCAAGATCGACCGCCCCGGCACATCGTCCGAGATCGTCAGCCATTGGATCAACGGAGGGCGCGTGCCCGGCACATCGGGTCGGCGCGGGCCGATCTACAACCCGGCCACCGGCGTCATCGCCCGCGAGGTCGACTTCGCGTCCGCAGCAGAGGTCGATGCCGCCGTCGCGGCCGCCCGGGCCGCCTTCCCGGCCTGGCGCGCCACATCCCTGTCGAAGCGGACCGAGATCATGTTCCGCATCCGGAACCTGGTCGAGGCTCACCGAGCCGACCTGGCGGCCTTCCTGACGGCCGAGCACGGCAAGGTCCCGTCGGACGCCCTCGGCGAGATCGCCCGGGGCATCGAGAACCTCGAATTCTCGAGCGGCATCCCGAGCCTCATGAAGGGCGGCTTTTCGGAGCAGGTCTCGACCGGGATCGACGTCTACGAGATCCGCCAGCCGCTCGGCGTCGCGGCGGGGATCACCCCCTTCAACTTCCCGGCCATGGTCCCGATGTGGATGTTCGCCAACGCCATCGCCTGCGGCAATACGTTCGTCCTGAAGCCGTCGGAGAAGGATCCGTCGGCGTCCCTGTACATCGCCGAGCTGCTCAAGGAGGCGGGCCTGCCCGATGGCGTCTTCAACGTCGTCCAGGGCGACAAGGTGGCCGTAGACCGGATCCTCGAACATCCCGACATCGCGGCCGTGAGCTTCGTCGGCTCGACCCCGATCGCCCGCTACATCTACGAGACCGGGACGAAGAACGGCAAGCGGGTCCAGGCCCTCGGGGGCGCCAAGAACCACATGATCGTGCTGCCCGACGCCGATGTCGAGATGGCCGCCGACGCCGCGGTCTCGGCCGGCTATGGCTCGTCCGGCGAGCGCTGCATGGCCATCGCCACGGTCGTCGCGGTGGGCTCGGTGGCCGACCCGCTCGTCGACGCCATCGCCGCCCGCCTGCCGAAGATCAAGGTTGGACCTGGCTCCGATCCGGCGGCCGAGATGGGCCCCCTCGTCACCAAGGTCCATCGCGACAAGGTCGCCTCGTACCTCGATTCAGCCGCCGCCCAGGGGGCGACAGTGGTCGCCGACGGCCGCGAGCACCCTCTCTACCACGAGTCCGAGGGCTTCTTCCTGGGGACGTCGCTCATCGATAACGTCACTCCGGGCATGGACTGCTATCGCGACGAGATCTTCGGGCCGGTCCTGACCGTGACCCGGGTCGGGACGTACGAGGAGGCCCTCACCCTCGTCAACGACAACCCGTACGGCAACGGGACGGCCATCTTCACCCGCGACGGCGGCGCCGCCCGCCAGTACCAGTTCGACGTGAATGTCGGGATGGTCGGTATCAACGTCCCGGTACCCGTGCCGGTCGCCTTCTACAGCTTCGGCGGTTGGAAGAACTCGCTGTTCGGCGATCTCCACATGTACGGACCCGAGGGCGTCCAGTTCTACACGCGGGCCAAGATCGTGACCGCCCGTTGGCCCGACCCTGGCACCTCGAAGGTCGATCTCGGCTTCCCCCGGACCCGATAAGGGCGACCCTGGCAGCAAGAGGGCGGGGCCCGCCGGCGGGCGCGCCCCGGGGGGATCGGGGGCCGGTGGGGTTTT
>JBEPVB010000026.1:0-25689 GCA_041691215.1 Chloroflexota bacterium
GCCCATCGAGCGGCGCTCGCGGGGGCCCGGGCAGCCGGCCGGGTTTCGGCTCGCCAGGAGGCGTACGACCTCTACCGACGGGCGATCGACAACATGCCCGACGACCTGCCCGTCGCCGAGCAGGCCAGGCTCTACGAGGAGTTCAGCGACGCCGCCGCGGCGATCGAGCGGAACGAGGATTCACTGGCCGCCGCGAAGCGGGCGCGCCAGCAGTACCTCGCGGCCGGCATGGCGATCCAGGCGGCCGGGATGCTGACGACGATCGGTGGTTGCGAAGGGCGGGATGGCGGATCCGTCACCCGAATCCTCGAATGCAATGCTCAGGCCTTCATCGAGGTCGAGGCCCAGCCGGGTTCGCCCGAGCGCGAGGCAATGCTTGCGAACCTGTTGTCGGCCCGGGCACATGATGAGCTCGATGCGCTCCAGCTGGATGCCGCGAAGGCCGATGCCACGGAGGCGCTCGCCCGATCGGAGGCCATCGGCGATCTCGAAGTGGCAGCCGAGGCCCGTCTGACTGCGGCTCGGATCGAGATCATCCGGGGAAACCACGCGTCCGGCCTCGCTGCCGGGCTCGAGGCGGCCCGCGGGGCACGCGAGGCCGGCTTCGAAAGCGTGAGCGTCACGGGCTATCGGAACCTTGCGATCTCCGCCGCACGGGTCATGGACTATGCCGCGGCCGAGAGCGCCATCGGCGAGGGCCTCCGCTACGCCGATGAGATCGAACAGTCCCACTGCCGCCAGATGATGGCTGCGACTTCCGCGCTGATGGCCTGGAACGCCGGCCGCTGGGACGAGGCTGATCTCATCGCCCGCCAGGAGCTGGCCGAGCGCGGCTGTCGCCGCGGCATCCTTGGGGCAATCGATGTCTCGGGCCTGGTCCTGATGGGCCGCGGGGAGATCGACGACGCTCGGGGCCGGCTCGACGAGTCCCTCGCTGCGGGCCGGGGCGTCGCCGAGCTGCAGTTCATCCTCCCGCCGTTGTGGGGCCTCCAGGAGCTCGACCTCCTCGCCGGCGACCC
Organism: Chloroflexota bacterium; assembly: GCA_041691215.1. Classification (GTDB taxonomy): domain Bacteria; phylum Chloroflexota; class Limnocylindria; order Limnocylindrales; family CSP1-4; genus UBA5189. The sequence continues at coordinate 1,020 of JBEPVB010000026.1, forward strand.
GAAGTCGGCGGCCGCTCGCGGCGCCGAGGCCCTCGACCTCACCATAGCGTCCGGCGAGCGTGCCCTCCTCATGCCGTTCGTCGTACCGAGCGTCCGAGCCTTGCTCGCCCTCCATCGGCCCGACGAGGCCGAACGGTGGCTCGCCGGGGCCCGCGACCATCTCGCCGCCTGGGACGTGGCGACGGCCCCGCTCGCCCACGCCGATGCCCTGCTCCGGCTGGCAACCGGCTCGCTCGGCGCGGCTCGCGTGGATCTCGAGGCGGCCGTGCTTGGCTGGACCGAGCGGCACCGGATCTGGGAGGCGACCTGGGCCCGGCTCGACCTTGCCCAGGTCCTGATGCGGATGAATCGATATGCGGAAGCGGCCGCCCAGCTGGCGACCGCTCGGGAGACGGCGGCGGGTCTTCGCAGCGTGCCGCTCCTCGCCCATGCCGACGAGCTGGCCCGGGTCGCCCGCGGTCGGGGCGCGATCCAGGACGCGTGGCACCCCCTGACCGCTCGCGAGTTCGAGGTCGCCCGCCTCATTGCCGACGGGTTCACGAACGCCGAGATCGCCGACTCGCTGACGATTGCTCCCAAAACCGCCAGCGCCCACGTCGAGCACATCCTTGCCAAGCTCGGGGTCACCCGGCGGGCCGAGATCGCGGCCTGGACGGCGACGGTCATGCTGCCGGCCGCGCCGCCGGCTCGGCCGGCGATTCATCGCCCTCCGTCCGTCGAGCCCTCCGGGGCGTCGACTGCCTTCGTTCGCGTCGCCCGTCCCTGACTCCGGCGGCCGTACGACCGGCCGGGTGCCCAGCGATCCCGGGATCAGCCCGGCCCGAGTCGCTCCCGAGCGGTCGCGAGCGCCCCGCGGACCCTGGCCGGCGCAGTTCCACCGATCACGTCCGCCGCCCCGAGGGCGCCCTCGATCGAGGCCGCCGACCGCAGGGCTGGACCAATCGAGCGGTCAGCCACGAGGCGTGTCGCGACGTCATCGTCGCCCGCGCCGCGGAGCGCCTCGGCGACCTCGTCATCCGTTATCGCGTCGAGGCGTGTTCCATTGGTATCGGCCAGCGCGACGAGCGCCCCGACCACGTGATGAGCGGTTCGAAATGCAAGCCCGTGACCAACGAGCGCATCGGCGACGGCCGTGGCGGTGACGAAGCCCTCGTCGGCGGCTGCTCGCATCCGCTCGCGGTCGATCACGAGCGTCTCGACGAGCCCGGTCATCACGCTCAGCGATGCCTCGAGGGAGGCAACCGAGCCCAGGAGCGGCGCCACCCCCTCCTGGAGGTCCCGCTGGTAGGCCAGGGGGAGGCCTTTCAGGATGCCCAGCATCGCGGTCAACGCGGCGATCGAACGGGCCGTCCGCCCGCGCACGAGCTCCGCCGGGTCGGGGTTCCGCTTGTTGGGCATCATCGAGCTGCCGGTCGAGAACGCGTCGTGGACGCGGACGAAGCCAAAGGCCGGGTTGGACCACCACGTGATCTCCTCGGCCAGGCGCGACAGGTGGACCATCGCCAGGGCCACGGCAGCCAGGACCTCGACGGCGAAGTCCCGATCGGCGACCGCGTCCATCGAGTTGGCCGTCACGCCTGCAAACTCCAGGTCCCGGGCCGTCGCCTCGCGATCGAGGGGATAGCCGGCGCCGGCGAGCGCGCCGGAGCCGAGGGGCGAGACGTTCAAGCGGCGGCGCGCATCGGCCAGCCGCCCGCGATCCCGTTCCAGCATCTCGACGTAGGCCAGGAGGTGGTGGGCGAGGAGGACCGGCTGGGCCGGCTGGATGTGGGTCGTGCCGGGCAGGATGGTCTCGATCTCACGCTCGGCCAGGCTGATGAGCGCGGCCTCGAGGCCGGTCATCGCGGGCTCGAGGCGATCGATCGCCCGCCGCGTCCAGAGACGGAGATCCGTGGCTACCTGGTCATTTCGCGAGCGGCCCGTGTGGAGCTTTCGGGCAAGGGGCCCGATCCGCTCCTCGAGGGCCGCCTCGAGGTTCATGTGGACGTCCTCGAGGGCCGGGTCCCAGGCGACGCTGCCTGCCTCGACCTCGGCGCCCAGCGCCTCGAGCCCCGCCACGAGGGCGGCGACCTCGGCAGCCGCCAGGACCCCGGCCCGGCCCAGCCCCCGGACGTGGGCGATGGAGCCCCGGATGTCGTCGCCGGCGAGGGCCGCGTCGACGTCGATCGAGCGCGTGAAGTCGACGACGCGAGGGTCCGTTCGGCCGCTGAACCTGCCGCCCCAGCGCTCCATCCGTTCCTCCTGCGAGGCGCCATCGTAGCGGCTGGCGGCCAGGCCACCGCGGCGGCTGACCTTTGGCCCAGCCGACTAGGCCAAAACGCTATCATGCCCCGATGATCAGCCGGCCCACCCGCGTCGATTGGCTCCTCCTCCTGGCCCTCGGCTTCATGTGGGGCACGAGCTATGTCTTCATCAAGATCGGCGTCCAGACCCTGCCGACCTTCACCCTGATCGCCTCCAGGCTGGGCATCGGGCTAGCGATCCTGGTCACCATCGTCGTCATCGCGCGCGAGCCGCTGCCGCGCGATCCTCGCGTATATGGCCATCTCCTCGTCATGGCCATGATCAACATCGTGCTGCCGTTCACGCTCATCACGACTGCCGAGCGCTCGGTCGACTCAGGCCTGGCCGCCGTCATCAACGGTGCGGTTCCACTCGTCGTGATCGTGATCGCGGCCTTCGTCTTCCACGACGAGCCGATGACCGTCAGCCGCATTGCCGGGATCATCCTTGGCTATGTAGGCCTGATCGTGATCGTCGGGCCGGGCCTGCTGGCCGGGGTCAAGGCCAGCAGCGGCTGGGGCGAGCTGGCGCTGGTCGGATCGACGGTCCTGTACGGCTGCGGCGCGGTGTACGCGCGCCACTTCACAAAGGGCCTCAGGCCGATGATCCCGGCGGTCCTCCAAGTCGGCTTTGCCTTCCTGATCGTGACGATCCTGGCCGTCGTGATCGAGCGGCCCCTCGAGGTCAAGTGGTCAATCGACGCTGTCGGGGCCGTCGTCTGGCTCGGCATCTTCGGGTCGGGTCTTGCGTACATCCTCAATTTCCGGTTGCTGTCGCGGATCGGCGCCACCAGGACATCGGTCCTCGCCTACTTCCTGCCGATCGTCGGAATCTTGGCCGGGGCTATCGTCTTCCGGGAGACCGTCGATGCGACGGTCCTGTTTGGGACGGCCCTCGTGATCGGCGGCGTGGCCTTGGTCAACAGCCGCTTCGGGCAGCGCCGGCTCTTCGGCCGGGCCTCGGCGGGGATCGAGAACCGGGGCTCCGCAACCAAGCCCTGACGGCCGCGCCTGATGACGACCGCAGCGGCCGCCGCGACGCCTATCAGCCAGAGCCGACTGCGGCGGCTCAGTGCGGCGCGATCGCCAGGAGCACGGCCCCGAGCACGACCAGGGCCGCGGCCACGATCCGCATCACGGCCTCCCGCCCGCCGGCCGATTCCCCGAGGCGAACCGCGCCCCATGCCGCTGCCAGCACGATCCCCGACTCACGCAGCGGCGCGACGGCCGCCAATGGCGCGATCGAGTAGGCGAAGAGGATCAGGAGATAGGCGGTCAGGGACAGGATCCCGGCCGCGCCGTCGCGCCAGGCGGGCGTCGACCGCGACGGTGGCGGCGGGCCGAGGAGGCCCACCCGCCGGCCGACGATGACGCTGGTCCACAGGATCGTCGTCGCGAAAACCGCCAGGATCGCGCCGTAGATCCAGGGCGCCATGATCCGGACCCCGACCCGGTCGATCGCCGAGTAGGCCGCGATCGTCGCCCCGGTGGCGAGAGCAAAGCCGATGGCTCCCCGGTGCTCGGCGCCGGCGGCCCGCAGCCCGCGCCACGGCCGGGCGACCAGGAGGATGCCCCCGAGAAGGCAGGCCACGCCAAGGCCGGCGGGCAGGGCGAGGCGCTCGCCGAGGAGCCCGACTCCCACCAGGATCGCCGCCAGGGGGGCCGTGCCCCGAGCGATCGGGTAGACGAGGGAGAGGTCGCCCCGACGGTAGGCCGCCGCCAGGAAGATGAAGTAGGCCGCCTCAATGACGCCCGAGACGAGGGCCAGCCCCACGGCAGCCGGATCGATCGCCGGTCGGCCGACAGCCAGCCACGTGACGACACCGAGCGGCACGAGCACGGTCGTCCCGATTGCCTGGAGTCGGACCGCGGTCCGGAGGGGATCGCCGGAGGTCTTGAGGAGGACATTCCAGCCGGCGTGGAGCACGGCGGCAACCAGGACGAGGGCAACCGCGAGCGGCGGCATCGGTCAGATGCCGATCGGATGCCAGACGGTCTTCATCTCCAGGTAGGCGGCGATCCATTCCGGGCGTTCGGACGCCCGATCGTCCAGCCAGTCGAAGCGGGCGTCGGTGGTGCCGGCGGGCCGGCGGACGATCCGCTTGACGTTCTCCGTCGCGGCCAGCTCGACGTCGCGGCGAGCCGCGTCGGCGACGCCCCAGACATCGATCGTGTCGACGTCCTCGTGGGCGGCCAGGACCGGCACGAGCTCGCGCTTGAAGCCCGTGATGACGTTGACGACGCCATCCGGGACGTCCGAAGTGGCGAGCACCTCGGTCAGGCTGATGGCGGGCAGGGGCCGGGTCTCGGAGGTGAGCACGATCACGGCATTCCCGGCCACCAGTGGCGGCGCAAGGCGCGAGACGAGCCCCAGGAGCGAGGACGTCTCGGGGGCCACGATGCCCACGACCCCGGTCGGCTCCGGGATCGTGAAGTTGAAGTAGTCCGAGGCGACCGGGTTGGACGAGCCCAGGACCTGGGCGATCTTGTCGGCCCAGCCGGCGTACCAGACCCAGCGATCGATCGCCCGATCGACGACGACCCGGGCCCGTTCTGGCTTCAGTCCCTCGGCCTGGCCCACTTCGGCCACGAACTGGTCCCGGCGGCCCTCCATGAGCTCGGCCACGCGATAGAGGACCTGGCCGCGATTCATCGCCGTCCGGTCGGCCCAGCCGGGGAATGCCTTGCGGGCCGCCCGGACGGCATCGCGAAGGTCCTTCCGGGAGCCGCGACACGCGTTCGCGACGGGGCTTCCGTCGGCCGCCGAGACGAGGTACGAACGACCGCTCTCAGTCCTCGGGAAGGCGCCGTTGATGTACAGCTTGTAGGTCTTGCGGACCCCGATCCTTGGGGCGGCGACCTCGACGGCACGGCCGGTCGCCGGGGCGCGCCGGCGGCGCGGCGGAGCGGCCGCCATCAGCGGTCTTCCAGGCGGACGTAGGCATGCAGACCGTGCATGCCGCCCTCGCGACCGAAGCCCGATTCCTTGTAGCCGCCGAAGGGCGATGTCGGATCGAAGCGGTTGAACGTGTTGGCCCAGACGACGCCGGCCTTGAGGCGCCGGACCATCGACAGGATGCGGCTGCCCTTCTCGGTCCAGACGCCGGCCGACAGGCCGTAGGGGGTGTTGTTGGCCTTCTCGACGGCCTCCTCGGGCGTGCGAAAGGTCAGCACGGACAGGACCGGCCCGAAGATCTCCTCCTTCGCGATCCGGTGGCTCTGGGCGACGTTGGTGAAGAGCGTCGGACGGAAGAACCAGCCCCGATCGGGCAGGTCGCAGGCGGGCTGGTAGAGCTCCGCTCCCTCGGCTACGCCGGCCGCCACGAGCTCGGTGATCTTTTCCAGTTGGGCCTTCGAGTTGATCGCCCCGACATCGGTGTTCTTGTCCAGCGGATCCCCCACCCTGATCGTCGAGAGGCGGTCCTTGAGCTTCTCCACCAGCGGCTCGACGATCGATTCCTGGGCCAGGAGGCGCGAGCCGGCGCAGCAGACCTCGCCCTGGTTGAAGTAGATGCCATTGACGATGCCTTCGACCGCCTGGTCGAGGGCGGCGTCCTCGAAGACGATGTTGGCGGCCTTGCCGCCGAGCTCCAGGGTGATCGCCTTGTCCGTCCCGGCGATGGCGCGCTGGATGAGCTTGCCGACACCGGTCGAGCCGGTGAAGGCGACCTTGTCGACCCCAGGGCTCGAGACCAGGTGCATCCCGATCTCGGCCGGACCGGGGACGATGTTCACGACACCCGGCGGCAGGTCAGCCTGGCGGCAGACATCCGCGAAGAGGAGGGCGCTGAGAGGCGTCGTGGACGCCGGCTTGAGTACCACCGTGTTCCCGGCGGCGAGTGCCGGGGCGATCTTCCAGGCCAGCATCAGGAGGGGGAAGTTCCAGGGGATCACCTGGGCGGCCACCCCGAGCGGCCGAGCGTTGCGCCCCGGGAAGGCGTATTCGAGCTTGTCCGCCCAGCCGGCGTAGTACCAGAAATGGGCCGCCGCGAGGGGCACGTCGACGTCCCGGCTTTCCTTGATCGGCTTGCCCGAGTCCATCGTCTCGAGGACGGCGAACTCGCGGCTCCGCTCCTGGAGGAGACGGGCGATGCGGAAGAGGTACTTCGCCCGCTCGCGCCCCGGCAGAGAGCCCCAGCTCGTGCGTTGGGCGCGCCGGGCGGCGCGGATCGCGCGATCGACGTCGGCAGTCGTGGCCCGGGCGACATCGGCGAGCTTCTCCTCGGTCGCCGGGTTGACGGTCTGGAAGATGCCATTGTCCGAGGCCTCGACCTCGCGGCCGTTGATGAACAGGCCGTAGCGCTCCTTGAGGGCCACGATCTCGCGGGATTCCGGGGCGGGGGCGTACTCCCAGGGGATGGCCTGCCCGTCGCCGAGGCCCCAGCCGGCCGGTGCTCGATCTCCGGCCCAGGGACGCATCTTCGTCGACTCGGTCGTCACGCACGGCATCATACCCGGGATGCCGCCCGATTCCGCCTCGCCGCTCCCCCGCCGGCCCGATCACCTGCCCCGGGTCACCCGTCTCGCCGCCTACGGCCTGATCGTCCGTGGCGGCAGGATCCTGCTCTGCCGGGTGGCCCCGGGCAACCTCGGCGCGGGCTCGTGGACGCTGCCCGGCGGCGGCCTGGATTTCGGCGAAGGGCCCGAGGCCGGCGCCATCCGCGAGGTCGAGGAGGAAACCGGGCTCTTGGCCGAGATCAGCGGCGTCCCGGTGGTCCATTCCGACATGGGCACCTGGGATCGGCCATCGGGCGCGGTCCGCTACCACCACGTCCGGTTCGTCTTCCCGATGACGGTCGTCGGCGGCGAGGAACGCCTCGAGGTCGACGGATCCACTGATGCCTTCGAGTGGGTCGCGCTGGCGACGCTGGAAGGGCGCCCCCTCGGCGATCTCGTGGAGCGGGCGGTCGCGGCGCTCGGCTCGCCGGGCCCGAAGGCAGGGAGCCGGTGACGCCGGTCGCCGGCGTCGCGGTTGGGGGCATCTTCGCCGTTATCGATTGGATCGCCGTGGCCAGGTCCGACGATCGCCTCGAGCGGATCGCCAAGCCGGCGGTGATCGCCCCGCTCATCGTCGCGGTGCTCCTGTCCGACCCCGAGGCCTCGACGCGCAGCTTCATCCTCGCCTTGGCCCTTGGGGCGTCCGTGACCGGTGACCTCCTCCTGCTGCCGCCCGCGCGGTTCGTCCACGGTCTCGGGGCGTTTTTCGTTGCCCACCTCGCGTACCTCGTGGTCTTCCTGCTCGGGCCGCTCCGGTTCGAGCCGGGCGTGATTGCCGTGGTGGCAGCGGTGGCGGTCGGCCTGGTCGCCGGACGGCCGATCCTGGCCGGGGCAAGCCGGGCCGGCCTGCGCCGTCCCGTGGCCGGCTACTTCGTAGCGATCCTGCTGATGGCGATCGCCGCCACCGCCAGCGGATCGCCCGTTGCGGCTGGCGGTGCCTGGCTGTTCGTTGCCTCGGACGCGATCCTGGGCTGGGACCGGTTCGTGGCCCGGCCGGCGGCCACGCCGCGGGCAAGCGTGGTTGGGCGCCTGGCCGTGATCGTCCCGTACCACGCTGCCCAGCTCCTGCTCGCCGCCGCGCTGCTCAGGGTCGTCTGACCGAGGCACGGGTCTTGGCGCGCCGGGTGCGTCCCGTCGCGGCCGGCCCGTATCCTGTCGTGATGACCGACCCCAGGCCTGACACCACGCCCCTCTGGCAACGGCGCTACCGCGCCCCGATCATCGGCTTCCCGACCTGGTCGCGGCACGCGCCGGACCGCCTTGTCTACGTCTCCTCGGAGAGCGGGATCTACCAGCTCCACACCTGGGACGTGGCGACCAACGAGCGCCGCCAGATCACGCGGGAACCGGTTGGGCTGGTATCCGGCGAGGTCAGCGCCGACGGCGAATGGGTCCTCTGGCATCGCGACACGACCGGCGACGAGTCCGGGACGTGGGTGGCGGCGCCGTTCAGCGGCGGCACGCCCGAGCCGCTGGCCGAGGGCCTGCCCGAGGGCTGGGACGACGGATTGGCGGCGGGCCTGGAGCGGACGATTGCCGGCATCTCCGGGCGGGATGGGTTCTCGCTCTACGTGACCGAGCGTGACGGCACGACGAAGCGCCTCCGCCAGAGCCCAGATTCCATCCTCCTCGGCGGCAGCAACGCGACCGTCAGGGGCGGCACCGAGCTGGCCGCCCTGAGCGCCGACGAGCGGCTCCTGGCGGTCGAGCACGGCGAGCACGGCGACCTGATCCATTCGGCGCTCCGCGTCCTCGATGCGCGGACCGGGGCGGTCGAGGGCGATCTCGAGGACGAAGGCAAGGAGTTGGTCGCCTTCGCCTGGTCGCCCGTCTTGGGCGACGACCGCCTGGCGATCGGCCACGAACGGCGCGGCGAGCGGGCCCCGGCCATCTGGGAGCCGCGAACCGGTGGCTTCACCGATTTGGTCCTGCCCTGGGATCACTTCACCGAGGTCGCCGACTGGTGGCCGGACGGATCCGCCGTGCTTCTCGTCGAGCTCGACGGCGGCCGCCACCGCCTCCACCGTTACAACCTCGCCGATGGCCGGATCGCGGCCCTTCCGACCCGGCCCGGCTCGATGACCGGCGCCCGCGTTCGGCCCGACGGCGCGGTCTGGTACCGCCTCCAGGCCGGCGAGCATCCGGGAGTGCTCCTCGAGGTTGGCCGTGACGAGCCGATCCTGACCGCGGGACCGGCACCCGCCGGCCGCCCCTTCATCCCATGGTCGTTCGAGAACCCCGAGGGCCAGACCGTCTCCGGCTGGCGGATCGAGCCCGAGGGCGAGGCACCGTTTCCGACCCTCTTCCACATCCACGGCGGCCCGACCTCCGTCGACCTCGACCGCTGGGCGCCCGACATCCAGGCCTATGTCGATGCCGGCTTCCAGGTGGTCCTGGTGAACTACCGCGGCTCAATCGGTTTCGGGGCGGCCTGGCGCGACACCCTCATCGGGAACATCGGCTGGCCGGAGGTCGAGGACATCCTGGCCGGCGTCGACGACCTGCTCGGGAAGGGCCTGGCCGATCCGGCCCGGCTCGCGATCGCGGGCTGGTCATGGGGCGGGTATCTCACCCTGCTGATGCACGGCATGCACCCGGATCGGTTCATCGCCGGCGTCGCGGGCGTGCCGGTCGGCGACTACGCCTTGGGCTACGAGGATCTCTCGCCGCTCCTCCAGGCCTACGACCGGGCACTGCTCGGCGGTCCGCCGGCTGAAGTGCCGCAGCTGATGGCCGAGCGCTCGCCCATCTCCTACGTCGACAACGTCAAGGCGCCGATCCTGTTCCTGGCCGGAGAGGCCGACAGCCGCTGCCCGATCCGCCAGGTCCTGGCCTACACGGACCGTCTCGAGGCCCGCCACCACCCCCACGAGCTCTACCTCTTCCCGACCGGCCACGCGCCGTTCCAGATCGACGAGCGCATCAACCAGACGGGGATCGTCCTCGATTTCCTGGCCCGTACCGTGCCGGGGATTCGGGTCCCCGACTGACGCCGGACCCGCCTGCCGGATCGAACCGCCCAGCCGAGGCGCCAAAGCTAGCGGATTGTGCTCCCGAGGGCGATCCCGTCCACGAGGTACGACCCGGTCGGGCCCGAGACGACGAGGTCATAGGTCCGCTGGCCAGCGTACGGAATCAGGTCCGACGAGGTCACCACGGAGCCGTCGACGAGGTCCCCGGCGCCAAGCTCGCCGAGGTGGCGACCATCGGCCAGGGGGTGGCCCGGCGAGGCGGTCACGCTCCGGCCGTCGGCCAGGACGACGCGGACGAGGTGATGGTTCGCGGGCGCCGGGGTCGAACCCAGGGCGATCACCGAGGCCGCTACGAGGCGGCCCTGCGGATCGAGGGTCCAAACGACATCGCCGATCCGAAGCGCCTCGACCGCCAGGCCGCCGCTCGGCGTCTCGATGCGCGTCCCCCGGGGCAGGCAGATCGGACAGTTCGGCTGGCCCGCGGCGGCCTGCTGCTCAACGGTGATGGCCCCGGAGGTCGTGATCGTCCCCGCGGTCCGCAGGCCTTGGCCGCCTCCCGGCTTGGGCTGGGCGAGGTAGTCGAAACGGTAGGTGTCGTTGCCGACGGGATCGAGGGCAATGGCCTGGAGGGCCTTCCAGGCCTGGTAGACGGCCAACTTCTGGGCATCGGTGAACGTACCCGCCGGGTCGAGGCCGAGGTTGTGGGTGATGGCCGTGAAGGCCGGCGCATCGGCCATGACCTCCGGCCAGCGGGCCTTCGCGTTGTCGATCTCCTCGCCGTGGGCGATCGGGAAGAAGTCCGGATCGCAGTACCAGAGGGGACCGTACGTGTCGCTCAGGCCGAGCTTGAGCTCGGCCTCGCTCCGCGTCGCTCCGACTGTCGCGGATGGGCCCGGGCTCGGCGACGGGCCGAGGGACCCGGAATCCGGTGTCGCCAGGAAGGTGCAGCCCGCGGCCGCGCCGATCACGAGGACGAGGATCGCGGTGATCGCGGTTGGGCGGTTCATGGGCCGATGACGTCACTCCGGAAGGGCCGGTTCCGAGGTCCTCGTAACATCTGGTCGACGCGGGCGTCCCTGCTGTGTCCCGACCGCCCGCTCACCTGGCGGCGACCGGCGATGGGAGGCTCATCATGCAGCTCGGCTGGATCGGCAACCGGCTTCTGGCGGCGGGGTTCGCGATCTTCGTGGCCGGCTATGCGCTCATGATCGCGGCAGTGCCGAACGGCAACCTCGTAACCGGCATCGGAGTCGTTGCCGTCGCCCTGGGCGCGGCAGCGCTGTGCATCTCGCCGCGCGCGCCCTTCGAAGGCAAGCTTGCCCGTTTCGGACTTGGCGTCCTTGCCGTCGGGGCGGCCGGCCTGGCGGGCGCCTCGATCATCGCGGCCGGGATGACCTTCGATCCCCTGGAGAGCGCGCCTTTCGTCATCCTCGGCTTCATCGGCATTGTCCTGACACCGGTCGGCCTGATGGTGACGCTCCTGTCCCTGGTCCGGAGGCTCGTGACTAGTCGATCGTGAAGTGATCCGGGCCCTGGTAGCGCCCGGTCCGCTCCTTCTCGATCTGCATCAGGACGTCGTTCAGGAGGCTTGACGCCCCGAACCGAAAGCGATCGGGCGTCATCCAGCGCGGCCCGAGTGTCTCGTACAGGACAACGAGGTACTGGACCGCTTCCTTGGCTGTCCGGATCCCGCCGGCGGGCTTCATCCCTACAGCCCGGCCGGTGGCCTTCTCGAAGTCGCGGATCGCCTCGAGCATGACGAGCGTGACGGGCAGCGTTGCGGCCGGGATCACCTTGCCGGTCGAGGTCTTGATGAAGTCGGCTCCGGCGGCCATGGCCAGGATCGAGGCCCGCCGGACGTTGTCGTAGGTCTCGAGCTCGCCGGTCTCGAGGATCACCTTGAGATGGGCCTCGCCGCAGGCATCCTTGACCTCGACGATCTCGTCGAACACGGTTCCGTATTCGCCGGACAGGAAGGCCGCCCGGTCGATGACCATGTCGATCTCGTCGGCGCCGGCCGCGACCGCAGCCCTGACCTCGGCGAGCTTGATGTCGAGGAACGTCTGGCCGGAGGGAAAGGCCGTGGCTACGCTGGCGACCTTGACGGTCGAGCCCTTGAGGGCGTCCTTCGCGTCGGCGATGAGGGCCGGATAGACGCAGATCGCGGCGACCGAGGGGATGCTGGGGTCGCCCGGCTGGGGGTGGATCGCCTTGGCGCAGAGGGCCCGAATCTTGCCTGGCGTGTCCTTACCCTCGAGGGTCGTCAGGTCCATCATCCGGATCGCCAGGTCAAGGGCCCAGAGCTTGGACGCCTTCTTGATCGAGCGCTTCTTCAGGCTATCCACGCGAAGCTCCACGCCGACCTGGTCGACCGCCGTCAGGCGGCCGAGGACGGAGCCGAGCGGCCCCGGCCGCCCGCCCGCCCAGGCCCGCACAAGCTCGCTGGCTCGCTCCCGGGTCAGGGTGTCCTGGCGGTGGGCAGTCGTCATGGGACGGTGAGAATACCGCCGATCAGGGGGCCCGGCGACGGCTCGCCCGGCTATTCGCCGTGACGGGTGCGGGGCCGCGGTGGCAGGTGGCGCTTGCCGTCGACGAGGTAGTGGCGGAACCAGTCGCGGACCTGGACCAGGTTTTCTGCCCGCCGGAACGGCGTCCCCGACCGGGTCAGCTCGTGCGATTCACCCACCACACGCATGAGGCGCACCGGGCGGCGATGGCGACGCAGGACGGCGAAGAGCGATTCGGCCTGGCCGATCGTGGTCCGGAGGTCCTGCTCCGCGTGCTGGATCAGGAGCGGCGTCCGGATGGCCGGGGCGTAGGTGATCGGCGATTGGCGCCGGAACAGGTCGGGATCCTCCCAGGGATACGCCCGGAACTCGTATTTCGGCCAGTCCGTGCCCGAGATGTCGCCGGTCAGCATCAACATCGACAGGTCCGAGACCGAGCGGCAGGTGATCGCGGCGGCGAAGCGCTGGTCATGGCCCACGATCCAGGTCGTCAGGTAGCCGCCGTACGAGCCGCCGGTGACGCCCAGGCGATCGGGCCTCGCGTGGCCATCGGCGACGAGCGCGTCGACCCCGGCGATGACGTCCCGCATCGGCCCGTCGCCCCAGTCGGCAATGTTGGCTTCGTTGAACGCCAGCCCGTAGCCCTCCGAGCCGCGGGGGTTGCAGTAGAAGACCGAGATTCCCGCGCCGGCGAGGACCTGGAACTCCCAGAACGGAGCCCAGCCGTAGAGCGTGTGCGGCCCGCCGTGGATCTCGAGGACCGTCGGTCGCGGGCCGTCGCCGGCGGCGATCAGCCAGCCCTGGATCTGGCGGCCGTCGACCGTCACCCAGCGTTCGACGGCCGGCCGGAGCTCGATCTCGTCGAGGAGCGCCGCGTTCAGGCTCGTCAGGGGCCGGAGCGCCAGCCGCCGCGCCTTGCCGGACCCGCCCGTGACCCGCCCGACGTGGAGGTCGGGCGTCTCGCTGGGGGTCGAGCGAATGGCGAGGACCTCGAGGCCCTGCGCGCCTCGATCGAGGATGTCGACGGCCGAGAGATAGTGCGAATCGCGCGTCAGGGGCTCGACCTCGCCGCTCGCGACCTCGAGTCGCCAGACCTCGATGGCTCCCCTGTGCGGCGCCCGGAAGACGACCGCCGACCCTCGCTCGATGGGCCACAGGCGCGCCGCCTCCTCGATCGCCACGTCGCTGTTCATCGTGGAGCCCGGCATGAGGTCGTGACGGCCGCTCAGGTTTGCGCCTCCGCCGGCGTCGGAGCCGTCGGCCGCGAAGCGCCAGATGTCGGAGCGATAGACCGCAGCCGGGCCGCCGAGGGCCACGATCGAGCCGTTGTCGAGCCAGGCCGGGGCAAAGAAGAACGAGGCCGGCCGGGCGGCGATCGAGAGGGTCGCGCCGGTCGAAGCGTCGACCACCACGATTCGGGAGCTCGACGTCAGGTCCCGGTCCCGGGTGCCGCCGGTGCTGATGGCGATGCGGCTGCCATCCGGCGACCAGGCCATGTCGCCGACACCCCCGGGCAGGTTGGTCAGGCGTCGCGCTGCCCCCGTGGAGGCGTCCACGAGCCACAGCTGGGGGACGTGGTGGGCCACGATGCCCGGTCCGTTGAGCTGGTAGCCGAGGCGGTCGAAGTACCAGTAGTCGCTCGGCAGCGGAGCTCCCGGCTTGGGGTCGGGAAGGCGTCGGCGGGCCCGATCGTCGGCGGCTCGGTCGGCGGCTCTCGAGCTGGACAGGACGGCCATCGACACCCCGTCCGGCGACCACTCGAGGGCCGTTACGCCACGCGGCAGGTCCGTAAGGCGGCGGGCCTCGCCGGGGCGATCGAGGGGCAGGAGATGGACCTGGACCGCGTCCTCCCGATCCTTGGCCGCGGTCGGCTCTTCCTCCACGTGGACGCGGCGGTTGGTCAGGAAGGCGAGGGTCCGCCCGTCCGGCGAGAAGCGCGGCGAGGACTCGTGGCGGCCGGCCGTGGTGAGGCGCTGCGGCTCCGCGCCGGGCATCGGCCGGCCGTCGCGAAGTCGAACCGACCACAGGCCGGCGTGGTAGGAGTCGTGCGCCCCGGCCACCTCCTGGAGGACGAACGCGGCGAGATCGCCGTCGGGGGCCAGGCGGGGCTCGGTGGGAATCCGGAGGCGTGGCTGGTCCTCGGGACGCGGCGGTCGGCGGGTGGGCGTGGTCACGGGCGGCGCTGGACCCCGATTCTGGGCCCGCGGGCGCGGGCGACGCCGCCGAGTCTAGCGACTACCATCGCCGGGCGATGACCGACCAGCTCTCGCTGCGGCTCGAAGCGGCCCTGCCGAACCCGCCGACGAACCTGCGCCCCATGCTGGCGCGGCTCCTGCCCGAGCCGTTCGATTCCACCGACCACCTGTTCGAGCCCGCCTGGGGCGGTCGTCGGACACTGGCGATCATCGGCCCGGCCGAGACGCCGGGCGGCGGTGGCGTCGTCCTCATGGACGATGCCGGATCCGCCCTGCCCGCGCTCCCCCCGGAGCTGGATGGCCTCGGGGTCCGGCTCGCCGCCCGATCGGCGATCCTCGACGGCGAGCTGGTGGTAGTCGATGCGGCCGGGCGAGCCGACTCGGCCGAGCTCGAGCGCCGCCTGGCCGGCGAGCCGGGACGGCCGGTCGCCTTCCTGGCCTTCGACCTCCTCCATCTGGACGGCCGGTCCCTGCTCAACATGCCCCTCGAGCGGCGGCGGGACCTGATGCGACGGACCCTCCGTCCTGGCGACGAGGTCCTCGTGGTGCCGGCCATCCCCGGCGAGGGCCGGGCACTGTTCGATGCCGTCGCCGCTCAGGGATTGGCCGGCGTGCTCGCCCGGCAGCGGACGAGCCCCTACCTGGCCGGCATTCGGAGCCGCCTGTGGCGCTTCATCCCGGTCCTCCCGGGCGGCGGAACGGGCGCGGCGGCGGCCGCCGCCGCCCTCGAGCAGGCCGAGATCGCTGCCCCCGGCCCGGCACCCGTGCTGGCCCTCATTCGCCGCCTGCCGCTGGGCCTCGACGAGCCGGTTGCGGCCGACGAGCGTGACCCGGCCCCCTCGAGCTAGAGGTCGGGCGAAAGGACGGCGCGGAGGATCCGGCGCGGGCCGGGTCGCTGCCCGTAGAGCAGGACGCCGGCCGTGTAGACCCGGATTGCCAGCCCTGCCACGAGGCCGATGGCCACCACGAGGAGGGCATAGGACAGGACCAGCTCCCACGGCTGGACGCGGCCGACGGTCAGCCGGGCGAACATCACGAAGGGACTCCAGAACGGCACGAAGGACGCGATCCGGATGAATCCGGACAGTCCCCCCGACAGGGCCAGCACGGCCTGGATGTAGCCGGCGATCCCGATCAGGCTCATCGGCAGGGCAATGACCTGGAGGTCCTCGACCCGGCTGACGAGCGACCCTGCGGCGGCATAGATCAGGGCGTACAGGGTGAAGCCCAGGACGAAGAAGAGGCCGTAGGCAACGAACAATCCGATCGTGATGCCTTCGAGCGGCGGGGTGATCCCCGAGCCGAGGCCGAGGGCGTCCCCGATCGGCCGCTGGAGGGCGAGGGCCAGGACGGCCGGGACCAGGATCGTGGCGTATTGGAGGAGCCCGGCCAGGCCAATGCCCAGGACCTTGCCCAGGACCAGCTGGCGCGGCGAGGCCGCGCTGATCAGGAGCTCCATGACCCGGGTCTCCTTCTCGGCCGCCACGCCCGCCGCGACCCACATGCCATAGATCACCATCGTCAGGAAGAGGATGACGACGAGGACGGTCCCGAGGAGCTGGCGGCTCGCGATCTGGGCCGCTCCGAGGGGCGCTCCCCCGGCGTTCGGCCCCGCGCCGGCGACGACATCCAGCGTCGGGGGCAGGAATGGCGTCCCGCCCGGGGGCTTGACGAGATCGGTCCACTCGAGGAAAGCAACCGCGAACGTCCCCGTCGCGATGAACGCGGTCCGGTCCGAGCCGAGGCCCTGGCCCGTCAGGAAGGTGAAGTCCAGCCGGCCGGAGGCATCGCGGCTGGCGATCAACGCGCCGTCGACGCGGCCGTCACCGACCTCGGCCTCGACGACGCCCCGGTCGGTCTCGGTCTTGAAGACCCACGAGCTCGGCGTGCTGTTGCCGGTCGAGGCCAGCACGCCCTTCATGATCGACGACGTCCGCTGGGCGAGATCGGCATCGTCGGCCACGATGGCGATGGTTGTCGTCGTGTCCCGGTCGACGAGGCGGATGATGAGCGGCAGGAAGGCTACGAACATCGCCAGCAGCGAGAGCAGGATCGTCGAACCGGCATAGGGCCGGCTCCGGACGCGCTCGAAGAACTCGCGCTTGGCGACGATCCGGGTGTTCGGGAAGGTCGGGTCGCTGCGATCGGCCGACGCCGTACCGGGGGCCGTCATGCGGCGGGCGCCTCTTGGTCGTCGCCGCGGTCGCCCTGGGCCGCGGCGAGGGCGAGGGTGTCGTCGTCGGCCACGGGGTGCCCGACGAGCTCGATGAAGACCTGCTCGAGGGTGGGATCGGCGACCTCGAAATGGCGGACCTTCACCCCCCGGGCAACCGCGGCCGCGAGGATCGACTCGGGCTCCGTTCCGGGCTCCAGGTCCAGCTCGACGCGGTCGACCCCCGGTCGGAGGATTCGGACGCCCGGGAGCTCCGCGATCCAGTCGAGCTGGTGGCTGCCGTCGACGGCCAGGATCACGCTCTGGCGACCGGTGGAGCGCTTGACCTCGAGGATTGGCCCGCTGACGACCGTCCGGCCCTGGTCGAGGATGGCGATCGATTCGCACATCGCCTCGACCGTTTCCATCTGGTGGGTGGACAGGACGATGGTCTTGCCCCGGTCGCGAAGCTCCAGGATGGCCTGCCGCAGGAGGACGACGTTGACCGGGTCGAGGCCCGTGAACGGCTCGTCGAGGAGGAGGATGTCGGGGTCGTGGAGAACCGCGGCCAGGAACTGGATCTTCTGCTGGTTGCCCTTGGACAGCTCGCCCGCCCGGCGGGTGGCGAAGTCGGGCACGTGGAGGCGGGTCAGCCAGGTTCGCGCCTCGCTCGTGGCCCGCTCGACGGACAGCCCATGGAGGCGGGCGAAGAAGACCAGCTGATCGAGGACCGTCATCTTCGAATAGAGGCCGCGCTCCTCGGGCAGGTAGCCCCACGTCGCCCGGCGCAGCTGGCGATGGTCGACACCGTTCCAGGCAATCCTTCCGGCGTCGGCGCGGAGCACGCCGAGGGCGATCCGCATCGTCGTCGTCTTGCCCGCGCCGTTGGCGCCGAGGAAGCCGAAGACGTGGCCGGCGGGAATCTCCAGCGACAGGCTGTCAAGGGCCTGGATACGGCCGAAGCGCTTGGACAGGCCGTCGATCACGAGGGACATCCGGCCGAGGATAGCCCAGGCCGCCCGCGTGGCCCGTGGGCCGAAGGTCCGGTCAGGCCACCCAGACCATCCGGCGGCGGGCCCGGATCAGCTCGGCGACGACGGCCGGCAGGAGGGCGATCACGGCCACCAGCAGCCAATCCTCCAGGTCGAGCGGCGAGGCCCGGAAGGCGTCCCCCACGGCCGGGATGAACGGCAGCGCGGCCTGGACGAGGATGACCGCGATCCCGCCGCCGAGGAGGATCCGGTTCGGGGCGATCAAGAAGACCGGGCTGCGGAGGCTCCGATTCGCGTAGGCCCGCACGACCTGGCCGCAGACGAGGGCGGTATAGGCAAGCCAGCGGACATGATCCGCCCCGCCCGGATGGGTTCGCATGAGCCACAGGGCGGCCACCGCCGAGAAGCTCCCCGCGAGCGCGATCTGGACCAGCATCCCGCGATTCAGGAGCGGCTCGCCGGCTCGACGGGGTGGTCGGGCCATGACATCGGGCTCGCCCGGCTCGCGTTCGAAGGCGATCGAGGTCGAGGAATCGATGAACAGCTCCATCCACAGGATCTGGATCGGCAGCAGCGGTTGGCCGAAGCCGGCGATCGTGGCGATGAGGATGAATCCCAGGAATGCCGCGTGGGTCGAGATGAGGAAGACGAGGCCCTTCTGGATGTTGTCGACGAGGCGGCGGCCCTCCCGCAACCCGTACAGGAGGGTCACGAACGAGTCGTCGCCGAGGACCAGGTCGGCCGCCTCGCGGGCCACGGCAGTCCCGCTGCCCATCGCCACCGCCACGTCGGCGTTGTGGAGGGCCGGCGCGTCGTTCACCCCGTCGCCGGTCACGGCCACGATCCGGCCGGACTCGCGTGCCACCCGGACGATTCGTTCCTTCTGCTCGGGCGTCGAGCGGGCGACGATGTGGAGATCCGCCAGCTCGGCGATCAGGCGCGCGTCGCTCCAGGTCGTGAGCTCGGAGCCGGTCACGATGCGCTCCCCGCCGAGCCCAGCCGCCCGGGCGATCGCGGCGGCAGTGGCCGGGTGGTCGCCGGTCACGACCACCGTCTGGATGCCGGCCGCCTCGGCTTCCCGGAGCGCGGCACGGATGCCCTCCCGCGGGGGATCGGCGAAGCCGACCAGGGCGATCGTCTGCCATTGCCTCCCGTCGGCCGCTCGAGCGAGGCCGATCAGGCGCTCACCGGCCGCGGCGCCGGCCTCGACCTGGGCCGTCCAGGACGCGAGCGTGGCTTCGTCGGCCGTGCGGTCCATGGCCAGGACGGCCTCCGGCGCGCCCGACGCGAGGCGCTCCTGGACGCCGTCCCGCCGGGCAACGGTGATCGAAACCGGCCGGACCCCCGTCGGCGCATCGGCGGCGATCAGCTCGGCGGGATCGAGGGCGTGGTCAACGCCTTCGGCCTCGAGGCCGCGCTCGAGGGCCCGGGTGAACGAGCCGGGCTCGATACCGAGGCTGCGGGCCCAGGCATCGGATTCGGCCCTGATGGCGTCGACGAGCAGGCCGCGCCGGGTCGCCGGGTCCGTTACCGGCCCGGCCGTGGTCCGGACGGAGCTGACCTCGAGTCGGTTGACGGTGAGCGTCCCCGTCTTGTCGGTGACGATGAGGTCGATCGCCCCGAGGACCTCCTCGGCGTTGAGGCGACGAACCAGGACGTTGCGCTTGAGGAGGCGGTAGGCGCCCAGGCCCAGGATCACGGCCAGGAGGACGGGCGGTTCCTCGGGGATGGCGGCGATGGCGGCCGAGATTCCGGCCAGGACGTTCTGGCCGAGAGTCTGACCACGGAGGAACCCGAGCCCCGAGACGATGGCAATGAGCCCGATGGCGACGACCAGCAGGATCCTGACGAGGCGATCGAGCTCCCGCTGGATCGGCGAGCGACGCGTCAAGCGATCACCGAGGCGGCCCGCGATCCGGCCGACCTCGGTCGCCGGCCCGATCGCCACCACGATCCCCTCGCCATGGCCGCCGACGATGCTCGTCCCCGCGTAGGCCATCGCCTGCCGGTCGGCCAGCACCGCGGCTCCCGCATCCGGCGCGACCCGTGCCTGCTCGGGCACCGATTCCCCGGTCAGGACGCTCCGATCGATCAGGAGCCGCTCCGCCCGGCTGACCCGCAGGTCGGCCGGCACGATGTCGCCGCCCCGGAGGAGGACGATGTCGCCGGGCACGAGGGTCGCTGCCTCGATGTCGACGGCCGTGCCGTCGCGCCGCACCCGGGCCATCGGCGCGGAGGCGTCGCGGAGGGCGTCGAGCGCCCGATCGCCGCGGTACTCGGTCGCCACGTCGGCCCCGACGATCGGCAGCAGGCCGATCAGGATCAGAATCCCGTCGCGAACCTCGCCGAGCACGATGGCCGCGATCCCGGCCGCCGCCAGGAGCAGGACGAAGGGTTCCGTGGCCGCCTCGACGACCATGGCCAAGATCGAGGTCCGATGACGGTCCTCGAGCTGGTTTGGGCCCGCCGCGGCAGAGCGGGCCGCGAGCTCCTCGGCCCGGATCCCGCGGGCCGGGTCGACGCCGAGGGCGGCGGCCACCTCGGCCACCGGGCGGGCGTGGGCCGCGGCAAGGTCCTGAGGCGTGGGCGCCGTCACCTCACCATGATCGTCGGTTTTCGAATCCCCCTTGGTGGGCGGGCGCGGAGATCGGACCTGGCCACGTGGCAATCCCCCGGCTTGGACCAGAAACCGTTGGCCCGACGCGCCGGACTCGAGCCGGGTGCACAATCGCGCCGTGCGAACCACCCCGGCCGGTGAGCAGGCCGCTCCTGTCAGCATCCACGCCGATCGCTCCGCCGGGCGCCTCGACATCGAGTGGGCGGACGGCCACCGGACCAGCTTCGATGCCGTGAACCTGCGCTGGCTGTGCCCGTGTGCCTTCTGTCGCGGCGAAGCCGGGCTGCCGGGCTGGCTCGACACCGCCCCGACGCTGACGGCGGAGCAGACCCGCCTCGTCGACGTTCACCTCATCGGTTCCTACGCGATCGCACCGGCCTGGGCCGACGGGCACCATACCGGCTACTACCCCTACGTCCTGCTCCGGGATCGCTGTCCCTGCGCCATCTGTGCCGCCGATCGCGATCCAGCCCAGAGCCGTGCATCCGAGGAGGCCCCCGCATGATCGTCGCGACCACGCCCTACATCGCCGGCCACCGGGTCATCGAGACGAAGGGCCAGACGTTCGGCCTTGTCGTCCGCAGCCGCGGCTTCTCGGGCAACCTCATCGCCGGGCTCCGGTCGCTCGGCGGCGGCGAGATCCACGAGTACACGGAGCTCCTCGAGGACACCCGCCGCCAGGCGCTCGATCGGCTCGTCCGGAACGCCACGCTCATGGGCGCGAACGCGGTCGTCTCGATGCGCTTCGACAGCTCCGAGATCGCCAACACCATGTCCGAGATCGTGGCCTACGGCACGGCCGTCGTCGTCGAAGCCGACGCCGAAGCTCGCCAACCGGCCGAGTAGGAACGTCCGATGGCGGTGATCGTCCGGGGCATCGTCGTCCTGCTCGGCCTCCTCCAGCTCGGCGGCGGGCTGGCCCTCGTCATCAGCGGCGGCGGCGATGCCTCGGCCGGCCTGTGGCTCATGGCGATCGGCGGGTTCTTCGTGATCGTGCCCTTCCTCGAGCGCAACCGCTACCGGTCCGAGGCGACGGAGCGGGGCCTCTCTGCGGTCGGGCCGGGCGGCGGCGAGACCGCCGACGCCGATATCGAGGCGCGCTTTCGGCCGACGACCGAGGTCTTCGTCGATCCGACCTCGGGTCACCGGATGCGCGTTCTCGTCGATCCCCGGACCGGCGAGCGCCGCTATGTCGCCGAGGGCTGACGGACCGGCTGCCGTCGGCAGCGACCCGGAAGAGATCGAGCTGAAGCTGGCGGTCGGAGATCCCGATGTCATCCGGGCGCTGCTGCGCCGGCCACCGGGCCCGGGGATTGCGGGTTTCCTGCCCGACGGCCCGATCCGGACCGTGATCGTGGTGGATCGCTATTTCGACACCCCCGACGGAGCCCTTACCCTGCATGGTCTTCGGGCGCGCGTCCGCGAGCAGGGCGGCGAGCTGATCCTGGCGGTCAAGGCATCGATCGCCACCGAAGGTGCCGTCAGCCGTCGCGTGGAGCTCCAGGGCCCGGCGACGGCTGGCCTCCAGCCGTCGGCGTGGCCGCCATCGGTCGCTCGGGAGCGCCTCCTGGCCCACATCGGCGATCGGCCGGTCGTGGAGATCGCGGCCCTCCGCCAGCGTCGCCTCCAGCGCAACTTCGCGGCGGCCGGAACGAGGGCTGAGATCAGCCTCGACGAGATGACCGCCCTCCAGGGCCGCCGTCCGCTGGCCCGTCGGACCGAGGTCGAGGCCGAGCTCCTGGCCGGGGATGCGGAGCTGCTCCAGCGGCTCGCGGCGGCGCTCGCCGAGCTGCCGGGCGTCGGTGTCGCCAGCGGCTCGAAGCTGGCCTTCGCGCTGGCTGCCAGGGCCGCGGCCCACCTCGGGCCGGCCGTTGGAAGCACCGCTGCGCCTCGCTGAAGCACCAGGCGATGGACGTCGAGGGGCGGGAAGTGATAATCAACGGCTGCTACACTCTCGCGCTCGCTGACCGGCTCCGATCAGGGTCGGTCGCGGGCTACCAGGAGCACCGCCACCCGTGTCCGCGCTCTCGTCCCCGGTAACCGCCCTCAAGGGCGCGCAAACGCGCCGGCGTGGGCGTGCCCGCCAGCTCCAGCGACTCAGCCGGGAGCTGTCGTGGATCGAATTCAACGCACGCGTCCTGTACGAGGCCCGGGACGAGCGAAATCCCCTCCTCGAGCGGGTGAAGTTCCTGGCCATCTTCGCCAGAAACCTCGATGAGTTCTTCCAGGTTCGGGTCACCTTCCTGCGGCGCCAGGCTCGCGCCGGCCGGATCACCGTCCTGCCTGGTACGCGCACCCCGATCGAGCAGCTGGCCGACGTCCGGGCCCGCGTCCTCCAGCTGATGGCCGAACAGTCGTCGATCTACCGCGACCTCCGTCATGCGCTGGCCCGCGAGGGCATCGAGATCGTCGACTATCGAAAGGTCCAGGCGGACCATTCAGCCCTCCGCGAGCGGTTCCTGGCCGAGATCTACCCTGTCCTGACGCCCCTGGCCGTCGATCCCGGCCATCCCTTTCCGTACATCTCGTCGCTGACGCTCTCGGTTGCCGTCGGGCTGCGCGATCCGGAGACCGGCGAGCGGCGGTTTGCCCGGGTCAAGGTGCCGGCGGTCCTGCCACGGCTCATCGAGCTGCCTCGACCGGAGGACCAGCCGGCCAGCCAGCATCGCTTCGTCCTCCTTGACCAGGTCATCGAAGCCAACCTCGACGTCCTGTTCATGGGGATGGAGGTCGTGGAGCACCACCTCTTCCGGGTGACCCGCGACGCCGACCTGGCGTTCGAGGACGAGGATGCCGGCGATCTCCTGGAGGCGGTCGAGGAGGAGCTCCGGCGGCGGCGCTTCGGGGAGCCGGTCCGCCTCGAGGTCGAGCGCTCGATGCCCGAGGAGACGCGCCAGATCCTGCGACGCGGCCTGGACGTCTCGGGCGACGAGACGTACGAGGTCAAGGGCACGCTCGACCTGTCCAGCCTGTGGCAGCTCGTCGAGCTCGATCGGCCCGACCTCAAGCCCGAGCCGTGGGTGCCCACGATCCCGCCCCGCCTCCGACCTCCGGACGACGACGAGCCGGTCGACATGTTCGCCACGATCCGCGCCTCAGACCTCCTGGTCAACCATCCCTACGAGAGCTTCTCGGCCAGCGTCGAGCGCCTCGTCGAGCAGGCGACCGATGACCCCGACGTCCTGACCATCAAGCAGACCCTGTATCGGACGTCGGGCGACTCGCCGGTCGTCCATCACCTGATCCGAGCCGCCGAGCAGGGCAAACAGGTCGTCGTGCTGGTCGAGCTCAAGGCCCGCTTCGACGAGGAGGCCAACATCGTCTGGGCCCGCAAGCTGGAGCGGGCGGGCGCTCACGTCGTGTACGGCCTGGTGGGCCTCAAGACCCACTGCAAGACGCTCCTCATCGTGCGGCGCGAGGGATCGCTCCTCCGACGCTACGTCCATGTCGGGACCGGCAACTACAACGCCCGGACGGCCCGGACCTACGTCGACCTGGGCCTCTTCACCTGCCGGCCCGAGATCGGCGAGGACGTCACCGACCTCTTCAACGTCCTGACCGGGCTGTCCCGGCAGCGGACGTTCCGCCGCCTCTTCGTCGCCCCGGCGGGGCTGCGCGTGGCGTTCCTGCGACTCGTCGATCGCGAGATCGAGCATGCCCAGGCAGGCCGTCCGGCGCGGATCGTCCTGAAGATGAACGCCCTCGTCGACCGGGCCTGCATCGAGGCCCTCTATCGGGCATCGGGGGCGGGCGTGGAGATCGATCTCATCATCCGGGGCGCCTGCACCCTGATTCCCGGCGTGCGGGGCCTGTCGGCAACGACCCGGGTCCGCTCCATCGTCGGCGAGTTCCTCGAGCACGCCCGGATCTGGCGCTTCGAGAACGGCGGCGAGCCGGAGTGGTACATCGGCTCGGGTGACCTCATGGATCGCAACCTGGACCGCCGGGTCGAGGCCTTCGTGCCGGTCGACGACCCGATCGCGCAGGCCCAGATCGACGAGATCATCGACACCCAGCTGGCTGACGATCGCCGCTCCTGGGTCCTCTCCGAGGAGGGCCTCTGGCGGCGGACCGAGGAGGTCACGGGCGTGCCGGGAACGCGCGATTCGCAGGCCCGGGCCAAGGAGGTCGCCATCCGGAACGCCAGCCTGCCCGGCCCGCGCCGACCGCACGCCGGAGCCGACTCCCTCGAGCCCTGGGCGTGACCGAGCGGACCGAGGAGGCGACGTCGGGTAGCTCGATCGGATCCGAGGAGCCCGACGACGCGACCGCGGTAGCGCCCGGGGCCGGCGTCATGCCGGAGGCCGGCGTCATGCCGGAGGCCGCCGTGGTGCCGGAGGCGCCGGGCGTGGCAGAAGGCGTTACGACGACCGGCGGGGCGGGCGCCGCCAGGACGACCGAGCGCCGCCGACGCGGGAGGCCGGCGGACGCACCCGAGCTTGCGGCGGCGCTGGGG
>JBEPVB010000027.1:0-24969 GCA_041691215.1 Chloroflexota bacterium
AAACCCCCGGCCCCCGGCCCCCCCCGGGGGCCCCGGCGGGCCCCCCGCTGGGGGGGGGGGGTGGGGGGGCGGCGGCCGTCTTTGGTTGTGCGTGAGCGAGCGCCCGCAGCCGACAACGCCCGGATGGGGCCCGATCAGCCCAGGGTCACGGGTACAGGCCGCGCATCTCCATCGCGTCGGCGACCCGCTGGACCGCGAGCAGGTAGGCGGCGGTTCGCATGTCGCACTGCTCGCGACGCGCGATGGCCAGGACCGAGGTGAAGGCCTTGACCATGATCTCCTTGAGCTTCTCGTTGACGACCTGCTCGCTCCAGTGGTCGCGGTTGAGGTCCTGGACCCACTCGAAGTAGGAGACCGTCACGCCACCGGCGTTGCACAGGATGTCCGGGATCATGAACTTCGACTTCTTCCACAGGATCCGGTCGGCCTCCGGCGTCGTCGGGCCGTTGGCTGCCTCGGCGATGAGGCGAGCCTTGATCTTGTCGGCGTTCTGAGCGGTGATCTGGTTCTCGAGGGCGGCCGGGATGAGGATGTCGCAGTCGACCTCGAGGACGGCCGCGTTGGTGATGTCCTTGGAGCCCGGGAAGCCCTGGACCGTCCCGTGCTCCTTCTTCCAGGCGATGACCTTGTTGATGTCGAGGCCGGACGGGCTGTGGATGCCACCGGTCGAGTCGGACACCGCGACCACCGTGGCGCCCTCGTTGCCGATGAGCTGGGCGGCGATGGAGCCCGCATTGCCGAAGCCCTGGACCGATACCCGGCACTTGTCGAGCTCCATCCCGAGGTGGCGCGTCGCCTCCACGATGCAGTAGACCGTGCCTCGGGCGGTCGCTTCGTTGCGGCCCTCCGAGCCACCGAGGCTGATGGGCTTGCCCGTCACGACGCCCGGGACGGTGTACCCCGCGTGCATCGAGTAGGTGTCCATCATCCAGGCCATGATCTGGGCGTTGGTGTTGACGTCCGGGGCGGGGATGTCCTTCTCGGGCCCGACGAGGACCTCGATCTCGGTGAAGAAGCGCCGGGTCAGCGCCTCGAGCTCCCGCATCGACAGCTGCTTGGGATCGACGATGACGCCGCCCTTGCCGCCGCCGTAGGGGATGCCGACGACGGCACACTTCCAGGTCATCCACATCGCGAGGGCCTTGACCTCGTCGATCGAGACGTCCTGGTGGTAGCGGATGCCGCCCTTGGCCGGGCCGCGGCCGAGGTTGTGCTGGACCCGGTAGCCGGTGAAGACACGGACCGATCCGTCGTCCATGTGGACCGGGAAGTGGACCGTGAACTCGCGGCGGGGCTCGCGGAGCACGCCCCGGATGCCGGGGTCGAGGTTGAGCCGCTCGGCGGCCAGGTCGAACTGCTGCTGCGCCACCGCCCAGGCGTTGATCGGGGCGGTCACGTGCTCGGTGGTCATGTGGTCGGAGTTCCTCCGGTTCGGTGCGGTCTTCGCCGTCCCGAATGGTGAGCCGTCTCCCGGACGACCCCACGGTGCGTGGCGACCCGGGTTCCGGGACGCCAGCGCGTGGTAAAGCGTCAGGAGTATAGCCGGGGCCTCGTCGGATCGGCACCCGGCGGAATCCCGTTCGCAACCCTGCCGCAACCTTTGTGGTGCCCTGGCGCGCCGCCCGACGGGCCTCGCCCGCCGGTTGGTCGGGCGGACAGCCGTGACGGCAGTCAGTCCCGCCGGTAGAGGACGACCCCGCCGAGGCAGCCGGGCCCGAGATGCGGCCCGACCGACGGCCCGACCACCTGGCTCGTGACCCTGGCCGGATCGACACCACCGGTCATCGCGCGCATGACCTCCTCGCGGAAGGCGTCCGGCTCAGAGGGCGGCGTGTAGAGGATGGCCAGGCGCTCCACCGGGCGCACGCTGAGCATCTCGATGACTCGCTCCCGCGCCTTGGCTCGCGTCCGTACCCGCTCGGCAGCCTCGACCTTGCCGTCCTTGATGGTGATGATCGGCTTGAAGGACAGCAGCGTCCCGATGGCGGCCGAGGCGCCCGAGATCCGGCCACCCCGCTTGAGGTACTCGAGCGTATCGAGGGCGACGTAGACATTGAGGTCGGCGGCTCGCTCGGTGAGGATCCGGGCGATCTCGGCGGCGGCGACACCGCGCGCGGCAAGGTCCACGCCGAGCTCGGCGAGGAGGCCCTCGCCCATCGAGGCGCTCGTCGAATCGACGATCTGGATGTCCCGGTCGGCCAGCATCGAGCGGGCCACCTCGGCGCTCTTGAGCGTCCCCGACAGGGTTCCCGCGACGTGGATCGAGACGATCGCGTCGGCGCCGCCGTCGAAGCAGGCCTGGTAGACGGCCTGGAAATCGCCAGGGCTCGAGGCCGCGGTCTTGGGGAACGGCGCATCCGGGGCTGTCATCCGGGCCCAGAAGTCGGCGCTCGACAAGTCGACGCCGGCCTTGAAGCTCTCGGCTCCGAAGCTCACGGCGAGCGGCACGATCGTGATCCCCAGGGCGGTCGCTCGATCCGGGGCGAGGTCGGACGCCGAGTCGGTGACGATGGCGACGTGGCTCACGGGTCTCCTCCGGGGAGGCGTCGCGTGGGCACGCGAGGCGCCGGCCCTTCCTCGTCCCGATGATACCGGCGGCGAGCGGGACTCCGGTACCCTTCGGGGCGATGGATCGATCGCTCCGGAACGTCCTGGTCGGCACCTTCGCCCTTCGCTTCGCGACCGGCCTGACCGGGGCAATGCTCAGCGCCTACCTGGCCAAGCTGTCGACCGAGGGCACCGCCGGGATCGACGCCAAGACGGTCGGCCTCCTGTCGGCCACCTTCTTCGTGGCCGAGCTGGCCCTGTCGCCGCTCTTCGGCGTCCTGTCCGATCGCTGGGGGCATCGCCGGGTCATGCTCTACGGCCCGGCCTTCGGTGCGGCCGCGGTCCTGCTCATGACGCTCACCGCGAACCTCGGCATCCTGGGCGGCGCCCGGCTCCTCCAGGGAGCGTCGACGGCGGCCTCGATTCCCTCGATCCTCGGCTTCATCGCCGTCGCCACGGCCGGCAACGAGGTCCTTCGAGGTAAGGCCTCAGCCCGCTTCGAGGGAGCCACCCTGGCAGGCCTCGGGGCGGGCTTCATCCTGGCCACGAAGGCCTTCGAGATCTTCGGCACCACCGCCTTCATCCTGAACGCCGGCATCTATGTCATCGCCTTCCTCATCTACTTCTTCGGCGTCCACGAGACCGCTGAGGCGGCGTCGTTCCGGGCAACCGCCCCGGTGAGCCTGAAGCGCTACCTGGAGCTCGTCGGCCACTCCCACGTCCTGCTCCTCGCGCCGACGTGGATCGCGGTGAATGCGGCCATCGGGCTGTGGTTCAGCCAGTCCCTCTACCAGTTCAACAAGGCCGACCCGCGCTTCCCCGACCAGTGGCTCCTCCAGGGCTTCTCGCCCAACCAGATCACCGTCGGTGCGATCGTGATCGCCATCGTCTTCGGGGCTGGGATCTGGTGGTGGGGCAACCGCTTCGACCGCTTCCGGCGGACCTCGATCATCCTGTTCGGGATCCTTGGTGGCCTGGCCCTCGTGGGGGCGGGCCTGGTCGTCAACCACGGGGCAGGGTCGGCCGGCTCGTCGATCGTGGTCGGGGCCATGGTTGCGGCTTCCGTGGCCGTCGTGGGTGGCGGCCTGTTCGTCCTGGCCGGTGCCACGCCGGCCGCCGTGGGCCTCCTGGCCGACGTGAGCGAGCGGTTCCCCGGTGATCGGGGGGCGATCATGGGCCTCTATTCCGTCTTCCTGGGGATCGGCCAGATCGGGGGCAGCCTGATCGGTGGCGTGGCCGCCGACTGGCGGGGCATGGACGGCCTCCTGCTCGGCACGGGCGGGCTCCTCCTGGTCGCCCTGATCCCGCTGGCCCGCCTCCGGGGTCTGGAGCATCACCTCGGACCCGGCGCCCCGTCCACGCTCGGCAACGTCGAGGGATGACCCTCCGGGGCATCACCAACGCCGCCTCGGCTCCCCTCGTCCCCGTCCCGCTGGTGCGGGGCCGGCACGGCGCCGTCGTGGCGCCCCATCACCTCGCGACGGCCGCCGGCCTGGCCGTGCTTCGCGCTGGTGGCCACGCGGTCGACGCCGCGATCGCCACCAATGCGGCCCTCGCGGTCGTCGTGCCCAGCGCCTGCGGCCTCGGCGGCGACGCGTTCTGGCTCGTCTGGGACGCGGCCGCCCGCAGGCAGGTGGCCCTCAACGGTTCCGGCCGGGCTCCGGCCGGGGTCGACGCCGCGGCGCTCCGGGCCGCTGGCATGACGACCCTGCCGCTGCGTGGCCCGCTGGCCGTGACCATCCCCGGCGCGGTTCGATCCTGGGGCGACGCCCATGCTCGGTTCGGGCGCCTGACCCGCGACCAGCTCCTCGGCCCGGCCATCGAGCTGGCCCGCGACGGATTCCCGGCCTGGGACGGCTTCATCGCAGCGGTCGAGATCATGACCCCGCTGGCGGCGGTCGCCCTGGGGCCGGCGGCCGCGTTCCCGAGGATCTATCGCCCCCACGGACGGCCCTGGCGGCGCGGCGAGATCGTCCGCTTTCCGGCCCTGGCCGCCACGCTGGAGCGCCTCGTCGAGGAAGGCTTCGACGCCTTCTACGACGGCGACCTCGGGGTGGCCCAGGCGGCGACCCTGGCGGCCCTCGGGGGCGCCCACGCGGCGGCCGACTTCCGCGACCACCGCTCCACGTGGGGCGAGCCCATCGAGACGACCTATCACGGTGTTCGGGTCACGACCCACCCACCGAATTCGTCGGGCGTGGTCGCCCTGGAGCTGCTCAACATCCTCGAGGCAGCCGGCCAGCCCGAGCACGCGACCTTCCGACGTGGGGTCATGACGGACGCGACCTGGATTCACCGGGTCATCGAGGCGGCCAAGCTGGCGATGGCCGATCGGGACGCCCACCTCACCGACCCGGAGTTCCACGACATTCCCGTCGCGCGGCTCCTGGACAAGGGCTACGCCGCCGACCTCGCGGCGCGACTCCCGCCGGACCGGGCCAGCCATCCGGCGCCGTCGACCAACCCGCCCGGTGGCGGCACGATCTACCTCGGGGTCGTTGACGCCGCGGGCAATGCCGTGAGCCTCATCGAATCGAACTACCTGGGCTTCGGCTCGGGCGTGGTCGATCCCGCGACGGGCATCCATTACCAGAACCGGGGCAGCTACTTCTCCCTGGACCCTGGTCACGCCAACGTCCTCAGCCCGCGGAAGCGAACCCTTCACACCCTCTTGCCCGGGATGCTCTTCAAGGAACCCGATCGGCCCTGGATCGTGGCCGGTTCCATGGGCGGCGACGCGCAGCCCCAGATCCATGCCCAGCTGGTCAGCGCCCTCGTCGACGGCCGGCAGGACATCCGGGCCGCGGTCGCGGCGCCCCGCTGGTACGTGGAGCCGGCCGAGCATTTCGCGCCGCCCGACGTCGTCCGCATCGAGCCGCGCTTCCCGGGCGCCGTGCTCGAGGCGCTCGAGGCCATGGGCCATCGGATCCGGCGGATGACGCCCTTCGACGGCGGACTTGGCCACGAGCATGCGATCGAGCTGGTGGAAGGTGGCCCGGGCGAGCCCGACGGCTCGGTGGCGGCGACCACCGACCCGCGAAGCGCCGGTCTGCCGGCCGTGTGGTGAGGTCGCAGGGCACGGCACCAGGGTCGATCCAGGAGGCCCATATGCGATACTCGAACCCCCGTCCAGACCGTCCGCGGAGGATCCGGTGACCTCGAACGTCGGCCAGAGCTATCCCTACACGAGCGAGACCGAGGCCGAGCGCGCCGGTCGAATCGCCGCCCTCGTCGCGGCCCGCGAGGGACTGGCGGCGACGCTCGCCGCGGAGACCAGCCCGCTGGACGCGAACGATCGATGGTGGGTCTGGAAGTGCCCGACGAAGGGCTGTCCCGGGCTCCTCCATGTCGCCGGCTATGCCCACGACCTCCACGCCGTCTACGTCGTCTGCGACGGGACGTGCGCGAAGACGTTCCTCCGCTGACGGAGCGGACGAGCGCGGGCGCGCCTACGAGCGAAACCGGCTCCGGCTCCCGGTCCCCTGAGGTCGACCTCGCGGCCTCCCGCCGCCGCCTCCAGCTCGACGGCCTGGGGATCATCGTCAGCGCCGCCGGCTTCGGGTTCGTCTACGGTCTGGCCGCCCGGGCGGCGGGCTTCTCGCCCCTCGAAGCCAGCGGCATGTCGGTCATCGTCTTCGCCGGCGCCGCCCAGTTCGCGGCCGTCGGCTACGTCCTGGGCGGCTTCTCGTGGCTCGGCATCGTCCTGCTGACGGCGTTTCTCAATGCCCGCCATTTCCTGTATGCGGCGGCCCTGGCGCCGTACATCGCCGATCGGCCACGGCCGGTCAAGGCGGTCATGGCCCATCTCCTGACCGACGAGGCCTTCGCCCTCGCGATCGCTCATTTCCGGCGCATCGGACGAGCTGACCTGTGGGGCTACTGGTGGGCGGCGATCGTCACGACCTTCATTCCCTGGAACATCGCCACGATCCTTGGCTCGGTCGTCGGCGGCAACATCCCGGATCCCTCCCGGTACGGCCTCGACGTCATCTTCCCGGCCGCCATGGCCGGCCTCGCGGTCGGGCTCGTCACCGGGCGGCGGGAGCTCGTGGCCGCACTCGTCGGCGCGATCGCCGCGGTCGGCGTCGGGCTGGCATTGGATCCCGCGGCCGGCATCATCGCCGGTGGCCTGCTGGGTCCGCTGGCGGGCCTGGTCACGCCCCACGGGCCGGGCGACCAGCCTCATGAGGCCATCGTCGTCTTCAGCCCGAAGATGGACGACCCATCGGCCAGGACCGCGCGATGAGCACGACCCTCCTCTGGCTGGCAGTTCTCATGGGCGCCGTCACGTACCCCTGGCGCGCGGTCCCGCTGCTCACGCCCGGGATCCACCGTCTGCCCCGGCTGGTCCAGGAATACCTCCGGCTCGTCGCGCCGGCCGTCCTCGCCGCCCTTGCCGCCGTAAACACGTTCGTGGCGATCGACTCCCAGCGCCATCCCTCGCCCCACGTCGGCATCGAATGGCTGGCCGTCGGGCTGTGCGTCGTCCTCGTCGCTGCTCGCCGCGGCCTCTTGGTCGGCCTGATCGGGGCAGCGGTCCTGGCCGCAGGCGTCCGCGCCTTCGGGGGCTGAGGTCCGGGCCGGCTCAGCCGGACGAGGCCTCCGCTGGGCGAACTGCGTCGACCTCGATCTCGACCAGGAGCGAAGGGTCGATGAGGCCAGCCACGATCACCGCGGTCGCGGCCGGGCGAACCTCGGCGAAGACCTCGCCGTGGACCGCCCCGACCACGGGGATGGCCGCCTCGGTGGTCACGTACATCCGCGTCCGAACGACATCGGCCAGGGAGAAGCCGGCCTGGCCGAGGGCCTCGCCGATGATCGAGAAGACGGCCATGGCCTGGCCCGCGGCGTCGCCCGGGTGGCGCGATCGGCCGTCCGGGCCGGCATCGGTCGTCCCCGAGACGAACGCCTGGTTGCCGACGACCATGGCCCGGCTGTAGCCGAACGGCGCCTCCCACGGACCACCCGTGGTGATCGAGCGGCGAGAGCTCACCCGGTGCGCCAGCTCGCCACCATCGGGTCCCGGCCGGTCGCGAGGAGGAGCCCGGCCAGGAGGGTCGTCCGGGGGACGATGGAGTCGACCTCGAGGTACTCGTCGGGCGAATGATCCCGCCCCCCGATCGGGCCGAGGCCATCGATCGACGGCACGCCCATGCCCGAGGTCGTGTTGGCATCCGAGGCGCCGCCGGTCGAGACGTCCAGGGTCGAGAACCCGAGGCGGGCCGCGATGGCCTTCACGTGGTCGGCCAGGCGGCCCGACCGCTCGAGCTTCTCCATCGGCGCCCAGCCGGCCATCTGGCTCAGCTCCACGGTGACGTCGGGGACGCCGGCCTCGGAGATGATGTCCCGGACCGCGCTGACGGCCGCTGCCAGCTCGTCGGCGGTCACGCCCCGGAGGTCGACCTCGATCGTGGCCAGCTCGGGCACGACATTGGGCCGCGTCCCCGACTGGAAGACCCCGACGTTCGCGGTCACCCCGGGCCACCGGCCGTTGAGAGCCTGGATGCGCTCGACGATCCGGGCCCCGGCGAGGATCGCGTTGCGCCCCTTCTCGGGCTCGACGCCGGCGTGGGCGGCCCTGCCCCGGACGGTCAGCCGGAGATCCGCGATGCCCTTGCGGGCGGAGACGAAGTCCCCGTTCGCCCTGGCGCACTCGAGGACGAACGTCGCGTCGGCGGCGGCGGCGGCCTCCTTGATATGCGGGGTGGACGATGGCGATCCGATCTCCTCGTCCGGGTTGGCGATGTACGTGATCCGCTCGAACGGCAGGGCCTCCCAGCCGCCGCCCAGCTCGCGGAGGGCGGCCAGGGCGTGGATGCCGGCGATCAGGCCGGCCTTCATGTCGGTCACACCCGGACCGGTCGCGATCCCGTCCCGGATCCGGAACGGCCGCTCGGCAGCCGTGCCGTCGGGAAAGACCGTGTCCATGTGGCCGATCAGGAGGAGCCGCGGACCGGCCCCAGCCCGGCCGGCAAACGTCCCGATCACGGTGTCGCCGAGCCTGCCGCCAGGGTCAGGGCGACGGTCGACGGTCCCGGCGAGGGCCTCGAACCGGGACGCCACCCAGTCGCCGACGGCGTTGACACCGGCCGGCGAATAGCTCCCGCAGTCGATGCTGCAGAGGGTCTCGAGCTCCTCGAGGAAGCGCTCCTGGGCGGCCGCGACCGCGGCCCCGAGCTCTTCCAGCTCCTCACCGGTCACGCCGCCGCCGGGGGTCTGAAGACTGGTCATGGGCGGAGTCTAGGCGGGCGCGGATCAGCCGGCTTGGCGGCGTCGCTCGTTGCTATCCTCGGAGGACGATGCGACTCGTCGAGATCCGGCTCCTGGAAGGCCCCAACGTCTACCGGCTCGAACCGGTGGTCAAGGTCGAGATCGGCGTCGGCCGCCGGCGGACCTGGTACGGCCAGCGCGTCCCGGCCCGGCACGCCCTGGTCCACCTCGGAGCGACGGTCCGGCCCCGGGACTGGCCGGACGCAGTGGCAGCGATCGCGGCCTGGGCGCGCCGCCTGCGGCGGGAACGGGGCGAGGGCGTCGGCGGCATCAGGGTCCATCGATCGTCCGATCCCGGCCACTGGATCCTGACCTGGCCATGGCTGGGCGCCGAACGGGCGCGCCTGATCGGCGAGGCATCGGTGGCGCTGGCGGAACGTGGCGCGACCCCTGCCCGGCGGGCCCGGCTGACGGGCTCCCAGGAGCGGCTCCTGGCCGGCTGGGAGGACCGGATCGGGCGTGCCTCGGCCTCGCCGTCGCCGTGGATTCGGGACGTCGAGCGGCGGATGCCCACCATCTCGATCTCGGGGACCAACGGCAAGTCGACCACGACCCGCCTCTTGACGCGGATCCTCCTGCGGGCAGGGCATCACGTCGGGACGACGACCTCGGACGGTGTCCTCGTCGACGAGCGGATGATCGAGCCTGGCGACTGGACCGGTCCCGGCGGAGCCCAGGAGATCCTCCGCCGGAGCGATCTCGACGTGGCGGTCCTCGAAACGGCCCGGGGCGGCCTTGTCCTGCGCGGCGTCGGCTACGAGTCCAACGACGCCAGCATCCTGACCAACGTGAGCGCCGATCACCTCGACCTCCAGGGGATCCACACCCTGCCCGAGCTGGCCGAGGTCAAGGCCACGATCTGCCGGATCACGAAGCCCGAGGGCTGGGTCATCCTCAACGCCGACGATCCGTACGTCCTGGCCGTGGCCCGGACGGTCCGCGCCCAGGTGGCCCTCTTCTCCCTCGCCGGCGACGCCTCGGCGCCCGTGCGACGGCACCTGGCGGCCGGCGGCCGGGCCTACCTCGTCCGCGACGGCGAGCTGGGCGAGGCCAATGGCTCCGGGGCGGACGGCTTTGGGCCCGACGCCGGCTGGCGGCCCATCGCCGAGGTCCGCGAGATTCCGATCACCCTGGCCGGCCTGGCCCGCCATAACGTGGCCAACGCCCTGGCCGCGGCCGGCGGGGCACGCGCCCTGGGGGCCTCGATCGAGCAGGTCCGCGACGGTCTCCTCGACTTCCGGCCGGTGTCGGAGGAGTCGCCGGGTCGGCTCAACATCTTCAGGAACGGAGCCCGGGTGGCGATCGTGGACTTCGCCCACAACGAGGCCGGCCTGAGCGTCCTCCTCGATGTTGCCGAGGGCATCGCTGCAGGCGCGGGCGGAAGGGTGACCCCGATCACCGTGATCATCGGCACGGCCGGCGATCGGCCCGACGACACCCTTCGAGGGATGGGCGAAATCGCGGCTCGGCGGGCTCAGCGGATCGCGATCAAGGAGACGATCGGGTACCTTCGCGGCAGGTCACGGGCCTCGGTCGTGGGTGAGCTACAGGCCGGCGCCACGGGGGCGGGCTGGGCCGACGACATCCCCGTCTACGAATCGGAGACGGCGGCCCTCCAGGCCGAGCTCAACGGCGCGGCCACGAGCGCCAAGGGCGCGCGCCACGATGCCGCCCGAGTCGTGGTCCTCCTCTGCCACGAGGATCGGCCGGGCGTGTTCAAGCTGCTCGGGGACCTCGGCTTCCGACCGCTCGACTCGGTGGCCGACCTCCTCAGCCTGGCGCCGCGCCTCGAGGACCGGCCGCGGCGCTGAGGGTTCGAGGCGGGGCCGCGGCCGCATCACGTGATCCGGCGGCGCCGAGCCCGCGTCGCATCCCGGATCACGCGCTCCGGTGGGCGCAACCGCGTTGCGACCGGGTCCGTGGCGGCCCATGATGCCGCCAGCGCCGGAGGACCGGCGATCGATGGACGGATGGAGGGTCTGCTCGTGGAGGCTGCGATCGGGATCGCGCTCGTGGTGCTGTCGGCCGTGCTCATCCTGGGCATCGTTCGCGTCGTCAGCGCGAACCTCGACATCAGCAAGTAGCTCCCGGCGCCAGGCGCCGACGCAGAGCTGGCGGGCAGCGGAACCACGGAACTGGCTGCCTGGCGCGCCCGTCGCGGCGCGGCGCCACGCCCGCCGTGGAGCTCCCGGGCGAGCTCGGTCGGGCGGAGCGGCGTCAGCCCGAGCCGTGCATCTGCCGGAGCCCCGCCTCAGCCCTCCGGCGCCTCGAGCTCGCCGGGATCGGCGAACGCCGTGGTCCCGAGGCCGTGGCCCGCGGCGGCCATCGTCTGGCGGTAGACACCGATCGCATCGTCGACGCACATGACCAGAAGGTCGCCCGGGTTCGCCCGCCGGAGGGCCGCTCGGACCGCCTTGGGTTCATCGAGGATCTTGTCGGATCGCTGCGCCCGGCCCCCGTCGAGGCGGGCCTGGCGGACGCCGTCGAGGACCTGGGTGGCGGTTTCGCCTGACGGCCGCCCGCGAAGGTTCCGATCCTCGCGGACGATGATCTCGTCGAAGGCCATCGCCGCCAGCGCGCCGTAGGCCCGCATGTCTTCGTCCCGACGGTCGCCGGGAACGCCGATCACGCCGATCGCCCGGCCGTCACGAACGCCGTTCTCGAGCATCATCCGGTTCACGAAGTCGGCCAGGCTCCGCATGCCGTCGACGTTGTGGCAGTAGTCAATGATCACCCGGACGCCGGCCACCTGGACAAGGTTGAGGCGCCCGGGCGCCTGGAAGAACGAGGTCGTGAACGTCCGGAGGCCCTGCCGGATGTCATGCAGGTGGGCACCCGCCCCCCAGGCCGCCGCCGCCGCGGCGAGCGCGTTCGAAACGTTCATCCGAGCCTTGCCGCCGAAGGTCGCCGGGATGAGGTGGGTGTAGAGGACGGGCATCGTCCGCGGCCCGTGGCGAAGCACGATCTGGTCGCCCTCGGGCGTGTGGCGGATCACGAACGCCGCCCCGCCCCGACCGGTGTGCCCGTCGACCCGATCGAAGCCCGGCTCGCCCTTCTCCGTCTCCATCGAGAAGTAGATGACCGCGCCGTCGCAGCGCTGGCCCATCCGGGCGACGTTGACATCGTCGGCATTCAGGACCGCCGTTCCCGTCCGGGGCACGGCGTCGACGAGGACGCCCTTGACGTCGGCCAGCTGGCGGAGCGTGTCGATGCCGCCCAGGCCGAGGTGGTCGCCGGTGACGTTCGTGACGACGGCCACGTCGTTGCGGTCGTAGCCAAGGCCCTCGCGAAGGATGCCGCCCCGGGCGACTTCGAAGACCGCCGTATCGACGGTCGGGTTCTGGAGGATCATCCGGGCCGACTTGGGGCCCGACATGTCGCCGCGCTTGATCATCCGCCCGTCGACCACGATCCCATCGGTCGAGGTCATGCCCACCCGGCGGCCCATCAGCTTGAGGATGTGGGCGATCATCCGGACCGTGGTCGTCTTGCCGTTCGTGCCGGTGACGCTGATGATCGGGATGCGGGCAGGCGCTCCCGGCGGGAAGAGGAGCTCGATCACCGGCCGGGCGACGTACTGGGGCTCCCCCTCGGTCGGGTGGGTGTGCATCCGGAAGCCGGGCGCGGCGTTGACCTCGACGATGGCCCCGCCGGTCTCGCGGACGGGGACCGTGATATCGGGGCAGATGAAGTCGATGCCGGCGACATCGAGGCCCACCACACGAGCCGCCATCTCGGCGATCTCGGCGTTGTCGGGGTGGGCTTCGATGGTCCGGTCGATGGACGTCCCACCGGTCGACATGTTGCCGGTCAGGGCCAGCTTGACCCGGGTCCCCGCGGACGGGACAGCGTCCATCTCCAGGCCCTGCCCGCGGACGAGCTCGACCGCCGCCGGGTCGACGGCGATCTTGGTCAGGACCTTCTCATGGCCGATGCCGCGGCGCGGGTCGCTGTTCGTCTGGTCGACGAGCTGGCGGACGGTCGAGGTGCCGTCGCCCACGACCGAGGCGGGTACGCGCTCGGCGATCGCGGCGACCTTGCCCCCGATCACGAGACAGCGGTAGTCGTTGCCGTGGATGTAGGTCTCGACGACGACCTCGCCCGAGCGCGACTCGCGCAGGGCGCCCGGCCAGGCGGCTCGGACATCCTCCTCGGACTGGAGATCCAGGTGGACGCCCCGGCCGTGGTTGCCATCGAGGGGCTTGATGACGCACGGGAAGCCGAGGCGCTTCGCCGTTGCGACGGCCGCCTCCTCGGTCTCGACGACGTCGGCCCGGGGCACCGGTAGGCCGGCCGAATCGAGAAGGCGGTTGGTGAGGTGCTTGTCGCTGGCGATGTCGACCGCGATGCCCGACGTCCGCGACGTCATCGTCGCCCGGATCCGCTGCTGGTGGACGCCCTGGCCCAGCTGGACCAAGGAGTGGCGGTCAAGGCGCATGAACGGAATGTCACGCGAGGCAGCCTCGTCGAGGATCGCCTGGGTGGAGGGTCCGAAGGCCGCCCGCTCGGCGAGGCGGATGAGGGCCTCGAGCTCGGCCAGGTAGTCGAGGTCGGGATCGGCGGCCGGCTCGACGAGATGGTTGACGATCCGGATGGCGAGCTTGCCGGCCTCGGTCCCGACCGACTCCTCGCGGAACTCGTAGATGACGTTGTACTGGCCCTCGCCGCCCGCTCCGCGTGTCTTGCCGTGACGGACGTCGGTCCCGGCGAGGTTCTGGAGCTCGAGGGCGATGTGCTCGGCCACGTGGCCCGCCCACGTCCCGTCCCGAAGTCGGGTCAGGAAGCCGCCCCGACGGTTCAGGGAGCAGGCGTGGTCCTCGAGCGACGGGATCCAGGCGATGAGGCCGTCGACGAAGCCCGGGATGGTGTTGCTCGGGAACTGCTCGAGGCTGCCGAGGTCCACCAGCATCTTGATGACCTGTGCCCGCGACCAGTAGTTGGGACCGCGCAGGATCCGCGTATCAAGGATCCGGAGATCGGGCCCGGGACGACCGGATCCGGTGGCCACGGCGGCGGCCGCCGAGGCAGCCCGGGAACGCCGGGGGCGGCTGGTCTTCGCGGTGGCCTCGGCCACGGATCACTCCCTCCTGGCGCCGGCGAGCCGGCCCGTCCTGGAACCTTGGTGCGTCCTGGAACCCTAGCTGGACGCGGCGGCCTCGCCACCGGGCAGGGCCTTGAGCGTGGGCCCGGCCACCCGATGCCGTCGCCGGAGGTCGAAGCGGTAGCCGGCCGGCAACGAGTGCAGGACCACGCCGCTGATCATGACCGGGCGGTGGCCCCGGACATCCCAGGCATCGGTCTCGGCAGCTGCGCCATCGACGACGGTGATGCTGCCCCGCCCGATGACCTCGAGGACGTGGTCCGGCCCGACGACGCCGGCCGTGTCCTCGTCCACGCCGAGGCCCAGCAGGCTGGGGTTCTGGGCGATGAGGCTGAGGAGCCGGCCCAACCGGTTCCGCTGCTGGAAATGCTGGTCGATGATGACGCCCGGCAGGACGCCGAGACCGGCCGCGATCGCGGCCATCCGCTGCTTGGGGGTCGCGCCAGAGGCCCCGAAGGCGATCATGTGGGTCGACATCGCCGACGCGCCGGCTGAGGTCCCGGCCACGACCGCCCCATGGCGGAAGCGGTCGAGGATCGCCTCTGCCAGGCGGGTCCCCCCGAGCGTCGACGACAGGCGGAGCTGGTTGCCACCGGTCAGGAATATGCCGGTCGCTTCGCGGACCGCGCGGGCGAAGCTCTCGTCATTGGCCTGGGCGCGGGTGATCGCATGGAGGGGGCGGACCTCCTTGACCCCGAGCTCGCCGAAGATCTGGCGATAGCGCTCGCCTGCCTCGTGGCCCAACGACGATGCGGTCGAGATCACGGCCACGATGGCGTCCTCGCCGCCGGCGAGGGCCACGAAGCGATTGAGGATGATCCGGTCCCGGATCTTGTCCTCCGCGCCACCGATGATGATGACCGTGCCGTCCGTCATTGTTGCGCGGGAGTATACCGGCGGCCGATGTCCCGGAACGGCGATGAGCTCGCGGGCCGCTGCCCAACGTCCGGAAGGCGGGGTCTCAGTGCTGGACGAGGACCTTCCCTTCGATCCCCGAGACCGCCCGCCAGTCGTCGCTGATCGCCCAGATCGAGACGCCGACCACCCACGACCCGGCATTGCCGGGAACCGGGACGGTGATGCTCGCCGGGTGGTCGCGTGTCTCGCCCTCGGGCGTCGTATTGGCCGCGCTCGCCCCGGGGATGTTCCAGCCCTGCCAGTAGAGGAAGCGCCAACCTGGCGGCAGGGCCAGGCGGATGACCTCGCCGGCGGCGACACGAAGCGGCACGACCGGGCTCCCGGACGCGATGGGCCCGGAGTCGGACGTCGAGCAGGTCATGATGCTGCTCGAACCGACCGTCACGAGGACGCTCCCGGTGCCCGCCGAGGCCGTTACCAGTGGCACCGCAACCGGGCCCGCCGGCGGCGAGCAAACGGGGTCAGGCGGGACGAACAGGTCGTCCTCGCCGCCGCCTGGCGGGAAGGTCGTGCCGGCCGGACCCGTCAACCCAGACGTGACGGGCGACGTCGGCGGCCTGTCCGGATGGAACAGCGGCAGGCCGCCACAGCCGGCCACGACCAGCAGGACGGATAGCAACGAGGCCAGGACGGCGGGCCCTGGCCTCAGTGACGCCGGGATCATGGCGAGAGGCTACCCCGGAACTGGCTCCCCGGGAACAGCCACCCCCGGGAACGGGTTATGCCGGAAGCGGCACCACCGGGGCGTCGCGCCGGGCCCGCGGTTCGACGACCGGGCGGAGGAGGATCGCGCCGAGGGCGAAGAAGGCGACCGCCAACAGGAACGCCGCCCGCGGCCCGGTTCCGTAGCCGGCGATGCCGTTCACGATGTCCATGAGCTTGCCGCCGGCCAGGAGCGAGAAGATCCCCGCCGTCGCCGTGGCCACGTTGCTGATGCCCATGTAGCGGCCGGACGAGGCCTTGGGGATGATGTCGGTCATGAGCGCCCAGTCGACGGCCAGGAACATCCCTGAGCCGGCGCCGAAGAGGGCCGCCCCAGCGACGACGAGGGGGATGATCGGGGCGATGGCGACGATGAGCATGCCCGTCCCGGCGACCGCGCAGGCGGCATAGATGACCGGCTTCCGGCCGACCCGGTCGGAGATGCGTCCGGCCGGGATGACCGCCACGACGTTGCCCAGGATGACCGCGGCCAGGACGAGGAAGTTCGTCCCGCCCGAGGCGGACTGGCTGAGGCCGAACGTCTGGGCGAAGTAGAAGAGGGACAGGTTGATGAGCATCGTCGCGCCCATGAGGAAGAACCAGCGCGAGCTGACGAGCCACAGGAAGCTTCGCTCCTTGAGGACGTCGGTCCCCCAGGCCTCGCGGGCGATCGAGAGCCACGACCGGCCGTTGCGGGAGCGCGCCGAGCGGCCTTCGTTGACCCGCCAGACGACCGACAGCATGGTCGCTACCTCGAGGGCACCGAGAGCCATCGTGCCGAGGAAGAAGCTGTTGGTCGCGACGGCCGCCGAACCGATCCCGAAGCCGACGGCATTGCCGAGGACCTGGAAGAGGCCCACGAGGGCGGATGCGAGACCGACCTGCCTGGCCGGGATGAGATCGGGCACGTAGCCCTGAAAGGGGCCCTGGGCAAAATTGGCGCTCACCTGGAGGAGGGCCATGAACGAGGCCACGGCAATGATCGAGTTCGAGGTCGCGATGCCATACAGGAAGGCGACGTCGAGGATCGAGCCGATGAAGATGTACGGCTTTCGACGACCCCAGCGGCTGATCGTGTAATCGGAGATCGAACCCACCGTCGGCTGAACGAGCGCCGCGATGAGCGCCCCGGCCACGGTCAGGGCAAAGAGGGTGCTGCCCTCCGAGCCGGGCGAGTACAGGGGCCCGTTCTTCTCGAACTGGATTCGCCCCGACAGGATCTGCGAGACGCCGATGAAGATCGACGACAGGCCGAGCCAATACAGGGACAGGCGAATGAGCTGCATTCGCGGCAGCGCTGCTGTCGGCCGGTCGGCGTCCTCGGGCACCGCCGCTGCGTGCGCGATCTCCACGTCCCTGCCTCCCGCTCCCTCGTTGCTGCCTGGTCGGTCGAAAGACGCTTTGGGAGCCGCCGTGTCACGCGACGGTTGGTTGGCCCTCCGGGTCGAGGCTGACCGTGCGCCCGATGGGCACGAGGCGGCGGGCCGTCGCGGTCGGCGCGACATACCGGAAGACAGATCGGTCCAACGAGTAGATCCCGGTCCCGGCGATGCCAATGGCCCCCAGCCGGAAGGTGAAGACCGGGTTCTCGCCGTTGCCGGCGTAATGGTGGGCGTCGCCGGCCAAGGTCAGGACCGCGAGGTTGGCCTGGCCGCCGAAGGTGTCGTGGAGCGCTCCCAGGAGATGCGGCACCGGCTCGTCAGGATGCCACTCGTCCTCGAGCCAGCGAGCCCCGACCTCGGTGTCGGCACGGCCCTGGAGCCGGCCCGCGTCCCGGTAGCGCGCCCGGAACGCCTTGTGGTTCCGGAGATCGCCGTTGTGGCTGAAGCTGAACCGGCCCCCGGGATCGTCGAACGGCTGGGTGTCGGCCAGGCCCAGGGTGGAGAGGCGCGACGGACGGCGAAGGTGCACGAGGAGGGCGGTCGTCTCGTTGCGACCGACGCGCTCTCGGCCCGGATCGTCGCGGAAGGCCCGGACGTCGCGGTAGCTGTGGAGCTTCGCGTCTCCGCCCAGCCACGCGGCGCCCCAGCCGAACCCGGCCAGGCCGTAGCGCTCGAGGCGCTCGGTCACTTCCCAGAGCTGGTCCAGGCGGAACGGTTCCGCGCTTCGGGCCACGTAGTGCTCGCACATGGTCGTCCGATCATAGCGGGCGCCCCGCGGCCGCCTGGCAGCTCGGGCACCAGTAGGTGGTCCGCGGCAGGTCGTGGCCCTGTTGGACGGACTGGATGAGCGTGCCGCAGCGGCGACACGGCCGGCCCGCCCGGCGATAGACCCACAGCGGACCGGGGGCCTGGGGCGCGTCCGTGCGGGGGTCGCGGGTCGTGACTCGGCCGCCGCGCGCCTGGGGGCTCGCGTTGCGGACGAGCAGCGGCTGGGCTGTTGCCAGGAGCCGTCCCAGCGTTTCGTCGTCGAGGTCGGCGACGGTCACAAACGGGCTCACGCGCGCCATGAACAGGACCTCGCTCTTGTAGACGTTGCCGATGCCGGCCATCGCCCGCTGGTCCAGGAGGGCGACCCCGATCTCGATCGTGGTCCGCTCCGGCGCGCGGAGGTGCCGGAGCGCCTCGGCCGGGTCGAAGGCGGGATCGAGGAGGTCCGGCCCGAGCCGGCCGAGTGCGGGGTGAAGGGCTACCGCACGTGTCTCGAAGAGGTCGA
Source organism: Chloroflexota bacterium (assembly GCA_041691215.1). GTDB lineage: Bacteria > Chloroflexota > Limnocylindria > Limnocylindrales > CSP1-4 > UBA5189. The sequence goes on from JBEPVB010000027.1 coordinate 18,194, forward strand.
CGGTTCGGGCATCGAAGCAGACGGCCACGGCGCCCGGGACCTCGAGGAGGAGGACGGCCCGGGCGGCCGGGCGGCGCCAGGGCTCGCCCGGGCGGTACCGATGCCACGTGCCGTGCATGCCGAGGTGGGTCCTCAGCTCGAGGCCGCTCCCGAGCTGGATCCGCAGGTGCTTGCCCGTCGCGATGACGGCGGTGATGGTCTGACCGATGACGAGGCTCGTCCGCGGGCCTGGGGTCCGCGCACGCGCGGCGGTCACGATCCGGCCGGCGAGGGCCGGTCGGAGCATGTCGGCCATCCGGGCCAGGGAGTCGCCCTCAGGCATCGAGCCGGGGTCGCGGGACGATCACGGCGTCAAGTCCGCGGCCACGCAGGACGAGGCCGCGGTAGCCGCTGACGAAGCCCGCGGTCACCAGCGCCTCGCGGTGCGGTGATTCGGCGACCGGGAGACCATCGATGCGAGTCACGACGAGCTCGCGGTCGCGGCCCTCGCCCACCAGGGCCCGAAGGGCCGGGACGGCCGCCGCCGCGGTTGCCGGATCGTCGAACGCGGCGAGGGTCCGGATCGTGCGGCCACCGCGCTCGACGTAGAGGACCGCGACGCCGTCGACGAGGACCACCGAGGCGCCCGCCGAGCGGGTCAGCGGTCGGCGATCGGCCTCGTCTCGACGCGGCCACGGGAGGGCGGCGCCGTAGGGATTGGCCGGGTCGGCGGCCGCGAGAACGTAGACGGCGCTCGCGTCGCCGCGCTCTGCGGCCGGCTCCCGGACCCCCCGCAGCCGGTCGATCGCGCCGGCCAGCGAGAACTGGGCCGCGCCGAGGCCCTCGACGAAGTACCCGCGCCGGATGCGCCCGGCATCCTCGAGGGCCCGCAGGATGGGGTAGATCCCGGAGAAGCCGCCGGGCACGCCCTCGCCCATGACGGCCTCGCGAACCAGCACGCCATGGCGATCGAGGAGGGCCAGGGCGAGCGCGTGGAGGCGCTCAGTCGGGGACGTCCCGGCGGTCGGCGAGGTCCCAGTGGTGAGCGACGGTCCTGTCGTCGGTGAACCGCCGGCTGGCGCCGGGTCCTCCAGGAGCGACCACCGACCGGCCGCCTCGGGCGGACCGAGCGCCGTGAGCCGGCCGGCCCTCGGCCGGGCCGTCGAACGGGCAGGGCGCTTCCAGCGCAGCGCCCGCAGCGGGGCAAAGGTGTCGTTGGTGACCTCGCCGGCCCAGACCAGGTCCCAGAGCGCGTCGAGGACTTCGCGGTCCGCTCCCCCACCGGCGGCGGCATACAGCTCCCGGTAGAACGACGCCCCGCGTCGCGCGAGGTGGACCCGGATCGCGTCGTGGCGAGCTGACGCTGGTCGCTCGACGCCGTCGGGCAGGCCGGTCGGCCGGAGCGCCTCGCGACCGGGTCGGTACAGGACCACCCGGCCGTCGTCGCGGCCGAGGCTGCCGCGGCCAACCCAGGCGACCTCGCCGAGGGCCCCCAGCTCGTCGAGCAGACGGGGCTGGTAGCCGGGGATCCGGGCCGGCAGGACATCCCGTTCCAGGACCGAGGCCGGGATGGCCACCCCGGCGAGTTGATCCACGACTTCGGCCAGGCGCTCGAGGGCAGCGCTGCCCCGGAGGGCGGGCAGGGACGCCCCGACCTGCGCGACGCCCTGCCAGGCCGGCAGGAACCGGCCGAGGGCCGCCGGCTCGACCGGCTCCACGTCACGCCGGAGACGGGCCAGGGATCGCCGGCGCAGCATCCGGAGGACCTCCGGATCGCACCACTCGCGCTCCACGCCGTCCGGCCGGAACTCGCCCCGGACCAGCGTTCCCGCCTCGCCGAGCCGGTGCAGGACGTCGTCGACGACCCCGGCCGGCATGCCCCAGCGGAGAGCAGGTTCAGGGCCCAGGAACGGTCCGTGGGTCCGGGCCCAGCGGGCGAGCAGCCCGTCGAGCGCGCCGCTCACGGGGCCCAGGAACGCCTCGGGCACGCCGGCCGGGGCGGGAGCTCCGACACCGTCGCGGTAGCGGGCGACGTCCTCGATGGCGATCCAGCGGGCCTCGGCGCCGATCCGAACGCTCACGGCCCGCCGAGCGTCCCGGAGCTCCGCCAGCCAGGCATCGGCAACGCCGGCACCACCCTCCACCCGGGCTGCCACCTCGTCGGCGGTCAGGTCGCCGAGGCGGCGGAGGAGGTCGTGGACCTGGTCGCGGCTGCCGGCCTGGCGATCGGCCGCCAGGTTCTGGAGCGATAGCTCGAGGTCCGCCAGCGCCTCCCGGTCGAGCAGCTCGCGGAGCTCCTCCTGGCCGAGCAGCTCGCGCAGAAGGTCGCGGTCGAGGGCCAGGGCGCCGGCCCGGCGCTCGGCCAGGGGCGCATCGCCCTCGTACATGTAGGCCGCGACGTAGTCGAAGAGGAGGCTCGCCGCGAACGGCGAGGCCTTGGCCGTCTCGACGGCATGGATGCTGATCTCGCGGCGTTCGACCGCTCCCAGGATGCCGCGCAGGGCGTCGAGGTCGAAGACATCGGACAGCACTTCCCGATAGGTCTCGACGAGGATCGGGAAGCTGCCGTAGCGCGAGGCCACGGCCAGGAGGTCGGCCGACCGCTGGCGCTGCTGCCAGAGCGGTGTTCGGGTCCCGGGCCGACGCCGCGGCAGGAGGAGGGCCCGACCGGCATTCTCCCGGAAGCGCGAGGCAAAGAGGGCCGAGCCGCCGACGCTTTCGACCACAAGGTCCTCGATCTCGTCGGCCGCCGGAAAGAGGAGCGCCTCGATCTCGGCCAGGCGGGCGACGCTGCCGTCGCCCTCGCCCTCCGGAAGGCGGACGGCGATTCCGTCGTCCGACCAGATGGTCTGGGCCTCGATCCCGAGCCGTTCGCGGAGGCGCTGCTCGATGGCCAAGGTCCATGGCGCGTGGATGCGGCCGCCGAACGGGGTCAGGATCACCAGCCGCCAGTCGCCGAGCTCGTCGCGGAAGCGCTCGATGACGATCCGCCGGTCCGTCGGCAGGGCGCCGGCGACCTCGCGCTCCTCGTCGAGGTAGGCGATGAGATTCCGCGCTGCGAGCTCGTCGAGGTCATGGGCCGAACGGAAGCGGGCCGTGGCGGCGGCGCGCCCCGGCTCTCCCCTGGCAAGGTCACCCTCGACCTCGCGGACGAAGGCGCCGATCGCGCGGCCCAGCTCGATCGGCCGGCCGATCGTGTCGCCCTTCCAGAAGGGGAGCTTGCCGGGCACGCCCGGCGCCGGCTCCACGATCACGCGATCCGGGGTGATGTCCAGGATCCGCCAGCTGCTGGCACCCAGGACGATGACGTCACCGTGCATCCCGGCCCGGAGCTCGTAGACCATCTCCTCGTCGAGCTCGCCGACCCTGCGGCCCGGCGTGCCCGCCTCACCGGCCAGGAAGACGCCGAACAGGCCGCGGTCGGGGATCGTCCCGCCCGAGGTCACGGCCACGACCCGGGCGTCCCGGCGCCCTTCGACGATGTCGGTCACCCGATCCCAGACGACCCGCGCCTTGAGCTCGGCGAACTCGTCCGACGGATAGGCGCCGGCGAGCATCCCGAGGACCGCTTCGAGCGCCTCTCTCGACAGCGTCTCGAAGGGTGCCGCGCGGGTGACCGTGGCCAGGAGGTCGGCCACCGACCAGGGCTCGAGGACCGTCATGGCCACCAGCTGCTGGGCGAGGACGTCGAGCGGGTTGCGAGGCATCACGGTCGTCTCGATGGCGCCCGCGTGCATCCGCCCGACGACGACCGTCGCCTCCAGGAGGTCGCCCCGGAACTTCGGGAAGACGATGCCCTTGGAGGGCTCCCCCACCTGGTGCCCCGCCCGTCCCACGCGCTGCAGGCCGGACGCCACGCTCGTCGGTGATTCGACGAGGATCACCAGGTCGACCGCCCCCATGTCGATGCCCAGCTCCAGGCTGCTCGTGGCGACGAGGGCCGGCAGGCGGCCGTCCTTGAGGGCCTCCTCGATCTCGAGGCGCTGCTCCCGAGCGATGCTGCCGTGGTGGGCCCGGACCAGCTCCTCGCCGGCCAGGTCGTTGAGCCGGTGGGCGAGCCGCTCTGCGAGGCGGCGGCTGTTGGTGAAGACGATCGTGCTCTTGTGGGACCGGATCAGCTCCAGGATGCGGGGGTGGATCGCCGGCCAGATGCTCGTCCGGAGGTCGTCGCGCCAGGCCGGCGCCCCATCGTCAACCGGGGGCGCGGCCGGCTCGAGCTCGCCGATGCGGCTCATGTCCTCGACCGGCACGATCACCTCGAGGTCGAGCGTCTTGCGACCGCCCGCGTCGACGATCGCCACCTCCCGGCCGGGACCCACGCCGCCCAGGAAACGGGCGATGGTCTCGAGGGGCCGCTGCGTCGCCGACAGGCCGATCCGCTGGAGGGCCGGCGCGCCCGCCGGCCTGAGTCGCTCGAGCCGCTCGAGGGAGAGGGCCAGATGAGCCCCTCGCTTCGACCCGGCGATGGCGTGGACCTCGTCGATGATCACGGCCTCGACGCCGCGGAGGGTCTCGCGGGGGCTCGAGGTCAGCAGGAGATAGAGGCTCTCGGGCGTCGTGACCAGGATATCGGGCGGGACCTTGGCCAGCTGGCGACGGGCCTCCTGGCTCGTGTCCCCGGTCCGCGACGCGATTGAGATGTGGGGCGGCTCGAGGCCCAGCCGCTGGGCCGCCAGGCCAATCCCGTGGAGGGGGGCGCGAAGGTTGCGCTCGATGTCGTAGGTGAGGGCCTTGAGCGGCGAGACGTACAGGATCCGGACGCTGCCGGGCGAGCCCTTGACCGGTGGCGGCGTTGGCGCCCGGGCGAGGCGGTCGAGGCACCACAGGAAGGCGGCGAGGGTCTTGCCCGATCCGGTCGGAGCATGGATGAGCGTGTGGCGACCCGCGGCGATGGCTGCCCAGCCTCCGACCTGGGCCGGGGTCGGGAAGGCGAAGGCATTCTCGAACCAGGCGCGAACCGGCGCCGAAAAGGGCGCCAGCGGGTCCGGTGCAGCGGGATCGCGAGGGGCGACGGGCGTTTGCGTCACGGGCCGTGGAGTGTAGCGCGCGGCCGCCATATCGATCAGATGTTCTGTTTGGTCGCCGGCGGCCCGACCTCAATGGGGTCGTGCCATTGGACCCGGGTCAGGAGGCCACATGGCACCCGTTCACGGGCCATCAGACCGTGGTCGAGGCACCTTCGCCGCGACGATGCTCCATTCCACGGGACCAGACCACCTTTGCAGAAGTGCCGCGCCTCCTGGTCCTGGCGGCTATCGAAGGGAAACGGAAAATGTCCAGCTACAGGAAATGGGCGACGCCCCTCGGCCTCCTGGCCGCGGCGCTGGTCCTCTGGATGGAAATTCCGATCACGGAGATCCGGCCCGAGACGCTCGGTGGCGACTCGCTCCGCGCGATCGTGACCGTTGGTTTCTGGCTCCTGGCCATCGTCGTGGTCGCCCTTCTGTTCACCGACCGCAAGGCACCCGAGGCCACGGTCGTCGAGGTCGAAGGGCCTGCCTTCAGCCGGTTCCTGTTCGGGAACACCAAGGCCGGCCTGTTCTGGCTGCCGATCCGCCTGTTCCTCGGCTTCGCCTGGATCGAGGCGAGCCTGCACAAGCTGACCGGCACCGGCTGGCTTGACGGCGGCGCCGCCCTCAAGGGCTTCTGGACGAACATCGTCGTCGTCCCCGACACGGGCAAGGCCGCGATCTCGTTCGAGTGGTATCGCGACTTCATCAACTTCCTGCTCTCGAACCACGCCTATACCTGGTTCGGGCCGCTCATCGCCTTCGGCGAGCTCGCGGTCGGCGTCGGGCTGGTGCTCGGCATGCTGACCGGTGTCGCGGCCTTCTTCGGGGCCCTCATGAACATGTCCTTCCTGCTGGCCGGCTCTGCGTCGACCAACCCGGTCCTGTTCACGTTCGCCATCGGCCTCATCCTCGCCTGGCGCGTCGCCGGCTACTACGGCCTCGACCGCTACCTCCTGCCGATGCTCGGCACCCCGTGGCGAGCCAAGGTGGCGACCCATCCGTTCACCCCGGGAATGGCGGCCGGCTAGGACGCCAAGAGATCGATCCGGGGGGGTACCCTCCCTGGATCGAGCCGCAGCCGCTCCCAGATCGACCCGGGCCACGCCTGGGTCGATCCCTTTGCATCCCGGCGGGCTGCGTCAGCCACGATGGCCGACCAGGGTCCCCGCATCCGCTGCCCCGAGGGTGCCGGCCGGGCGCTCCGTCGTGAAGCCGTTGCCCTCCAGGAGGCGGCGGGCGATCGACCGTCGGGTAGCACGCGACAGGGGGTCGGCGGGATCACGCTCGGCAACGGTCACGACCGCCTCCCATCGGGCCTCTGGACCGGCCACGGCGAGATGGCGACGAAGCAGCTCGGCGGCGAGGCCGCGCCGGCGAAAGCCCGGCGCGACGCCCAGCCCGAGAAGGGCCCGGCCGCCCTCGACGCTCGCCGAGACGACGGCACCTACGACCCAGGCATCGACGATCGCCGCCGTCACAGCGACCTCCTCCGGAGCCTCGAGGGCCGCCTGGATCAACTCGTGGCCGGTCGTCGGATCGGCTGGCGGAAGCGTCCCGGATGCAAGCCGGAGCGCGCTCCAGGCCTCGGCGTCGACGATATCAACGATCGCGAGCTGGCGGTCGGACGGTAGCAACGGCTGCGCCGAACCGGAACCTCGTGGCGCGCGGCCGAGGTCGAGGTCAAGGTCGGCCGCCGCGCTCCACCAGCCGAAGTCCCCGGCGGCGCGCAGGAGGATTGGCACGACGAGCTCGCGGACGACGCCGGCCGTCTGGCCGGCAGCCCGA